>NZ_WKZJ01000001.1:0-461020 GCF_009679715.1 Faecalibacterium sp. BIOML-A1
GGTGGCGTATCTCGTCCAGCGTCAAGTTGGTGGTGACGATCAGTGGTTTCCGGCTGCGGTATCGGCTGTCCACGATGCTGTAGATCTGTTCCAGTGCGTATTTGGTGCCACGCTCCATGCCGAAGTCGTCAATGATAAGCAGGGGATAGCGACAGAGCTTGTCCACAATATCATTGCACCCGGAAAAGCTGCTGTTCAGCTCGTTCAGGATTCGTGCAAAGTTCGTCATCCGCACAGGCACTTCCTGTTCCATCAGAGCGTTCGCAATGCACCCGGCGAGGAAACTCTTGCCGGTGCCCACACCACCCCAGAGAAGAAGCCCAAGGTTCTCTGCGCGCATGGTCTGCCATTGCTCTACATAGCGGTGTGTGGTGCATCTGTGGGCTGCGGCCATTGTCGTTTTCAAACTTCCAGTCCAGCATTGCCGGGTCAGAAAATCCCTCTGTTTTCAGCCGCCGTACACGGTCAAGGTGCTTTTGCTGGCTGATAAGGGCTTCCTGCTTTACCCTCTCGGTGCGCTGGCAGCTGCATTCGATTGGGTGCTTGTTCTTGCCCATCAGGGCAATGCCTTTTGCGAAGAACGCTTCCCTTGGCGTATGACATTTTCCGCAGTACAGCAATCCATCCATGCCATAATAATCTTCGACATTTTCGGGAATACTGGAAACGGACTGTTCTAAAATTTTCTCGATCGTCTTTATAGGCTTTCTCCTTCCTTGAAGGTGTAGTCCGGGATGCCCGCTTTCGATTTTTGTTCTGCTTTCTGCCGTTTTGCCCAGATGCGTAAGGTGGCAGCATGGTCGGCATACTTCTTACCTGTGGACTGGATATAAGCCGAAAGTTGCTCGATCAGGCTGTCCAGCCCGGAAAAGTCAGCCTTGAGCTGGTTGTACTCTTTTTCCGTCAGATCCTCCGGCGGTAAAACCCGTTTCCTCATACGATTCTTTCAAATAATCCTGATTGTTCTGCTCCCATTCTTCGTTTGTCATATACATGGAAATGACCCTCCTTTCACTGGCGTTACAGAAAAACAATGTGGTCAATTTGACCACATTGTTTTCTGGTAACTGAGGAATCAACGTTTAGCCGTTCTCCCCGCATGGCTTTCCTGCCCCCTTCCGGCGGCGTTTTCCGGCTCTCCTTTGCGGGGTCATCGCCGGGTATCCCATGCAGACGGTCTTTCGATTTTCAAGGTACGGTGCTGAATTTGGCAATAAAAAATCGCCACACAACAACCTGAACCTGACCATCCCTTCTGGGATGGCCTTAGTTCGGGTTTGCTATGTAGCGATAAGAAAGTTAAAAACTTGCTCCGGCTCCTTCGGGAGCCGAGCTGGAACTCTAAGTAAATATGTTATATTAAATTGTTGGAATAGGTTGCCACAAAAATCGAGCTGTGTCAACGTGAACTTGTCGGGGCAAGGCCCCTCCATCTTGCTACGCAAGACCGTTCTGTTGCTTAAAAGCCCCACTGGGGCTTTCATTGCTGCGCTACGCTTCGCAAACGCGAACTTTTGAGAACACGCTGATTTCGGCAGCTTGCAAGAAAACACAAGGGAAACTTTGGCAAAAAGAGAGAGGGCTGGACGGTGCCGGCCCTCTTGACAGAATTATGAGATGCTCAAAAATTTCTGCTGCTTTTATTGCGGTTTTCAAAAATAGCGCCGAACAGAACGGCATATTTATGATATGCAGTTTGCTGATACTACTGCGGTGGGAAAATAGAATCAGGCAAAAGGATAAAGTGTCGGCAGGAAAAATACGGACACGACAATGAGGATGAGCGCCAGCGGGGTACCACACTTGAGATAATCCTTCAAGGTGTATCCGCCCGGCTCAATGATCATGATCTGGCAGGGAGCTGCCATGGGGGTCATGATGGACACACAGCTGGCTGTGATCACACCGACCACGGCAGCACGGGGGTCTACGCCCATGCGGATACAGGCGGAAGTGACCAGTGGGATGAAGATGGTCAGGGTAGCCAGATTGGACATGACCTGTGTCAGAATGAAGGGAACAAGGAAGAACACCAGCATAATGATGTACGGATTGGTGGTATCGCCCAGCAGGCGGATCATCCAGTCTGCCACCACATCGCCTGCACCGGTGGTCTGGATGGCGTCCGACAGAGCCAGCACACCGGCAAACAGGAAAATGGTCGGCTGGTGGATGGAGTTGAGGGCTTCCCTCTCGGTCAGCACACCCGTCAGCACCAGAGCGGCAGCGCCGATGCAGGAAGTGAGATACATCTTGACACCAATGACATTTTCCAACAGCATCATTGCAATGGAGACCAGAACGATCAGGACAGCCAGTTTGCGCTTAAAGGGGCTGAGTTTTTCGCTCTCAGAAGCCGTATGTGCTGCATCTGAAAACTGCTCGTTGGGAATATCCGGCATCAGCTTATAGCCAACAAAGGTCATGTACAGGATGGCAATGGTCAGCATCGGAATGCGTGCGATGGTGAAATCCCAGATGTGCAGCGGTGTCGGTGCGCCAGCCTGCATCATGACATCGTTCCATGCCATGTTGGAAGCACCCTGACCGAGAAAGGTCATCTGGGTGGCAATGTTGGCACAGGCCATAGAAGGATACAGCAGCTTGCTGCGGCTCACGCCGATGTCGTTCGCAATGCCTACCAGCAGCGGGATCATGATAGCGGCAGTTGCGGTGGCACTGGTGATGGCGCCCAGAAACGCACCTGCCACACAGGAAAGAAAAATCAGCATCCGCATATTGTCCTTGTAGCGGATGACCAGACTCTGGGCTTTGTCAATCAGGGGCGTTTTGGTCAGCCCTGCACCGATGACGAACATGGCTACGAACATGACCACGTTCGTGTTGATGAAGCCGCCAAAGGCCTCGGCAGGGGTCTTGATGCCGGTGAGGATCAGCGCCAGAATGATGCCGGTAGAAATGACCGAGAACGGGACTTTACCGGATACAAAGGCGATGATCGTTACAAGCAGGATGACCAGTGTGATCTCCAATGGGCTCATTTGGGTTGTCCTCCTGTGGATTACTTCCACCTTGCAGATGCAAAGCAGTGGCAAAGGTGTGTAGAACAAAAAGAACGGTCAAGATCTTCTTTGTCTACATTTTTTTCGTGCACATATTTGACCGCAAATAGCAACACCCCGGATGCTGATATGGCAGACAGCATCCGGGGTGTTTTGCGGAGAAGCAGGATAAACAGGGTAATGAAGATAGGAGTAAATGATAAGAAGTCTGTTGGATCTGTGAAAGCGAATATGGTTGTTAGAATTAACGTGATAGTGAGTTCATTTTAGGAGAAGAAGCTTTTGATGGATGGTTGCTCTCCGCAGGGTATAGGCAACGCTGGCTTCGCAGTTGGATCTTATTTGATGAAGCCAACGTGCTTGCAAATTTCCTCGACGGCCTTATCCTTGCGCTGATTGAAGATGACCTTGTTCTCTTCGAACAGGTTGCGACCCTCAGCGTCGATGGAAACGATCAGGGGGCCAAACTCGTTAACATGGCAGTGCCACAGAGTTTCCGGCATACCGAGGTCACGCCACTGGGCCTCGACGATCTCCTCCACCTCGGTGGCAGCCACAACGGCGTTACCGGCAGGGAAAACACAGTGGATGGCACCGAACTCCTTGCAGGCGCGCTCGGTGTTGGGGCCCATGCCGCCCTTGCCCACGATGACGCGGACACCGGACTTCTGCACGAACTCATACTCGAACTTCTCCATACGCATGGAGGTGGTGGGGCCCACAGACACCATCTCGAACTTGTCGTCCTCCAGAGGGCGAATGATGGGGCCGGCGTGGAAGATGGCAGCGTCCTTGACGTCCACAGGCAGCGGGCGGCCCTCTTCCACGAGGCGGCGGTGCGCCACGTCACGGCAGGTGGTCAGGTCGCCGTTCAGGTAAACGACATCACCGATATGGATGTCCTTCAGGTCTTCTGCGGAGACCGGAGTAGTAAGGATCTTCTTTCCGTCTTTAATGGTCAGCATTACAAAGTCACCCCCGAATGAGTATCAATGGTGTAGTTCAGATCTTTATCAAAAATGATGTGGCCGCGGCGATGGCTCCAGCAGCCCACGTTGACGGCAACGCCAATGGCAGAAGGATGGCGGGCAGTGTTCTCAATGTGCACGCCCATGACGGAGTACTTGCCGCCCATGCCCTGAGGACCAAGGCCGATGGAGTTGATGCCGTCCTCCAGCAACTTCTCCATATAGGCTGCGCGCTCGTTCTCGTTGTGGCTGCCCAGAGGACGCATCAGAGCCTTCTTGGACAGCAGAGCGGCGGTCTCAACAGAGGTGGCAACGCCCACGCCCACCAGCAGCGGAGGGCAGGCATTGATGCCGTAGCTGGTCATGACATCCATGACGAACTTGGTCACACCTTCGTAACCTGCACCGGGCATCAGAACCATGGCCTTGCCCGGCAGGGTGCAGCCGCCGCCTGCCATATAAGCGTAGATCTCACACTTGTCGCTGTTCGGGATGATATCCCACCACACGGTGGGAGTGCCCTTGCCCACGTTCAAACCGGTGTTGAACTCATCGAAGGTCTCAACACTGTTGTGGCGCAGAGGTGCTTCAAAGGTAGACTTGACCACAGCCTCCTTCAGCAGACCCTCCACCTCACCGATGAGGGGGAAGTCCACGCCGCACTTTACCCAGAACTGCAGCACACCGGTGTCTTGGCAGCTGGGGCGGTTCAGCTCCTTGGCCAGCTTCTGGTTGCGCTTCATAGTCTCGTAGATGACCTTGGACAGAGGAGCATCCTCCTGTGCGCCCAGCTCATCCAGCTTTTTGATGATGTCGTCCGGCAGCACCTTGGCGATATGGCTCACAAAGTTTGCCATATAGGTCGTCATCTGCTGCACCTGTTCCTGTTTGTTCATTCCAATGCCTCCTTAGCTTTGGTACATTTTGCGCGTTGGTTCACTCATATTCAACGTTCCTGTCCGCTTTACTGCGGGAAGAACGGAAATGCGATGGGAAGGATCACCATGCTGACAACCGTTGCGATGAGGATGAGGGGCAGGCCAGCCTTGGCATAATCCTTGAAGGTGTAACCGCCGGCGGAAACCACCATGGTGTTGGCGGGCATACCGATGGGCGTTGCGTAAGCGCAGGAGCCGCCGATGACACAAGCCATCAGGACTGCGCGGGGGTCGGCACCCATGCCCTGTGCGATGCTCAGGCAGATGGGAACCATCAGAGCGGTGGTTGCGGTGTTGGACATGAAGTTGGTCATGACGCAGCAGAGCAGGAAGACCACCAGAGTCAGGACGTAGGGAGAGGGATTCTCGCCCAGAGCACCAATGACGATGTTCGCAATTTCTGCGCCTGCCCCGGTCTTATCCAGTGCAGAGGCCAGAGACAGCGTACCACCGAAGAGGAAGATGGTCTTGAGGTCGATGGACTTCAGGGCGTCCTTCTCGGAGATGACACCGGTGAGAATCAGAGCCAGCGCACCGATACAGCCGATGATGTTGAGCTTGATGCCGATCTGCTTTTCAAAGATCATGCCCAGCAGGGTGAGCACGAGGATGACGAGTGAGAGCACCTGTTTCCACTTGGGAACATTGCTGAAGTCCTGCTCGCCGCCGAAGGAGTCATCATCGGAGACGGGGTGGTTGGGCAGCAGCTTCATGCCAAGGGTGGCATAGAAGAGGATGCCGACGGCGAGGATGGGCAGGCCCACGATGGCGTACTCGAAGAAGCCGAAGGACATCCCGATCTCACCCAGAGCGCTCTGGGCGATGAGGTTGCCCGGTGCGCCGATGAGGGAAAGGTTGCCGCCCATGGCAGCTGCAAACACCAGCGGCATCAGCAGCTTGGAGCGGGCATAGCCGGACTTTGCCGCAATGCCGATGACCACGGGGATCAGGACGGCGGCGGTGCCGGTGTTGGAGAGCACGCCGCTCATCAGGCCAACGATGACCATGATGGCCACGATGAGGCTGCGCTCGGATTTGGCAAAGTGGGTAACGATGCCGCCGATCTTGTTGGCCATGCCTGTTTCAAACAGTGCACCGCCGACAATGAACATGGCGACAAAGAGGATGACGTTGCTGTCGATGAAGCCTGCAAAAGCAGTCTTGATGTCCAGCACGCCGGTGACGACCAGACCGATACAGACGATCATGGACGTTACGCCGAGGGGGATCTTCTCAAACACGAACATGACGACCGCGAAGAGAAGAAAGAGTAGGGTGATGGTTGCTGCTGACATACTGGGGATCCTCCTTTGATGAAATATAATGTATCCATTTTGTCAGAACAAAACAGCCCTGACTTTCGGAACGCCCCAGCTGCACCTCATTGTGCAGAGTCTTTGCCGCCGTGCTGTGCCCTCACAGCCCTTTTTCGTTCTGGAAGGGTCTGCCCGGAACCTTAGAATTCCGGGAATCTCGGCAGCGTCTTTTTTAAATTTTTATATTTAATCTGTGATAATGTATCCACTTGACGACACGAGAATACACCCGAAACAGAGATTTGTCAATCCCTTTTTTCGAGTTTTGTCGCATTGCACGGATTATGTACCAATTTTTGTGCACGCCAGACAAACAGTAGGATACAAGAAAATCTCCCTCCGCCGCCTTCTGCAAAAAACGTGCGATCTCCAAAGCAGATGGAGATCGCACGTTTTTTCATTCTTTTATTCCAGCCGCTTTTTGAAATACCCCTCGGCACAGTAAATGGCACCACAGGGATTATGCGCCAGAACGCGATCCTTGGCCACCAGCGTTGTGACCATGGCGTCCGAGTACTTATAAAACATCGAGTCGTGTCCCACACAAAGTCCGACCTCAATGTTGAAATCGGTGTGCTGTTCGTTCAGAAGCTTTGCCTGTGCGATGGGGTTGCACATGGCCTCAAATTCGCCGGGGTGGATCTTGACCTCTTCCGGGATGCCCACTTCTTCTTTGGAGATGCCGCCGGTCTTGCAGATGACCGACACCACCTCAAACCCCTGTGCACGGAGCAGGTCGGCCACGATGCGGGCTTCCTTCCGCAGACCTTTGCAGAATGCAAGACCCAGCTTGTGGTAGCCCATCCGCTTGCAGAACTCCACCGTCTCCTTCAGGCGGGGCCATTGACAGTAGCCAAGCCCCTCAATGGCCGAACAGTTGACGTAGAAATCGTGATTCTCAGGCAAATCATAGCCGGCGCGGGCGGCCTCCATCACCGAAGCATTCCGCATAGGGCAGTTTTTGGGCATCTTTTCCGGCTCGTTGTTGGCGCAGGCCAGAACCGTACAGTTCGCACAGGTATACACTGTCTTGTCCTCCTTGATCTTATAAATAATAGGTCAGCGCATCGTCCATGCTGCGCAGGATGTGCTTTTCCATTTCAGCCCGTGCGGCCAGCGCATCCCGTGCTTCCAGCGCCGCATAGATCTTTTTATGCTCGCTCTGGGAGTTGAGGGCATAGTCCAACTCGCTCATTTCCACACCAATGGACAGGCCGTTCCACAGCTCCGAGAGAAGATTGCGCATTTTTTCATTGCCGGAAGCTTCCCAGATCTCAAAATGGAAGGACTGGTTGTAGTCAGTATAATTTCCGGCCTGCTGAAGAGAAAGAGCCTCCTCAGCAGTATCCACGCAGTTTTTGATCTTGGACAGGTCGGCGTTGTTCTGGCAGCAGAGCATACATGCCGTCCCTTCCAAGGCAGCGCGCAGCTGGTAGTGCTCCCGAATCGTTTTTTCCGTTACGCCCAACACAATGGCGCACTTGTTTTGCTTGACTTCCAGCAGACCGTCACGGGCAAGGATCTGAAAGGCCTCCCGCACCGGCGTGACCGACACGCCCAGTTCCTGTGCGGTGTTTTCCAGCGTGAGTTCTGCGCCCTCCGGGATGCTTTTTGAGATAATGGCTTTCCGCAAAGCGGAAGCTACCCGCTCGCGGGCAGGCAGCAGCTTAATGGGTTTCAGTCCCAGCATATTGACTCCTTATCGTTAAAATCAGATGCAGCAGTTCTTCTTCATAGGCGTTCCATGCATCCGGCACATCAGGGGAACCCTGACGGTCCAGCATCAGCAGGCGGGCAAGCCGGTCGTTCACCGGCGTAGGACGCGCGCTCACGGCAAAGGCAATGTAGGTCTCCTGGATGCTCTCCAGCAGCTTGCGGTGCAGCGGATAGGGCAGGACGGTTCGCAGGGTACGGTGCTGCAGCATCTCGCCTCCTGCCAACATCGCATCCTGCGGCAGCGCACGCATAGCCTGCCGTTCCAACTGAGCCCCCAATGCCAGAATTTGGCGCAGTGTCTCTTCGGTCAAATCTGCCGCTTTTATCCGATTGTTGGGCAGGCGGATGATAAGACCCTGATATTCAAGAATCATCAAGGCCTCCCGCACCGGCATCCGGGAGACACCGAGACTCTCTGCCAGTTCGTTCTGGGTCATTTCAGTGCCCGCCGGGATCTGCCCAGATAAAATGGCCTGCTGCAGGGCTTCCACCACACCGCCGTTTTTCTTCTGGATGCCGATATATTCCATAGAGTCCTCCGTGCAAATGTCTTTTTTATATTGTATCCAATTTTACAATAAAAAGCAAGACTTCCTTTATGACAAACAAAAATACCCGGCAGATTCTTTATGAAAAATCTGCCGGATATAGACCGGGTGCCCTTGGGGCGTTCCATTCTGAAAAATTGCAGGGCAAATGCAAGCTGTGTTAACTATTATGTAACCTTGTCAATCAATCTTCCATTCTTCCATGGTCACAGCCAAGTGACAGGTAGTGCTCAATCTCCCCACCCAGCACAAGCTGTGCATACTCCAGCGGCTTATTGTACAGCAGCCAGTCCAGTTCTGCCCGTTGTGCCGGGGTGTTGCCGTATTCGTCCTCCACGGCGATGCAGTCGATGGCAAGGGTAGTGCCACCCTCGAACCGGGCTTCCACCCGGTTGGTATCCATGTTGTAGCGGCAGGAAAGCAGTTTGTTCATAGGGAAACCTCTTTCTACATAAGATAGTGTCTATTCGATTGTCCAAATCCCTGCCATGAATCGTAGTTGTTGATGTACATTTGATGCTTAGTCTGAACAGGCAAGATTGTAGCTGCCGTGTCGGGCTTGAACCCGGCCGTTTTTCCGGCTTTGCATAAAAATCCGATCCCTGTTTTAAGAGGCTGATTTTGGCTCTGCACATTTTTGCACACTTGAACGGCTGGATAACGGATGCAAGAGGGAATAACAGGTGCAAAGGATGCAGCAAATGCAAAACGCAAATTTACGATAAAGCAATAAAAACAACGAATCTGCGTAATTCTGGAAATTGACGATTGTTGCACGTTGGTTTCTCTTAATCAGTGGGCCCAGGGTTCGAGTCCCTGGAGGTGCACCACAACAACAAAATCCGAACTTTTTTCCGATAGGAGAAGGGTTCGGATTTTTTGTATTCTTTGGAAAACAGAACGAATCCCTTGCTTCCATCGAAAAACGTCCGAGGCCTTATCACAAAATAGCACGACAGACCATGGTAAGAGTGCCGTAAGGCAGAAAGGACACGAGTATGAAGTACGATGAAAGAACCTGCAAATTCAACATGGACACCGGCTGCGTGGAGCTGCTGCTCCGGGATGGGAGAATGATCTCCATTGACTGCACTGGGGTTGAGGATGAATTGAACGTGACCATGGCGCAGAGGTCAGAGTTAGACTACCTCATCTACAATGACCCACTGGGCTATAAGGAATATTTGAAGAATGTGTCCGGTAGTCGTACACTAGAAGATTAAAAAGTAATTGTCTGTCGAACAAAAATATTCGGCAGACAATTTTTTTCATAGATTTAGAAGTACTGTCAGTTCCAACCATACAAAAACGTTGGGTTCAACAGGTGAATCTTTGCACCGGAAAAATCAAGGATCCTCTCATCGCGCATCCGGCACAGCTCACGGGAAAGAGCACTGCGGTCCACACAGAGGAAATCTGCCAGTTCTGTCCGGGTGTAGGGCAGACTGTAACAGCCTTTTTCATCGGGTGTCAAGGTTTGAAGATAAATCTTCAGACGATCTCGAAGCCGTTTTTGTGCTAAAATACGCACTTTGGTGTTAAAAAAGAGAAGCTGCTGCGCCATATCCTGCATAAGATTTGCTGTGACTTGCATCCGGCAGGGACAGGTCAGCGTCTTCTGTGACATCAATGCGCTGAAATCCAGCTGCATTACGGTACAGCCCGAACTGGCACGCAGACAGACCGGACTTGCCGTCCAGCCAGTACAGGCCAGTTCTGCACCAAATACTTCTCCGGGACAAAAACGGCAGATGCTGATTTGATTGCCATTTTCATCATAAAAAAATTCTTCCATCGTGCCATCCAGCAGAACACCCGTATTGTGGCTCTGCTCACCCAGCTCGACGATGTGCGCACCACGAGGATACCCAACGTAGTGTTGTAGACTCGGCCGCTCTTCACGGCAGTCAGGGTGGAGAAGTCAGCACCGTCCACATTCCCGCTCAGCACGTCCTCGGTGCGCAGGGGCTGCAGGCCGGGACCATCCAAGAAAAGAATATCGGGATCCCAGCTATAAATCTGCTCCATGCTGGCCTGTGCAAAGCCAGTAGCTTCCAGTGCCTTATCCGTCACACCCAGACGCTTCATCCAGTAGGTTCCAAAGGTGCCCTGACCGGATACCTGCGGCACACCGTCTGCATACTTCCACAGGATCAATGCGCTGGGGCGATCTGTTTCAGGAACTTCTGCAATACGGGCTTCCACATCGGTCACGATCTCATCACCGGCAGCAACAAAGGCGTCGGTCTTGCCCGGTTCGTTGAAGATCTGCTCCAGCAGCTTCAGCCACTCTTCGTAACGTTCAATGGGATCAGCTTCCGTAGATGCGCCCACGGTAGCGAAACCAATGGAGGGGATTCCGCTGGCCTTCAGGATTTCGGCATGGGAGGAGTTGCCAGCATTGTACAGGATAACATCAGGGTTCAGCTTCATGATCTCCTCGATGTTCAGGTCGCTCTGAGCATAGACCGTATCGCTGGACTCCAGAAGCTCCGGGGCGATATTCTTCAATACAGTGTCAGAAATGACCGACTTGAAAGAGCCGCAGTAACCCACGATGTAGGGAGCACTGCCCTCAAAATAAGCCATGTAGGTGGACAGGATTGGAATCTGGTCGATGACGACACGGGTGACCTTATTAGGCACTTCTACTTCGTTGCCGCCGTGGTCTACGACGGTATGGGTACCGGTCTCATCTATAGATGCGGCAGAGGAAGTTGCTTCGCTGGATACAGCGGAAGAAGCCACAGAAGAAGCCGTGCTGCTGGAAGAAGAACCGCAGGCGGCCAGAACACCGGCTGCACTTACAGCAGCCATGGCAGTGATAAACGAACGACGAGAAATTTTTTTCATGGAAAACTCCTTTGATAAATCAATGATTCTTTGGTTGTGGAAGTTAGTTAGTAATAACCAACCGCAGAGCATTTTATCAAATTCACTTTCCCTTGTCGGTTGCTATGGCAACGGCAGCGCAAATTTATGTGATGGTAAAAATAGCAACAAAAATAGGGTGCGCCCCTGAATAGGACGCACCCTGCCAGTGCAATTCACGATTTGATTCGTTGATAACAACCGTGAATTGCATATCGTAAACAAGTTGTTGAGAATTGCACTGCTTGTAAAACTTGCGATTAAGACCACAGACAACAGCGATATGTACAGCAGGGAGTTCCCCGTCGGAAACGCTCTGTTTTTCTTCATATCTGCTCAGCTTTGCAGCCGGAGCCATGCTGTATGTGGTGGTGGAGGAACTAATCCCGGAAATGTCGCAGGGGCAGCACTCCAACGTTGGCACGGTGTTTTTCGCGGTGGGCTTCAGCGTGATGATGGTGCTGGACGTGGCACTGGGGTGATGGTTGGGGGACGGAAGCGAAATTTCTTTCAAAATCTCCGAAAATTCCTAAACTTCTTGACAGAGGAGACGGCAGGGCGTATTATTTTGGCAGAAGGACCGCTGAGAAGCGGCTTTTTATAGAATGAAAAGTTAGCTTTACCTAACTCAAAACTCTGCCCTATACGAAGAAATATATCTCTTCTATTTACAGGTGGAAAATAAATAGAGAAGGAGCGTATCAGGATGAAGATCTACCATTTTGGTGCAGAGGATGCCCCGGTGCTGTTGCTGCTGCCGGGCACCTGTTGCCATTGGAAAAGCAATTTCGGTGCGGTGATCCCGCTTCTGGCTGACAGCTTCCGGGTGCTGTGCGTCAGCTACGATGGCTTTGATGAGACTGAACAGACCGAATTTCCCACCGTGCTGGAGGAAACCGAAAAGATCGAGGCCTACCTCAAGACCCACTGCGGCGGTCGCATCCGGGCGGCCTACGGCTGCTCTCTGGGCGGCTCGTTTGTGGGGCTGCTGGCGGCGCGGCAGAACATCCACATGGACTGTGGCATTCTGGGCAGCTCCGATTTGGATCAGGCGTCGCCGCTGGCGGCAAGCTTGCAGACGGATTTTCTGCTGCCATTGATCTACCCTGTGGTGCGGGACGGAAAGATTAAGGCGAAATTTCTCCAAAAGCGTCTGGACAAGTGTGCTAAAGAGTCGGGGGATTATGTCAAGGCTTTTCTGAAAATGTTTGGCGATGCCCGCCCTTATGTGACCATGCAGAGCTGTAAAAATCAGTTCTACTCCGATCTTATCACTCCGCTGCCGGATAAGATCCATGTGCCCGGTACCGAGATCCATATTTTTTACGTCCTGAAAATGGGCGCAAAATATCGTGCCCGGTATCAGCAGCATTTTGCACATCCTGTTCTCCATGAGCAGAACTTGCAGCACGAGGAATTGCTGGCCTGTCACCCGGAGCAGTGGGCGCATCTGGTAAAAAGCATTGTATTGTGAACGGTAAAACGTATCTGGAGCAAGCAGGATTTTGTAAGATCCAGAACCACAAAAATAAAAAGGGCTGGCTGTGCATCACAGCACAGAAATGAGGTGTGATCATGTCGAAAAAAGCAACGGAATTTCAAAGAAAAGCAATGAGCTGGATGTACCGGGGCAAGGAGATCTTCAAGCCATTGAACACCGGCTGGATCGACGAGAATGTTGCCTGCGTGCGCGAATGGGTGGCGAACATCTTCTTCTACCGCAAAGGCGATACGACCATTATGGTCGATGCGGGATATAACTACGACCGCCTTGCCGAAAAAATGGGCTGGCTTGGGATTGATCCGAAGTCGATACACCATATCCTTATCACCCATCAGGACACCGACCATGTGGGTGCGGTGGAAGCAGACAGTCCGGGGCTGTTCCGAAATGCGAATCTGTACATCGGTGAGATCGAGAACCGGTATCTCACCGGCGAGGTGCGGCGAAAAGTCATCTATCATCTCTATAAATTGCCGCAGGTCACGATCAACAATGAAAAAGTGCTGCTGCACGATGGTGAGGTCATCGACATCGACGGGGTCAGGATCGAGTGCTTTCTCGTTCCCGGTCATACATGGGGGCACATGGTATATCTTGTGGACGGGAAATATCTCTTTACCGGCGATACCATCTGGTTCGGCGCGGACGGCGGCTACAGCTTCATTTCCTCGCTGGCGGAGGACAATGAGCTGGCTGTGCAGTCACTGGCGGAGCTGGAGCGGAAACTGCGCGCACGTGGGCTGCATCCATATTTCATCACCGGTCACACGGGATGGACGGACAATTTTGCCTATGCGTTTGCCCACAAAGACAAGAGCTGTTCACCATTCAAAAAGCGAGTACACGACCCATCGGCACCCTATGATGCCTACGACGAATCGGACGACACCGAAGAAAATGCAAAGAGCGGTTTTCTGAAAGGCGTGGGAAGATGAAGGACAGTGAATTACAAATTGACCGTAGCTGCCATGTGCTATATTCCAAACCCTGCAAAAAGGAAATTCTGGCGAAAATCACTCTGCACTATCCGGAGGTGGAGCGCGAGGCGGTCTGGGAGCAGGTGCAGCTGAGATACGCAGAGCTTCTTTCCAAGTGGCGCACCGACCTCGGCGGTAAAAAGAATTTTCACAACGGCGTAGGCGGCACCTACGACTGCATCGCCATCATGTGCTTTTACGATGTGTGCCGGGATGTGGTCACATTCCGCGAAATGGAAGAGATCGAAGAAAATCTGATCCTGCCGTCCTTCCGGAAGCTGCGATTCGTTGACATCAACAAGCCATTCTGGAAAAAGCTGATGTATCGGGCATTCAGCACCGCCCAAAAACACTGTGACACATGGCACGATTACGAGATGGATGTTACGCCTTACGAAAACAGCAAGCCCATCTATTATGAATTTACGGCGTGTCCGGCGGCGGAATTTGCCAAGCGGTTCGGATTTGCGGACATTATGCCCGCCCTGTGCAATGTGGACTATGCGTCCATGGAACTGCTCCATGCCAAGCTCGTGCGGACGACCACCTGCGTGGACGGCTGCCGATGCGACTATACCATCTGCGGCGATAAGGATTCATACGTAAAGGAACATCCCGAATACCGGGATGAAAACGGATACAGGAGGAATAAGTAATGCTTTTACAGGTGATTCTGGAAGGTCTTGGGCTGGGGGCTTTGCTGGTTCTGATCTGCGCTGCGGGCATCCGTAAGGGGGCTGTTGGGATGGTGCATCTTTACAGCCCGGCGGTGCAGCAGCGGTGCGTAAAACTGGGGCTTACAAGCCCGGAACGCATCCGACGCAACAGCCTGCTGTTCAAAGCAGTCTGCATTCCCGGCTATATCGGCTATGTGCTGGTCTGTGTCTATGGGATAAACGGTGCAAAGGGCTTTGTTCAGGGTTTCTGGCAGTTACTCGTCATCTTGTCCGTTATGAATCTCATGGACCGCCTGTTGGTTGACAGCTATTGGGTGGGGCACACGAACGCATGGACGATCCCCGGAACGGAGGATCTGAAGCCCTACATTACTGCAAAAGACAAGCAGAAAAAGTGGCTGTTCGGTACGGTAGGTATGGCAGCCATAGCGATGGTGCTGGCGGCAATAATGACTGTTTTTACTCACTGAGGGAGGAACCTATGAAATACAAAATCGAGAAAAACACCGTGCAGGAGACGCTGATCCTCCCACTGTATTCCCGGAAGCTGTGTACCGAGCTGTACCCAAACCTTTATCGGGACGAAACAGCGGTTCGGTTGCTCGACCAGATCGACTACGATTTTTCGCAGGCAGAGAAAAATGCCCGCAGTCTGATGCAGCGCTTTGGTGCGCTGGAGGTCGCCATGCGGCAGAATGACCTTGCCTTTGAGGTGCGGGCGTACCTGAAAAACCACCCCTGCGCGGCAGTGGTCAATCTGGGCTGCGGGCTGGATAACACCGGCAGAGCCTGCGACAACGGCAGGTGCAAGATCTACAATCTGGACTTCCCGGATGTGATCGCCTTGCGGCAGCAGCTGCTGCCCGCCGGAGAGCGGGAGCAAAACATCCCCTGCGACCTGAAAGACCCCGCATGGTTTGACAAGATCGATGCCTCCGGCGGGGCGGTGTTCTTTGCCTCCGGGGTGTTCTATTACTTTCTGACGGAGCAGGTTCGGGAACTGGTGCAGGGGATGGCGGACGCTTTCCCCGGCGGAGTGCTGGTCTTTGATGCCGCCAACCGCACGGCGGTAAAGATGATTGCCAAAACATGGCTCAGAACGGCAAAAATCAAGGATGTGGGAGCATATTTCGCGGTTTCGGATGCGAAAAGCGAGCTTTCCCCATGGGACAGCCGTTTGCAAGTGTCCAGCCGGGGCTATATGCTGGGGTACAACGATTTGAAAGATCCTTCTGTTAGCGGCTTTTTCCGATTCCTCGCAAAGGTTGGAGACAACGGGATGAAAATGCAGATCGTGAAGATCGGATTTGGAGGCAGACAATGAAATATGCCGGAACGCCCTTTGGAATGTGGGTGCTGTTTTCAGGCTCCTTTCAAAAGCAGCTGACCGCTGTGCTGGGCTATGATGCAGCCACCGCAAGAGCCATCACGAAAAAGGCAAAGCCGCAATACCGGCAGATCATTGCTGATTTGCCGGAGTTTGAAAAAGCCGACCGTTTCAAAATGAACATCGTCAACTGCGCAATGCTCGGCGCGTTCATCCTCTCCATGCCGCAACGTCCGGAGGTGGACAGGATGACGGATTACTACGCAAAGTCCATGATGACAAAGCCCATGCAGTGGTTCTGCCGCAAAAGCGGAAAAAGCAAGTTTACCCCAAAGGATATTGCCGCTATGAAAGCCACCGCTGCCATGAAAGCCGCCGACCGCAACCCCTACTCGTGGAACATGGAGTTTTACGAATACCCGGATGGCAGCGGCTACGAGGGACGCTTTACAAGGTGTGGCATCTGTGTGCTGATGAAGGAGCTGGGTCTGTACGACCTGACCCCCGCTTTGTGCCATCTGGACTACACCATGAGCGAAGCGGGCGGTGTGACAAATTTTGTGCGGCAGTATACCCTTGCCTCCGGCGGACCCTACTGCGACTGCGGGTACAAAAAGAAGGGGTGACGGACGATGAAGGCGAAGGAAACCTATCTTTCCCGTGACTTTCGGGAGACTGCGGCACAACGCTTTTCCGCGCAGGCAAAGCAGCTGAACGCCGCTTTTGATATGCGCCTGAATACGCTGCTGGCTGAAAACGCGGGTGCAAGCAAGGAGAAGCAGTACCACCTCAAGCGGCAAATCTTACCAGGCATTGCGGCCTACGAAACCTTGCAGCGGGTCATGCCGAAAGAAGAAGCACTGCAAACCGTTCACGGCTATGTGGAGCGGCTGGCGAGAA
Source organism: Faecalibacterium sp. BIOML-A1 (assembly GCF_009679715.1). NCBI lineage: Bacteria > Bacillati > Bacillota > Clostridia > Eubacteriales > Oscillospiraceae > Faecalibacterium > Faecalibacterium sp. BIOML-A1. Next base: position 16,766 of record NZ_WKZJ01000001.1, read on the forward strand.
CGAGCCACAAACAGCTTGCCGCCCTGCTGCACATACCGGGGCTTTACCGCCTTGTTCCCGGCGTTTTCGTCAAATCCACCCGGAGCGTTTTCGGCCCGGCGGCGGGCTTTGCCCCAAAAGAACTGCAGACCGGTAACGGCGTCTGGCGTGTGGATATGATGAAGTGTCCCTATCACGACACCTGCGCAGAATACGGCTGCCCGGAGCTGTGCCGCTGCTTTTGCGACAGTGATGACATCAGCTATACCGGCCTGCATCCGAAGCTGATCTGGGAGAGAAGCATGACGCTGGGACGCGGCAATGACCGCTGCGATTTTTGCATGAAGGTCAGATAATAGCGGGGAGGCATATTGGCATGGAGATCAAACGATTCGGCAATATAGAGGGAAAGACCATGATGCTGCTGCACGGAAATCTTATGTGCTGGCGGCAGTTTGAGGACTTGATCCCGCTGCTGGAAAGAAAATTCTGCGTGTATGCCGTCAGCTTCGACGGCTTTGATGGAACCGGTGAAACGACCTACACGACTGCCCGGGATCAGGCGGATAAGTTGGCTGCTTATATTGAAAAAGAGCTTGACGGACAGTTGGATCTGCTTTTTGCAGAGTCGCTGGGCTGCGGACCGGCTGTTTTTCTGAAGGCTTCCCCAACCGTTCAGATCGATCGGATGATCCTCAGCGGGCCGGAGTATCTGGATTTCGGAGTGCTGAATCGACTGATTTTGAAGGTCATGCCGCAAAAGCAATATCGAACGGCACACGAAAAGTACATGCCTGCATGGGCACTGCGCTTTATGGGGCAGACGGAGCAGGGAATGCAGACTATGCTCCGCCGTATCCCGGATCATATCAGTTTGGAATCCGTCCGGGCCACTTGGGAGGCAGGACTTTATCTCTATCGAACGGACTTTTTGGTACAGCCCGATGCAAAGGTCGCCTGTTGGTACGGAGAAAAAGAAGGGCACATGAAAAAGGCCATCCAGCGGCTGCGGACGGCATATCCGAGCCTGATCGTCCGCTGTTTCCCCGGTTTCGGCCATGGCGAGATCATCAATCATCCGGCACTGCTTGTGTCGGAGATGGAACGCTTTTGGCTATTATGATTACGAACAGGAAGCGAAGAAAATGAAGAAAGAAGAATCAAAGCAGTTCATCCGCTGGTGCATCGCGGCTGCGGTGTATGAGAAAAAGCACTCTGCGCACCTCGCAGGATGACAGCGATTGAAGATCAGAAACGGTTCGCAGATCTGTTCCGGAAACTGGATGCGGAGATTCACAATGTTCCGGGCGGTCATGTGGGCTTCATCGTTCAGGCGGAACGGTATCTTGATTTGATGGAAACATTTTTGCAGAGAAATGGAATTTGACAGTTCACGTCTGCGAATCAGTAAGAAAAAGCGAATCTTCAGGAAAAGAGAATGGCTATGTATAAATCACTTTTTGCTCTTTCCCCGGAGCAAACTGCTTCTACGGCGATGCCCCGCACCGTCGTGTTCTCCAACGGAACGGGGAGCGGGAGTATGACCATCTGTCCACTGTTTTCGGGGGCAGAACTGTACTACAACGATATGCATCTTGTTTCCTTTGACGAGGCTCCCGCACCAGCGCGGAATGTGATCGAGATCAACCACTGCCGCGTGGGGCGTTACGAGTGCAGTTTTGGGGAAAATAGCTGCTGCTATCTGGCAGCAGGGGATTTTGCGGTGTGTGCAGCAGCGCGCAAGAAATCCTCCTCCTGCTTCCCATTGCGGCACTATCACGGCATTACCATTCTGCTGGATCTGGATGCAATCTCGCCGGAAATGCGGAAACAAATGGAATGGTACAGCGTAGACCTTGATGTCATACGGCGGCACATCTGCACGGAAAACCGCTGCTGTATCCTGCGGTCAGAACCGACCATTGCCCATATTTTTTCAGAGCTTTACACAGCGCATTCTGTGCCGGACACCGGCTATCTTCGGCTGAAAGTGCTGGAGTTGCTGCATATTCTGACCCGGCTGAAAAACAGGGAAGATGTGCAGCAGACAGAGTATTTCAATCAGCATCAGGTGGAGTGTGTGAAGCAGGCTGCGGCTCTTCTCACGCAGGAACTGACAGTTCGCCGTACAATCGAACAGCTTGCACAGGAGGTCGGCCTTTCGCCTACGGCATTAAAAAGCTGTTTCAAAGGCATTTACGGAAGCTCGGTCTATGCGTATCAGAAAGAGTACCGGCTGCAGCTGGCACAGAAGCTACTACTCGAAACCGATTGCACGGTTGCTGAAATCGCCCATCGGGTCGGGTACGAAAATCCGAATAAGTTTTCTTCTGCATTTCGGGAAGCAGCCGGCATGACGCCTACGGAGTATCGGAAGATGCGTCCGATTGGATAGATTCTGTCGATTTGGTTCTTGCACAGAAAGTCCGGTTCCAGTAAAATCAGTATCGTGATTAGTTGAAGCTAACGCCGATATTCTGATTTTGTGGAGGAAATTGATAATGCGTTTGATGAAAAGAATTCTGAGTGCAGCTGCTGTGCTAGCTCTGTCTGCTTCTCTTCTGGTTGGCTGCAGCAGCGGCACGGCGAGCTCTGTTCCCGTTTCTGCAAGTTCTGCCGCAGAAAGCACTGTTTCTTCCGTAGAAGAGACCGCCTCTTCTGCTGTGGATGAAAACGAAGCTGCCGCTGCACAGCTGCTGAACGACCTAACAGGCAGCTATCAGGAACTGTGGCCGGTGATTCTGGCGGACGAATATAAGCAGACATGGCTGGATGATTGTACCGCTCTCGTGGGCGAGGACAATGCCGAAGCTGCTTTTGAGAAGCTGCCCTCTATGGTGACAGGTGATGTTTACGGCGAAGATGCAGTCAAAGCGTATGCCAACGGCGGCGGAGCCTATTTCTGCGGCTTTACCAATAGCCTTGCGACCTTGACCTTCGATGGTGAAACTTCTACCATTTCCGGCACCGATAAGGACGGCAATGTGCTGTTCTCCCATGCCTATCACTATATTGGCATGGAGCCTGTGCGTGGGCTGTATGAGTTTGAAAGCGATGATGCCGATTCCGGCGAGTTCACCTACTTCTTCCTTGCGCCGGACACCAGTGCGGAAACTTACCATATTGAGTTCCGCTATGGTTCGGATGCAGAAGCTCTGAGCCAGTACGATGCAGGCGAATATGCTTACTGGCTGGCCTCCGGCATTTCCACCGACTGTGACCAGACGATGATCGACAACTGCATTGAGCTGTTCTGTACTGAAAATCTAGCAGGTTAATACGCAGAATGTGCTGTGGAGCAAAAACGCCACGGCACATTTTTGCATAAAAACTATTTGAAGGAGGTCTTTTCGTGAAAAAACAGTCCGATCTTTCCCGGTTGATGAGCTATGCCGGGAACTACCGATATTTCACCTACGTCTCGTGGGTACTGTCTGCGGTCAGTGCGCTGGTGGCGCTGGTGCCTTTTGTGTACATCTGGAAGATCCTGCGGGATGTGCTGAACGCTGCGCCGGACTATGCGCAGGCGGTGAACATCCCCCATTACGGCTGGATGGCAGTGTTGTTTGCGGTGCTGTCCTACCTCATTTACATTGCAGCGCTGATGTGCTCCCATCTGTCGGCGTTCCGGGTGGCGACCAATCTGCGGCTGGCGGTGTCGGAGCATCTGGCGGTGCTGCCGCTGGGCTTTGCCGAGACCTTCGGCAGCGGCAAGCTGCGCAAGATCATCCACGAGAGCACCGGAGCCGCCGAGACCTATTTGGCACACCAGCTGCCCGACCAGTACAACGCCATCGCCACCCCGGTGGGGCTGTTGGTGCTGCTGCTGGCATTTGACTGGCGGCTGGGGCTGCTGAGCCTTGCGCCGGTGGTGCTGGCTTTCCTCATTATGACGACCATGACCGGCAAGCGGATGGCTGAAAAAATGCGGCAGTACGGCAACGCCTTGGAGGCGATGTCCAATGAGGCCGTGGAGTACGTCCGGGGTATCCCGGTGGTCAAGACCTTCGGGCAGTCGGTATTTTCCTTCAAAAAGTTCAAGGCCACCATTGATGAGTATGAAAAGTGGGTCATCTCCTACACCAAAGACCTGCGCCTGCCCATGATGTTCTACACCGCCGCCGTCAACGGCGTGTTCGCCTTTTTGATCGCGGGCGGGCTGCTGTTCACGACCCACGGCGTCACCCCGGAGTTTCTGCTGAACCTGCTGTTCTATATCATCATTACGCCGGTGATCTCCCTGACTTTGACCCGCATGATGTACATGAGCGAGAGCAAGATGGTGGTAGCGGATGTGCTGGCACGCATCGACTCGGTGCTGGAGGCGGCGCCCATGCAGGTGCAGGCTGTTCCGCAGCACCCGAAGGATTCCTCTGTCACGCTGCAGGATGTGCATTTCAGCTACGACGGAAAAAACGAGGTCATCAAGGGCGTTTCGCTGGAGATTCAGCCGGGACAGACCGTGGCTTTTGTAGGTCCATCCGGCGGCGGAAAATCCACGCTGGCAAACCTTGTCTGCCGGTTCTTTGATGTGCAGAGCGGCAGCGTCCGGGTGGGCGGAGCGGATGTGCGGGACATCCCCAAGGAAGAGTTGATGGACACCATTTCCTTTGTGCTCCAGAACAGCCGCCTGCTCAAGGGCAGCATTCTGGACAACGTCCGTCTGGGTAGGCCGCAGGCCACCGAAGCCGAGGTGCTGGCAGCACTGAAAGCTGCACAGTGCATGGATATCGTGGAGAAGTTCCCGGAGGGCATCCATACGGTCATCGGCACCAAGGGCGTGTATCTTTCCGGCGGCGAGCAGCAACGCATCACCATTGCCCGTGCCATGCTGAAAAATGCGCCCATCCTGATCCTGGACGAGGCCACCGCCTTTGCCGACCCGGACAATGAAGCAAAAGTACAGGCCGCTTTTGCCCAGCTTGCCAAGGGCAAAACGGTGCTGATGATTGCACACCGCCTGTCCACCGTCGCCAACGCCGACTGCATCTATGTGGTGCGGGATGGGCAGATCGCAGAATCCGGCACAAAGGACGAGCTGTGTGCGCAGAATGGCCTGTTTGCCCGGATGTGGCAGGATTATCAGGCATCAGTGCAGTGGAAGGTCGCAAAGGAGGGGTAAGGAATGATCGAAAAAATTCAACACGCAACGGCCAGCTCCCCGGAGGGCGCAAAGGGGCTGGTAAAGGGCGTTTTGGCCTGTGCGTTCCAGAACATGGCGTTCATGCTGCCCACCGGGCTGCTGTATCTTCTGGTAAAAGACCTGCTGGAAGGCTCTACGAGCGGGAGAAGCACCTTTTATCTGGTGGGATGCGTTGCCTGCTTTGTGCTGATTTTGCTGACCACATGGTTCCAGTATAACGGCACCTATTTTACCACCTATAAAGAGAGCGGCACCCGTCGCCTGACCCTTGCGGAGCGGCTGCGCAAGCTGCCCCTGTCCTTTTTCGGCAAGCGCGACCTTGCCGACCTGACCAGCACCATCATGGCAGACTGCGAGGTGTTGGAAAAGGACTGCTCCCACTTCATCCCCGGTCTGTTCGGTTCCCTCATCTCTACCGTGCTCATTGCCCTGAGCCTGTTCGCCTTTGACGGACGGATGGCACTGGCGGCGCTGTGGGTCATCCCGGTATCTGTTGCCATCGTGGTGGGCAGCTACTGGGTGCAGGACAAGGTGCAGGCCAAGACCATGGCGGCGAAAATGGCCTGTGCGGACGGCATTCAGGAGTACATCGAGACCCTCCGCGACCTGAAAGTCAGCAATGCGGAGCAACGTTATCTGTCCGGCCTTTCCGGAAAAATTCGGGCAGTGGAAAAGCAGTCCATCGTGGCAGAACTGACAACAGCGCTGTTTGTGTCCTCCGCCGGCATGGTGCTCAAGCTGGGTATTGCGTCGGTGGCGCTCACCGGTTCGGTGCTTCTGGTGCAGGGCAGCATCGACGTACTGACCCTGTTTCTGTTCCTGATGCCGGCATCCCGGATGTACGACCCCATGCAGGGGGCTTTGCAGAATCTGGCGGCGGTCATTGCCATGCGCACCAATGTAGGACGCATGAATGAGATTATGGACGCTCCCCTGCAGACCGGCAGCGAACAGCTGACCAATCAGGGCTGCGATATCGTGTTCGACCATGTGGGCTTTGCCTATAACTCCGGCGAGACGGTTCTGCGGGACGTTTCTTTTACCGCAAAGCAGGGCGAGGTCACGGCACTGGTGGGCCCCTCCGGCGGCGGCAAAACTACCGTTTCCCGGCTGGCGGCACGGTTCTGGGATTACCAGAAGGGCAGCATCACCGTGGGCGGCATGGAGGTTTCCCAAATCGACCCGGAAAAGCTCATGAGCCTGTATTCCATCGTCTTTCAGGATGTGACCCTGTTTGACAACACGATTCTCGAAAACATCCGTCTGGGCCGCAAAGGTGCAACGGACGAAGAGGTTCTGGCGGCGGCAAAGCTGGCAAACTGCGAGGAATTTGCCGAAAAGCTGCCGGACAAGTGGAACACCAACATCGGCGAGAATGGCTGCGCTCTTTCCGGCGGCGAGCGTCAGCGCATTTCCATCGCCCGCGCCTTCCTGAAGGATGCGCCCATCATTCTGCTGGACGAAGCCACCGCCAGCTTGGATGTGGAGAACGAAACTGCCATTCAGGAGGCTCTATCCCGGCTCATAAAAAACAAAACCGTCCTCATCATCGCCCACAGGATGCGCACCGTAGCCGGTGCGGATCAGGTGGTGGTGCTGTCGGGCGGCATCGTGGCCGAGCAGGGCAGCCCGGCAGAGCTGTACGCCCGGAAGGGACTGTACACCCACATGGTGGATCTGCAGTCGGCAAGCCAGAACTGGACGATCTGAGAATGATGGCGGCTTTTATTGGAACAAAGAATTGTATTCGGTTAAAAAAACGGATAATCGCCCGCAGTTCCAGCAGATGATCAAGGACAGCGAACGTGGCATCTTTGATGACTGACCTGCGGGATTGGTTAAAGGTACACAACATCAAAAATTCAATGGGCGGGGAGATGTCCTACAATACGATTTAGCGGATGCTGAGTAATCGCCGGTACATCGGCGAATTGCGTTTGCGGGATGTGGTACAGCCCAATACGATCCCGGCACTTGTGTCAGGTGAACTTGTCGGGGTAAGGCCCCTCCATTTTGCTACGCAAGACCGTTCTGTCGTTTAAAAGCCCCACTGGGGCTTTCACTGCTGCACTGCGCTCCGCAAACGCGAACCTGTTCAACAAGGTGCAGGAAAAGCTGGCGAAAAATAAAAAGGCCCCTGCCCGTCATAAGGCAGAGGAAAGCTATCTGCTCACCACCAAGCTGTACTGCGGTAAGTGCGGAGCGCTGATGTTCGGAGAAAGCGGTGTCAGCCACACCGGGAAAATGTATACCTACTACAAGTGTGCTGCTGCCAAGAAGAAAAAGACCTGCGATAAAAAGGCCGTGCGGAAACAGTGGCTGGAAGATCTGGTGGTCAACGAAACCATGCGGAATATGCAGCTCTTGAAACGATACAGAAATGCAGCGATATCCTCAGCCTGCATCTGGCGGTCACACCTCAGACCGTGAACATGGTGGACGCAGGTTTTCTGGCGGGCATGAAGGACGGTGCATTTTCATCGTCAACACTGCCCGCGGCGACCTTGTGGCCAGCGCCGCCCTTGCCAAAGCCCTGTGCAGCGGCAAGATCGCCGGAGCCGGACTGGACACCATTGCGCCGGAACCGGTCACAACGGAAAATCCGCTGCTCAGCCTGCCGCATGATCGCCGCGGCGATCCGGGCGGTGCAAAGCGGACAGCGGCCGGAAAATATCGTGAACGGGTTATAATAAAAAGCAAAACAAAAACACCCTTACAGCTGAAATGGAAAAGCTGTGAGGGTGTTTTTGCTTGTACGGCAACCGCACATATGGGAGGTTGTTATTGTCTGTTTTTGGCGGGCGGGTCCGGCTTCATGGCTTCCAGTGCAGCGCCCAGCTCCTTCGGCTGAAGAGGGCTGGTGCAGTCCGCGGAAGAGCTTTGCAGCTTTTCCAGCAGGGAAACGGAAGTGAAGCAGTTCAGGCCGCTGCAGTTGATCAGCTGCACGCCCGGTGTGGTAAAAACGGAAAAGACCTCGACCTGAGATGCATTCAGCTGGGGCAGAAGAGACGCAAGAGCTGCCTGCTGCGCGGTCTGATCCGGCAGGAGAGAATGGATCGCCTTGGTCGTCTTATCCAGCTTCTGTGTCCAGTCGGCGGCTTTTCCGTTATTGGTAAGGGCACCGCCATAACCATAACATTTCAGGCCGATGACACGATGCTGTGTGATGAGCACGGGCGAAAGATTGGTTTTGGTCTTGCCGTCCGAAAGCTGGCCGGGCATGACGATGTACCAGTGATTTTTGCGCACCAGCTTCATCAGAGAGGAAACGAACTGCAGAATGTCCTTCTGGGATCCGTTGCGGGAAGAGGAAGACACCGCTGCACAAGCAGCTTCTTCCGAGGGCAGCTGCCCCAGAATGTTGCGTCCCTTACCCCACAGGGTCAGATCACCGCTTTTCTTTTTTCGGTACAAAGCCGGCAGGGAAAAAACAACAAGGACGGCCAGAACGATCAGTGTAATTGTATTTTGTGTCATTTGGATACCTCATAAGGGGGATTGAAATAAAAAGATAAACAAAAAGGAGCTGCTGCACAGTGTTTGTGCGGCGGCTCTTTTTTTGCCTGCGGAGGACTTGACAAGAATGATATAAAGTGATATGATTTTGATATCACAAAGAAATACTTCCGCACCCTGTGAAGGAGGGAACTGTTATGGAAGAGAAAATTCTGCAGACCAAAAAGAACGGCATGGTCATGCTGCTGTTCACCCTGCTGGGCTATGCTGTTACCGTCCTGCTGTTTTTCTACAGCATCATTCTGCTGGACGAAAGCCTGTTTCCGGGCATCCTGCTCACGATCCTGTCTATCGCATACTGGGTGGCGGGCATCTTCCTGTTCTGCGGCCTGAAGGTGTTAAAGCCCCAGGAAGCACTGGTGCTCACCCTGTTCGGCGATTACATCGGCACCCTGAAGGGACAGGGGTTTTACTGGGTGAACCCCTTCTGCACCGCGGTGAACCCGGCAGCTGGCACCAAACTGAGCCAGAGCGGCGATGTGAACAGCGGCGAAACCGGCATGGCGGCCCTGCTTAAGGCAGGTAACAGCAGTTCCCAGACCGCAGAATCGACCAGCAAGAAGATCTCGCTCAAAATGATGACCCTCAACAACTCCCGCCAGAAGATCAACGATTGTCTGGGCAACCCGGTGGAGATCGGCATTGCGGTCATCTGGCGCGTGACCGATACCGCAAAGGCCGTATTCAATGTGGACAACTACAAGGAGTACCTCTCCCTGCAGTGCGACAGCGCTCTGCGCAATGTGGTGCGCATTTACCCCTATGATGTGGCTCCCAATGTGGATACCACCGGCGACGGCGTAGCCGATGAGGGCAGTCTGCGCGGCTCCTCGGAGGTGGTAGCCGCCCGCATCCGGGACGAGATCCAGAAGAATGTAGCCGAGGCTGGCATCGAGGTAGTGGAAGCCCGCATCACCTATCTGGCCTATGCGCCGGAGATCGCAGCCGTGATGCTGCAGCGCCAGCAGGCAAGCGCCATCATCGATGCCCGCAAGATGATCGTGGACGGTGCTGTGGGCATGGTGGAAATGGCCCTTGAACGCCTGAATGAGAACAAGGTAGTGGAGCTGGACGACGAGCGCAAGGCGGCAATGGTCTCCAACCTGCTGGTGGTGCTGTGCGGCAACCGTGATGCCCAGCCCATCGTGAACAGCGGCAGCCTGTACTGATGGCAGAACCAAAAAAGCAGGTGCCCCTGCGCCTGAACGCGAAGCTCTACGATGCCCTTGCCGCCTGGGCCGAAGATGACTTCCGCTCGGTGAACGGGCAGATCGAATATCTGCTGACGGAGTGCGTGCGGCAGCGCAAAAAGAACGGCAAGTATGTCTCGGACCAGATCGATGTGCCGCCTGAACTGGATATCAAATAAAATACCAATTGGCCCCGGCTGTGCGGATGAACTCTGCATGGCCGGGGTTTGTGTTTATCTGTGGCTCCCTAAAGGCTGAAAATGCGAAATTTTCTGCCGGAAAATAACGAAAATACATTGACAGTTGCACACCTGTGACGATATAATAGGCCAAGGAATATCTTTCTGTGGCAATGGAAAGACCTTCCCGCAGAAAACTATATTCCGAAGAAAAGAGGGAAGCTTACCCGCTTGAACAGACAAAAACAACATCGTGGTGCCGCTGTTGCGCTGGCTGTGCTGGTGCTGGCAGCTGTACTGTTTTTTGTGGGCGGAAGCTGGCTGGAAAAGTGCAGCCAAAAGCCGGAGACCCGGACGGAGCTGCCGCAGGAGACCGCCGAGACCATGGAAGTGGACGGCGTGACCTACCGCAGGCGCACAGATCTGACCACCATCCTTGTTATGGGCATTGACCATGACAGCGAGGTGGAAGCAGAAGGCTCCTATCAGGGCGGTCAGGCGGATTTTCAGCGGCTCATTGTGATAGACAGCAAAGACAAGACGGTCCGTCAGCTCAAGATCGACCGCGACACCATGGCAGAGGTTACGGTGCTTGGCATGCTGGGCAATCCGGTGGGCACCACTCAGATGCAGATCAGCCTTGCACATGGCTTTGGCGATGGCAAGGAGGAAAGCTGCGGCTATGCCCGTGATGCAGTGTCCCGCCTGCTGCAGGGGGAAAACATTGATTTCTATCTGGCTATGAGTCTGGACGGCATCTCGGTGCTGAACGACCTTGCAGGCGGTGTGACCGTGACGCTGGAGGATGATTTCTCCGCAGCAGACCCGGCCATGACCAAGGGAACTACCCTGACGCTGCAGGGCGATCAGGCTGAGATTTTTGTGCGCAGGCGCATGGATATTGGCGAAGGCACCAACGAAGCCCGCATGGTGCGGCAGGAGGAGTATCTTGCACAGCTTTCCGCACAGCTGGAAAGCAGGGTGCAGCAGGATCAGCAGTTCACCGCACAGGTGTACGATGCGCTGCAGCCTTATCTGGTCACCGACCTTGCAAAGGGTCAGCTGGTCAATGAGGTGTGGGCCGCAAAGGACGATACTGTGGAGCCTGCCATTGCACTGGAGGGCGAGCATAAGGTGGCAGAGGACGGATTCACCGAGTTCTATCCGACCGAAGCTTCCATCCAGAAAGCGGTTCTGACGCTGTTCTGGGAGCCTGTTGAAGAATGATGTAAATGTTGAAAAGCATTTGCGATAGAAAGCAGCATCTTGGAGAGTGCGGCTTGAAGTGAAAGGAGATCTTCATTATGAAGAAAGTTATCAGCGCTGTTCTGACCGCTGCTATGGTCGTGGGCATGGGTGTGTCTGTTCTGGCAGCAACGCCCAGCAAGACTGTGGCAGATGAGGTCAAGGCCAGCGGTTCTGCTACCGTCACCGGTGTTCTGGGCATTGTCAGCGATGTGAAGGTCACTGCCAAGGAGGATACCGCTCAGGTCGAGGAAGTCCTGCAGGACATCACTTCTGATGCAGACCTGCAGAAGGCTGCGGGCGCTTCGAAAGAAAAGAAGACGACTATAGATGTTACTGTAACGCAGGCCTTTGAGATGCAGACCTCTAACCTGCTCGACGCTGCAAATGTTAAGCTGACCATTGAGTCCAAGGTCATTGAGGCTGCTTACGAGGACAACGAGCAAGTTACCGTTCTGGTGGCTGTGCCCAAGACGAAGGCAGACGGCACTGTGACCTATACCTACTATACTGTGCCCGGTAAGGTCGTGGATGGCAAGATCGTGGTGAACCTGAAGGGCCGTCAGGTCAAGCTCTATGGCTCCAACTTCATTCTGGTGGCCGTGAAGACCATTGAGGGCTAAGAACTAGAAATGTTCTGCGGTGCTCCCTGATGAAAAAGGGAACGCCGCATTTTTGGCGTATAGGATTCAGAGAAATAGAGGAAAGGGCACAACGCCCGGGCCGCATGGGCGGCAGTATTATAAGGTTATAAGGAGTGAAATCGTGCAGCAAGATACTTTTATGAAGGAGCGCACAGCTTTAGCGGTACAGCCGGAACAGGGAGAAGATACCATTGATCTGCTGGAACTGTTCATGGGCCTGCTGGCCCACTGGACGCTCATTGCAGCCACGGCTGTGGTGGGTGCCGTACTGATGGCGCTTTATACGTTTTTTCTGGTAACGCCGATGTACAAGGCAACGGCCACCATTTATGTGGTCAGCCGCAATGATTCGGTGCTGAACTTCTCCGATCTGCAGGTCGGCAGCGAGCTGACCAGCGATTACATCAAGGTCTTTGAAATGTGGGAAGTCCACGAAAAGGTCATCAGCAACCTGGATCTGGATTACACCTACACCGATATGGCCAGTATGCTGTCTGTCACCAACACCAGCGACACCCGTATGCTGGATATCACGGTCACGAACCCGGACCCGGAAGAAGCAGCAGCGATCGCAAACGAGTATGCGGATGTGGGCGCAAAGTACATCTCGGAAAAGATGAAGACGGACGAGCCCACCCTGATGTCTTCTGCGCGTGTGCCGGAGAACCCGTTCAGTCCCAACAAGGCCAAGAACATCCTGCTGGGCTTTGTAGTGGGCTTTGTGCTGGCCTGCGCCGTGGTGGTGCTGCGGACCATGCTGGACGATACCTACAAGTCTGCCGATGATATCCGCAAGTATACCGGCATGGTCGTGCTGGCATCGATCCCGCTGGCCGATGCTGGCGAACAGCCGAAAGAGAAAAGCGAGTTCAAGCGCCGCACCAAGCGGTTTGCCAATGATGTCCGCCGCCGTGTGGGTGGCAGCTCTGGGAGGAAAGCATGAAACAGCTGAAGATCACAAAATTTCCGGCTCTGGATTATGCGGGAAATGAAGCCTTTAATACCCTGAGCACCAACCTCTCCTTTGCAGGTGCGAGTGTCAAAAAGATCATGATCACCAGCTGCCATGCTGCAGAGGGCAAGAGCTATCTGTCCATGAACCTGATGCGCACGCTGGCACAGCGCGGCATCAAGGTGGCGCTGGTGGACGCAGACCTGCGCCGCAGCTTGGTCAACAGTGACTACGGCCTGAAATATGAGGATGGCCGCAGCGACGGTAAGGGCCTCTCCCATTTTCTGGCCGGTATGGTGGGCATGGATGAGGTGATCTACCAGACCGATATCCCCAACGCGATCATGGTGCCGGTGGGCCGCGATGTGCCCAACCCGCTGGCGCTGCTGACCAACAGCCATTTTGCCGAACTGCTGGATATGCTGGCCAGAATGGCAGATTACGTCATTGTGGACGCACCCCCGGTGGGCGTGGTCATCGATGCGGCGGAGATCGCCAAGGCATGTGACGGCACCCTGATCGCAGTGAACTACAACGATGTGAGCCGTCAGGAGCTGCTGGACGTGAAGCAGCAGATCGAGCAGACCGGCTGCCCCATTCTGGGCACCGTGCTCAATCAGGTGGACTACGACAACTATATGGGCCGCAAGTACTACAAATCCTACTCAAAGTATGGAAAGTACGGCTATTACAGAAAGTATTATAAACGAAGCCACGAAGCGGAAAAGAAATGAGCGGCTTTACGGATTATCATGCGCACTTCGTCTACGGCGTGGACGATGGTGCGCAGACCAGAGAAGAAATGTATGCCATGCTGGATGCAGCGGCAGCAGACGGTGTGCGGCACCTGTTTGCTACCTCGCACAGTACGCCGGGCATGGAACGCTTCCCGCAGGAAATCTACGACCGGCATCTGGCGCTGGCCCGCGCATACTGCACACAAAAAGGCTACGACCTGAAGCTGGAGCACGGCTCTGAGTTGCTGTATACCCCTGCGACGGGATATGCGGCAGTCCAGCGCCAGCTGCTGACCTTGGGAGATACCGGCTGGGTGCTGCTGGAATTTGTGCCGAACATAACGGCAAAGGAGCTGGAAACGGCTCTGCAGGAGATCACGGGTGCGGGTTACCGCATTCTGGTGGCCCACATTGAGCGGTATCCCTGCCTTGCGCAGCACGGCCTGCTGGCCCGCCTGCATGAGCAGTACCGGCTGCGCTGCCAGATCAACTGTTCGGCTGTGCTGGACAGCGGCTTCTGGCAGTGGATGCGGCTGGAGCACTGGGTCAAGGCGGGGCTTGTGGATGCAATCTCTTCGGATGCACACAACTGCACCTCGCGCCCGACCCGGATGCGGCAGGCGTATGAGCGGCTCTGCACCCGTGTGGGACAAACGACAGCACAAAAACTGACCGGACTGGATGGCACAGAGTATCTTGTATAGTTGCTTTGACTGCCGGAAATGAAAATGGGAAAGACGCCTCTTTCAGCCAGCTGCTTCGTGAGGAAACGGATGGGAAAGGAACGTCCTTTTGTAAAGAAGTGTGGAGCTTCTGGCTTTTTGTGCAAAAAAACTTGCGAATCAAAGGACAAAGTGTTAAACTGAAACAGGGAACATGTATGGTAAACTTGCGGGGGTGTACGAATGAAGATACTGGTCGTCGATGATGGACAGCTTGCAATCAACTCGCTGATCCGCATCCTGTGCCGCGTTGCACCCGACTGTGACTATATCAGCGCCATGACGACCGAGGATGCACTGAGCTGGATGCGTCAGGGGCCGATGGACGCGGCTTTCCTCAATCTGGAAATGCCCGGCATGAACGGGCTTGCTTTGACGCGCATGATCCAGAAGCTGCAGCCGCGCTGCAACATCATTGTGGTAACAGAGCACCCGGAGTATGCGCTGGAAGCGCTGCAGATCTTCGTGAGCGGCTTTTTACTCAAGCCTGCAAACGAGGCAGATGTGCGCAATGTGCTGGAGCATCTGCGCTACCCGCCGGAGAATGCCCCTGTCGGCATCAAGATCCAGTGCTTTGGCAATTTTGAGATCTTCGTGGGCGGGCGCGCTTTGGCCTTCAAGCGCAGCAAGAGCAAGGAGCTGCTGGCCTATCTGGTGGATCGCAATGGTGCCACCTGCACCAACGGCGAAATGCTGTCCGTGCTGTGGGAGGATAAGCCCGACACCGCATCGCTGCACAGCCATCTCCGCAATCTGATCTTTGACCTGAGCCATACGCTGGAGGATGCAGGTGTTACCGGCCTGCTCATCCGCGGCCGCAGCACACTGGCGCTGGACACCAGCAAGGTGGATTGTGATTATTACAATTTCCTGCGGGGCAGCCGCTCGGCCACCAATTCCTATCGCGGCGAGTATATGACCCAGTATTCTTGGGCAGAGGTGACCCGTTCAGCGCTGCGCCAGCAGGCAAATGTGCAGAAAACAGCCTCGATCCCCAGTTACTATGTGCCGCCTACCGGCTTTTAAACCAGAAAAAACAAGAACACCTCAGAAAATCGCTCGATTTTCTGAGGTGTTTTTTTTGACATGAAAATACCCCAAGAGTACTCAGAGTTTTGTTTTTACTCTGTCTATTCTAGGGGTAGCATATCAAAAGTAAAGGGGCTTTGTGTGCAATTATTTACTGCTGCGCAAAAATTTTGATCTCATCCTTATCCATAAAGGCGGCACCGGAAAAACCGGAAGCTTCCAGCTGGCCCAACTGTTTGCCCAGCTTCTTGGCCTGCTGCAGAACGGTGACATTGTAGCTGCTGCGCAGGTCTGCAGCCTTGGCAAGAACGGTGGTGAAGTCGGCATCCTTGCCGTACAGCAGGGCGATCTTCTGCTTTGCGCCGGGGATCTGATAGCCCTGCTCCAGCAGGATGCCGCACACCCGCTCGAAGCCGATGGAGAAGCCCACAGCGGGCACCTGAGTGCCCAGGAACTTGCCCACCATGTTGTCGTAGCGGCCGCCGCCGGCCACGGCACCGCTGAACTGCGGGCAGGTGATCTCAAACACCATGCCAGTGTAGTAGCCCTGACCGCGCACCAGACTGGGGCAGTAGGCTACCTGATAGCGGCCTGCAGCCATGGCGTTGGCGGTAGCAAGGACATACTTGAGGTCATCGGCAATGGCGGGGTCTGCGCAGCGGGCAGCCACGGCATCCAGCGTGACTTCGCCTGCGGCAATGAAGTCGGCCAGTGCGTTGATGGCATTTTCCGGCAGCTGCTTTTCGGTCAGCTCAGCCTTCACACCATCGGCGCCGATCTTGTCCATCTTATCAAAGGTGATGCAGACGGAATCCAGCGTATCAGCGGAAAAACCCATGCTCTCCAGCATCCCGCGCAGGATGCGGCGGTCATTGATGTTGACGGTGAAGCCGGTGAAGCCGATGTTCAGCAGGGCACGGGTGGTCACGTCGATCAGTTCCACCTCGGCATTGGGGGAAGAATCGCCCAGAATGTCGATGTCGCACTGTACGAACTCGCGCAGACGGCCCTTCTGCGGGCGCTCGGCGCGGAACACACGGTCGGTCTGGATCACCTTGAAGGGGCTGGGCAGCTTATCCTTGTTGGCGGCATAGTAGCGGCTCAGCGGCAGGGTCAGGTCATAGCGCAGGCCCATATCGGAAAGCTGCTTGGGGTCGCCGGTGTTCAGGGCAGCGGTGAGCTTATCGCCGCGCTTGAGCACTTTGAAGATCAGGTTCAGGTTGTCGCCGCCGTCGGATTTGTCCAGGTTTTCCATATCCTCCAGCATGGGGGTGGAAATGCGCTCGAAGCCGGACGCGCGGTAGGTCTCCAGAATTTTGCCCTGAATGTAATCGCGCAGGGTCTGCTCAGCGGGCAGCAGGTCGCGCATGCCCTTCAATGCCTGTGTTTTCATAAGATGGTTCCTCTCTATATAAATCAATGTAAATACTTTTACCTTATTCATTATAAAGAAATCTGCCGTTTTGTCAATTGAAATGGGCACACTGTAAAGGAAAAACCATTCGGAGGACAGACGATGAAACAGCAATTTACAGCAAAACATCCGTGGACCATCCTTGCGGCGGGCGCAGCCATTCAGGTGCTCACGGGCATCCCGGCGGCGTGGGGCGTATTCCAGCAGCCGGTCATGGACGAGTACGGCCTGAGCGAGCAGGGGGCAGGCTATGCCTTCGGCATCCTCATTGCGGCGTTCGGCGTGGGGTGCGTCCTCGGCGGCTTTCTGCAGGACAGCCGAGGCCCGCGGTGTGCGGCTCTGTGGGGAACAGCACTGCTGTGCGGCGGATTTTTTGCAGCGGCCATGCTGCCGGGCGGCAGTGCGGGCAGCTTTTTTCTGGCATTCAGCATCCCGGCGGGGCTGGGCACGGCGTTTCTGTACCCATCCATCCAGTCCTGCGCACAGAAGTGGTATGCCGGGCGCAAGGGCCTTGCCACCGGCGTGATCGGCGGGGCGGTGGGCCTTTCCGGTGCGTTCCTCACCGTGTTCGTGCGCACGGCGGTCAGCGGCTTTGGGATCGTGCAGGGCATCCGGGGCGCGTTCTGGGCGCTGGGCGCCATAACGCTGCCCGTCTGCCTTGCGGGCAGCCTGCTTTTGCAGGACCCGCCGCAGGATGCCGAAAAACAGCGGCAAAACGACAAAAATACCATTGACCTTTCCCCGTGGCAGATGCTGAAAACAAAGCAGTACTGGCTGTGCGCAGGCGCGGTGTGCTTTTCCACCCCGGCGGTGCTTCTGTTCAGCCCCATCATCCTGAAGCTGGGCGTGGAGCGGGGGCTGGACGAAAGCGCTGCATTGTGGAGCGTGGTGCTGGGCAGCGTGGGCAGTGCGGCGGGCCGCCTGCTGATGCCCATGCTCAGCGATAAAATTGGCCGCAGGCCCACCGATCTGCTGCTGTTTGCGGTGTCGCTGGGGCTTTCGGCAGGGTTTGCGTTTGCGCAGGGCTGGTGGGTGATCGCCTGTTATGCGGGGCTTACCTTCTGCTATTCCGGCCTTGCAGCGGTGCTGCCCGCCCTTTCCACCGATCTGTTCGGCCTGCCGCACGCAGGGGTGAACTACGGTTTTCTGGCACTGGGGCAGAGCGTGGGCAGTCTGGCCTTTCCGTTTGCAGCAAATCTCTGGGGGTTGGAAGCCGGGCGGCACTGGCTTGCCGTGGGCGGCGCAGCGGCGGGCTTTGCGGCCATGTGGGTACTGAAGCCTGCCGGGCAGACACCGCGCAGGCAGGACACAGGAGCGTGAAATTTGCCCTCTTGACATAGTTGACAAAAACTTGACGAATGAAATGACAAAAGCATCCGAATTGACAGTTAGCAGCAGGCAACTGCAAATAGTTTTGATGTTTTTTACCGGAAATGTATTGCAAAATCCGTCAGCTTTCTCTATAATAAAATCATGCGTGGTAGTACCGGTTAAGGCGCTGAAAGAGAGCGGCGCGCCCGGTCAGATGCAAGCAGCAAAGGGCAGCGGCTGTGCCGGCAGGGCGCGGCAGCGGCTTTGTGCTGCAAAGCAACATTTGTCAAAAGGAGAGTATGATTATGACCTATTCGCAGCAAGTACAGAATATGTGCCCGATCACCAAAGGTCCTAAGCATGGTCCGGCTCCCATCCCCGAAGAGGGCGCATGGGTCAAGGCCTATGAGATCAAGGACATCAGCGGCTACACCCACGGTGTGGGCTGGTGCGCACCTCAGCAGGGTACCTGCAAGCTGTCCCTGAACATCAAGAACGGTGTCATCGAGGAGGCTCTGGTGGAGACCATCGGCTGCTCCGGTATGACCCACTCTGCTGCTATGGCAGGCGAGATCCTGCCCGGCAAGACCATTCTGGAAGCTCTGAACACCGACCTGGTGTGCGATGCCATCAACGTTGCTATGCGTGAGCTGTTCCTGCAGATCGTCTACGGCCGCAGCCAGACCGCTTTCTCTGAGGACGGTCTGCCCATCGGCGCAGGTCTGGACGACCTGGGCAAGGGCCTGCGCTCCATGACCGGCACCATCTTCTCCACCAAGGCAAAGGGCGTCCGTTATCTGGAGCTGACCGAGGGCTATATCAACAAGCTGGCTGTGGATGCCAACGATGAGGTCATCGGCTATCAGTTCGTCAAGCTGGGCAAGATGATGGAGGATATCCGTCACGGCAAGACCCCCAACGAGGCTTATGAGAAGAACGTGGGTACTTACGGCCGCTTCAGCAAGGAGCAGGGTGCTGTGAAGTACATTGACCCGCGTGAGGAATAAGAGAGGAGGAACAACTCATGGCAACTTTTGAATCTATGGATCGCCGCATGCCGAAAATCGAGGCATGCCTGAAGGCTAACGGCCTGGAGTCTCTGGACGCTTGCAACGAGATGCTCCTCGCTAAGGGCATCGACTGCGACAAGATCGTGCGCGGCGTTCAGCCCATCTGCTTTGATAACGCTGTCTGGGCATACACCCTGGGCACCGCTATCGCTGTCAAGCGCGGCCTGACCGATGCTGCCGAGTGCGCTGCTGCCATCGGCGAAGGTCTGGAAGCTTTCACCATCCCCGGCTCTGTCGCTGAGCAGCGTCAGGTCGGTCTGGGTCACGGCAATCTGGGCGCTCGTCTGCTGAGCGAGGACACCACCTGCTTCGCTTTCCTGGCAGGCCACGAGTCCTTTGCAGCTGCTGAGGGTGCTATCGGCATCGCCCGCACTGCAAACAAGGTCCGCAAGACCCCCCTGCGTGTCATCCTGAACGGCCTGGGCAAGGATGCAGCTTACATCATTTCCCGTATCAACGGCTTCACCTATGTTCAGACTGAGTACGACATCCCCACTCAGACCCTGACCGTCGTCAAGGAGATCCCCTTCTCTGAGGGCGAGCGCGCAGCCGTCAAGTGCTACGGTGCAAACGACGTTATGGAAGGCGTTGCCATCATGAAGAAGGAGGACGTTCAGTGCTCCATCACCGGCAACTCCACCAACCCCGTCCGCTTCCAGCATCTGGTTGCAGGCACCTACAAGAAGTGGGCCATCGAGAACGGCAAGAAGTACTTCTCCGTCGCTTCCGGCGGCGGCACGGGCCGTACCCTGCATCCCGATAACGTGGCCGCAGGCCCCGCAAGCTACGGCCTGACCGACTCTCTGGGTCGTGTGCACGGCGATGCTCAGTTTGCAGGTTCTTCCTCCGTGCCCGCACACGTTGAGATGATGGGCCTGATCGGCATGGGCAACAACCCGATGGTTGGTGCTACCGTTGCATGCGCTGTTGCTGCAGCTCAGGCTAACGCCTAAGTCTTTTCTAAGTTTCAGCGAGGGGAAGCTGCTTTCCGAATGAGCAGCTCCCCCTTTTTTGCTGATAGATGTCCGAACACAAGCAACCCGAATATGAGAAGGAAGAAACAATGAAAAAGAATCAGATCCGCAAGAGCGTGGCTGCGCTGGCCATGGCGGTTGTTGTGGGTGTCAGTCTGCTGGGCTACGGCTGCGGCAGCAAGTCCGCTTCCACCGCAGGCGGCGTGTCCGGTGATTTCACCGGCACTGCCAAGGGCATGGGCGGCGACGTTACCGTTACCCTGACGCTGGAAGACGGCAAGATCACCGGCTGCACCGCTGAGGGCAAGGACGAGACCCCCGGCATCGGTACGCTGGCACTGGAGCAGCTGCCCGCTCAGATCGCTGAGACCGGCAGCATCGCCGTGGACGGCGTGTCCACCGCGACCATCACCTCCAACGCCATCAAGGAGGCAGCAGCCGCTGCCCTGACTGCCGCCGGCCTGAACGCCGACGACTATAAGATCGAGGTCAAGGCCGACGAGACCAAGGCCGAGGATTCCACCGTTGACGCTGACGTTGTCATCGTGGGTGCAGGCGGCGCAGGCATGACCGCTGCCATCACCGCTGCTGCCGAGGGCAAGAGCGTTGTGATCGTGGAGAGCCAGGCCATGGTGGGCGGCAACTCTGTGCGCGCTACCGGCGGCATGAACGCCGGCAAGACCGTGTATCAGGATGAGAACGAGTTCGGCGAGTCTGCCGGTGTCGAAAAGACCCTGAAGACCGCTGCTGAAAAGTACGCTGACAACGAGACCATCACCGCTCTGGCAAAGACCGTCTCTGAGCAGTGGGCAGAGTACCAGAAGAACCCCACCGGCTACTTCGACTCTGTTGAGCTGATGGAGCTGGACACCATGATCGGCGGCAAGGGCATCAACGACCCTGCTCTGGTGGAGACCCTGTGCTCCAACTCTGCTGATGCCATCGACTGGCTGGACGAGCACGGCATCACCCTGCACAGCGTTTCCAGCTTTGGCGGTGCATCCGTCAAGCGCATCCATCGCCCTGTGGACGCAGAGGGCAAGACCGTTTCTGTCGGTTCCTACATGATCCCCCTGCTGGAGGAGAACTGTGAGAAGGCTGGCGTTCAGATCCTGCTGAACACCACCGCCAACGAGATCCTGACCGATGCGAGCGGCGCTGCTGTGGGCATCAAGGCCACCGGTTCTACCGGCGAGACCGTCACTGTGAACGCCAAGGCTGTGGTGCTGACCACCGGCGGCTTCGGCGCAAATCTGGACATGGTTGTCGAGTACAAGCCTGAGCTGAAGGGCTTCATGACCACCAACGCTGCCGGCGCTCAGGGTCAGGGCATTGAGATGGCCACCGCCATCGGTGCTGGCACCGTGGATATGGACCAGATCCAGATCCACCCCACCGTTGAGGCCAACACCGCTGCCCTGATCACCGAGGGTCTGCGCGGCGACGGCGCTGTGCTGATCAACGCTGAGGGCAAGCGCTTCATCGACGAAGTGGGCACCCGTGACGTGGTCTCTGCTGCTGAGATCGCTCAGACCGGCAGCTACAGCTGGCTGGTGGTCGATCAGGCTATGGTCGATGCTTCCAGCGTCATTCAGGGCTACATCAAGAAGGGCTTCACCGTGACCGGCGAGACCTACGAGGAGCTGGGCAAGGCAATGGGCGTTGATGAGGCTGCTTTTGCCGAGACCATGAAGACTTGGAACGGCTATGTTGAGGCCAAGAATGACCCCGACTTTGGCCGCACCAGCTTTGCAAACCCGCTGGATACTGCTCCGTACTATGCAATCAAGGTCACTGCTGGTGTGCACCACACCATGGGCGGCCTGACCATCAACACCAACACCGAAGTCCTCAAGGAGGACGGCACTGTGATCCCGGGCCTGTTTGCAGCAGGTGAGGTCACTGGCGGTGTGCACGGTGCAAACCGTCTGGGCGGCAACGCTGTTGCAGACTTCACCGTGTTTGGCCGCATTGCAGGTAAGGCTGCCAGCGACTACGCTGCATGAGTACCCGCAAAGCACCTGAAAACGCTTCCGGCTCCAAAGGCCTGAAGCCATGGATGAAGAACCTGATCTTTGCTGCAGTGATCCTTGTGCTGGCAGCAGCGCTGTATTTCGGCGTGCGCGCAGCACACAGCAGCAAGGGCAGCGGCCTGCAGGCCACCGTCGATTTTGGCGATGGCATCACCGAGACTCTGCCGCTGGATACAGACCACGATTACCTGTATGATGTGGGCAATTATGTCGTGCATCTGCAGGTAAAGGATGGTGCCATCGCGTTCTTGGACAGTCAGTGCCCGGACCATGTGTGCGAGCAATTCGGCTGGCTGGACAAGGACGGCGCATGGGCTGCATGCGTCCCTGCCGGGGTGTATGTGGTAGTGGAAACTACAGCTGAATAAAGATCGTGCTTCAAAAAAGAGGCAGTACCCTGCAAGAGCGGGGCACTGTCTCTTTTGTTTTGTCTGGAAGGCAAAAGAGGGCACGGTGTGAAAGTTGGGTAAAACTTTGACACAAATGCGTCAAAACAAAATTTAGACGCTTGTGTAATAGACGAAAATGCGATAAACTAACAATAAACTCTTTATCGCGCGCTTTTGCAAAGCCTGCGCCCGATACCGAAACCAGGGCATGCCCTGAAAGATACAGGAGGAAACAGCAAGCATGATCTTTAAAAAGAAGCAGGATGCTGCGGTACAGCAGACGGCTGCGGGTGAGGCAAAGCCCGCAGCGAAGGGCGGCAAAGCAGCAGCCTTTTTCCGCAAGAACTGGAAATGGATGGTGCCGGTGGTGTGCGTGGCCGTGCTGGGCGGATGGTTCATCCTGCGCCCGGACAAGGCACAGAATGCCAATAAGGACATCAACTATGTGCAGGTCTCGCCGTCCAAGCGGGATGTGTCCAACACCCTCAGCGGAACCGGCACTCTGAACCCTGCCAATACGTATAATGTTAAGTCGCTGGTAGCGGGCAAGGTGTTGACCAGCAGCTTTGAGGAAGGGGACATCGTGGAGGAAGGCACCGTGCTGTACACGGTGGACTCCTCCGATGCCACCACCAAGGCGGAGCAGGCGTCCATTGCTCTGCAGCAGGCACAGCGCAGCTACGACAAGACGGCAGACCGCCAGTATGTCCGCGCCGAGGTGGCCGGTGTTGTGAGTGCCCTCAAGGTGGCCAAGGGTGACGAAGTGACCAGCGGTCAGGAAGTGGCGGTCATCCGTGACAGCTCCAAAATGGTGCTGCGGCTGGAGTTCCCGGCAGCAGATGCCGCCACCTTCTCGGTGGGCCAGAGCGCAGAGGTGACGCTGGACGGCACCTTTGAAATGCTGACCGGCACCGTGACCGCTGTGACCGGCACCGATGCCCTGAGCACCGGCAACCTGCTCACCCGCACCGTGACCATTGCTGTGCGCAATGCAGGAGGCCTGACCACTGCGCAGGCAGCAACGGCAACCATCAATGGCGTGAACTGCATTGCCGCCAAGTGCTTTGAGTATCAGGCGGAGCGCACCCTGACTGCCCTTGCCGCCGGTACCGTGACGGCCATCAATGTGCCGGAAGGCGGAGCCGTGAACAAGGACGATATCGTGCTGCAGATCAGCGGCGAGGACCTGACCGAGGCCATCCAGTCTGCCGCCGAGAGCCTGCGCAGCGCCGAGCTGAACATGGACAATCTGCAGGAGGCCATGAACAACTACACCATCACCTCGCCCATCAGCGGCACCATTATTGAAAAGAATGCCAAGGCCGGGGACGCGCTGTCCGCCGGCTCGGACCTGTGCACGATCTTTGACCTGAGCTATCTGGAGATGACCCTGAACGTGGACGAGCTGCAGGTCAGCAGCCTGTCGGTGGGTCAGAGCGTGCAGGTCACGGCGGATGCCGTGCCGGACAAGACCTATACCGGCGTTGTGACCCGTGTTTCCATGAAGGGTACCTCCAACGGCGGCACCACCACCTACCCGGTCAAGGTGCGCATTGATGAGACCGATGGCCTGCGCCCGGGCATGAACGCCAATGCTGAGATCGTGGTGGCACAGGCAAAGAATACCCTTACCGTGCCCAACGCTGCCATCGTGCGCGGCGGCTATGTGCTGGTCACGCAGGACTCCCCCAGCGCAGTCAACGCAGACCCGGGCATGATCGCGCCGGACGGCTATGTGTATGTGCCGGTCAAGACCGGCGTCAGCGATGACAACTACACCCAGATCGTCAGCGGGCTGACCGGCAATGACACGGTGGCTTACGACTCTGCCGCAGCAAGTACCGATACGTACTATGACGACGGCGGCTATTACGAGGCGGATGCAGAGGGCACCGAGGGCGAGGAAGGCGCCGATGCTGCGAACAGCATGGTCGATGAAGAAGAAACGGAAAACGGGACCGTACCGGCGGAAGAGCCTGTGGAAGCCGAGGAAAAGCAGGGCTCCGCAGGGGATGACGTGAATCCGTCTCAGGCAGACGGCGTGGTCTATCTGGGCTGACACAGGAGGAATGCATGAGCGCTCTGATCGAGTTTGATGAGGTGTGCAAGTATTACCAGATGGGTGACACCACGGTAAAGGCTGCAGACCACATCACCATGAAAATCGAAAAAGGCGAGTTCGTGGCCATCGTGGGCCAGTCCGGCTCCGGCAAATCCACCTGCATGAACATCATCGGATGTCTGGATGTGCCCACCCACGGCACCTACCGCCTGAACGGAAAAGACGTTGGCAGGATGAGCCGCAATGAGCTGGCATCCGTCCGCAACGAGATGCTGGGTTTCATCTTCCAGCAGTACAACCTTTTGCCAAGGCTCAACCTGATGGAGAACGTGGAGGTGCCGCTGGTGTATGCGGGCATCGGCCGCGCCGAGCGCCACGCCCGGGCCAAAGAGGTGCTGGAGCAGGTGGGTCTGGGCGATAAGCTCAGGAACCGCCCCAACCAGCTTTCCGGCGGCCAGCAGCAGCGTGTTTCCATCGCTCGGGCGCTGGTGCGGAACCCGGCGGTCATTCTGGCCGACGAGCCTACCGGCGCACTGGACAGCCACACCGGCCGCGAAGTGCTGGGAATGCTGCAGCAGATGCACGATGAGGGCCACACCGTGGTGCTCATCACCCACGATAATTCCATTGCGGTGCAGGCAGACCGCATCATCCGTCTGGAGGACGGGCGGGTGGTCTACGATGGCGATGCCCATGCACCGGAAGCCGTGGTGCAGCCCACGCTGCTGCCGGAAACGCCGGATGAGGAGGAGAAAGCATGATTATTGAAACCTTCCGTCAGGCCATCCAGAACGTGTGGAGCAACAAACTGCGCACCTTCCTTACCATGCTGGGCATCATCATCGGTGTTATGGCAGTCATCGTCATCGTGGGCTTGGGCAACGGCATGACCAAAAGCATGCGCGACAGCTTTTCGGCACTGGGTACCAACACCCTTTCGGTGCAGGTGTGGGGCAACGGCTCCCGCACCGTTTCGGTGGAGGAAATGTACAAGCTGCCCACGGAGTACCCGGAGCTGATCCAGTCCATTTCGCCGCAGATCGATTTCAGCGGCAGCGGCACGCTGAAGATCGGCACTACCAGCTACCGCTGGTCCAACATCAGCGGCGTGGACGAGAACTATTCCGCCATGAAAAATTACCAGATCGCGCAGGGACGCGGCCTGCAGTACATGGATATGAAGGATAACAAGCATGTGTGCATCATCGGCGATTACCTCAACCGTGTGGCCTTTGGCGGCAACGGCCTTGGCCAGACGCTCAAGATCGGTGCCAACAAGTTCCGCATCGTGGGCGTGCTGGCGGCCAAAGTCAGCGATCCGGACATGCAGCAGGGCAGCGATGACGACTGCGTTTACCTGCCCTATACCACGGCCATGCGTCTTTCCAGCCAGAGCACGGTGAACAACTATGCCGCGGTCATGGAGGATGAGGGCCGCGCCAACGAAGCAAAGTCTGCGGTGGAAAGCGAACTGCAGCGCCTGCTTGGCTCGGATAACGGCTACTATGTCTACAGCGCCAGCGAGTGGCTGGAGGAAATGAACAACATGATCAACATGGTCATTGTGATCCTGACCGGCATTGCCAGCATTTCGCTGCTGGTGGGCGGCATTGGCATCATGAACATCATGCTGGTGTCGGTGACTGAGCGCACCCGCGAGATCGGCATTCGCAAGGCACTGGGTGCCAAGGAACACACCATTCTGTCGCAGTTCGTGGTGGAAGCAGCCACCACCTCGGCCCTCGGCGGCGCACTGGGCATTGCACTGGGCTACATCGTATCCATGGGAGCAAACAAGGTGCTGCCCATGTTCACCAGCGGCACAACGGTCACGGTCAGCCCGTCCTTCAATTCCATCGCAGTGGCCTTTGGCATCTCGGTGGGGATTGGCGTGCTGTTCGGCTACCTGCCCGCAAAGCGCGCAGCGCGGCTCAACCCCATTGAAGCATTGCGCTATGACTGAACTCTTCTCAGCCGGCGTTGCGCCGGACTGCAAAACACCAAGGAAGGGGAATATACCTATGAAAAAACGTCTCTTCGCATGTCTGCTTGCAGCATGCCTGGCTGTATCCGTGCTGGTGCTTCCGGCATCGGCGGCCAGCCTGAACAACTCGGCCATCCAGACGGCCATCACGCTGGGCGCTATGGATACCAGCCAGACCGGCAGTCTGGATGCTGCCGTCACCCGCGGTGCATTTGCCAAGATGCTGGTCTCCTTTTCGGCCTACCGCGAAAGCGCCAGCCAGCAGGGCAATCTGGGCACACTGTATAAGGATGTGCCCGGCAGCTCTCAGTGGGCACCCTATGTGCGCATTGCGGTGCAGCAGGGCTGGATGAACGGCTATACTGATGGTACATTCCGCCCGGATAATACGGTCACGCTGGAAGAAGCCTGCACCGCAGCGCTCAAGCTGCTGGGCTATAAAATGACCGACCTCAACGGCGTGTTCCCGACGGCACAGCTGAACAAGGCGCAGGAACTGGGCCTGCGTAACCAGCTGAACCGCAGCCAGAGCGAGGCCATGAACTATGAGGATTGTGCTTTGCTGCTGTATAACACCCTCACGGCAAACACCGCCTCTGGCAGCGCCTATGGTACCAGCCTGGGCTTTACGGTTTCGAACGGTCAGGTGGACACCTCCACGGTAATGCTCAAGAGCCTGAAGGGACCCTTTGTGGCAGCGGAAGGCACCCAGCTGCCTTTTACGCCGGTGAGCATCTACCGCAACGATAAGGTCTCGGCTTCTGCAGAGCTGAACCGCTACGATGTGTATTATTACAGCGAGAGTCTACAGACGGTGTGGATCTACACCCGCAAAGCAGCAGGCCGCATCACTGCCGTTTCGCCCAGCGCCAGCGCACCCACGGCCGTTACCGTGGCGGGCACCAGCTATCAGCTGGGCAGCACAGCAGTGGCTTCCAAGGTGTCCAGCCTGAACGGCGGCGGCGTGGGCGAAGTGGTCACTCTGCTGCTGGGCATGAACAATGAGGCGGCGGATGTTATTACCGGCGCAGAGGCCGACGAGGTGTTCTACGGCGTGGTGCAGGGCGCAGCCCGCAGCCTTGTGGAAGATAACGGCGCGGATGTGCTGCAGCGTGTGGCTGTCATGTGCACCGATGGTGTTCAGCGCACTGTGAATGTGGACAAAAGCCTGAACTACCCCAAGGGCTGGCTGGTAGAGATCCGCGTAACACCGGAAGGCGAGTCCGTGAGCGGCATCGAGAACAAGGTCGTTACCGGCAAGGTCAATGCAGATGCAACGGCACTGGGCAGCTATGCCCTTGCCGACGATGTACAGAT
This sequence comes from Faecalibacterium sp. BIOML-A1, assembly GCF_009679715.1. NCBI lineage: Bacteria > Bacillati > Bacillota > Clostridia > Eubacteriales > Oscillospiraceae > Faecalibacterium > Faecalibacterium sp. BIOML-A1. The sequence continues at coordinate 44,656 of NZ_WKZJ01000001.1, forward strand.
TCTGGATACAACTGCGGAGGGTGTGGCTGGGACGGTTCGTCCCAGCCGCCTAGCGGGGACAGACCTGAATCTTCTGAATGTCCGCTACTATACGCTGAATGAGAAGGGCGAGATCGACCGCCTGATCCTGAATGATGTCACCGGCGACCTGTGGACCTACGGCGTGCTGGATGATATCAAGAATGTGGCAGTCAACTACTCGGAACTGCAGACGCTGGCCAAGATCATTTCCACCGGCAAGAGCGACAGCACGGATACGCAGGATAAGATCGTGGACGACCTGAAGGATGTTCTGGTGCCCACCACCAGCGAAGTGCTGTGGGGTGTGATCAACGGCGACATCCTCTCCACTCTGTGGCAGAAGATCACAGCCAACACGGATAGCCTGCTCAGCCTTGGTCTGCGGCAGGTGGGCAGCCTTGTAGGCGAACCGTATGCGTCCATCTTCCGCTATATTGGCGGCGGTGCTACCTATGTGTGCTATGTCAATGGTTCGCAGGTAGCTTTCACCACCAACGTCAAATATCCGGTGCTGGTAGGTGGTGTTGCAGCCCGCAGAGAGACGACCGGCAGCGTGCGGACGATGGTCCAGCTCATGCCCATGAAGATCGATCAGGTGGGTGCAGCGTCGGTCATGAGCAACGGCACCCGCTTTGAGATGGCGGACGACGCACAGGTGTATCTGTGGTACAAGGGTCAGTACTACGCCACCAAGCTGACCGAGGTCAACTCGGAGGGCTACTACCTGACCGGCTGGTACGATAACTTTGGCTGTGCTGCGGGCAAGCGCGTGCGTGTGATCGTGGCTGTCAAAAAGGACTGATGGATTATTACAGCGTCCCGCGCCGCATTCTGCGCGGGGCAAGGCAGTTGGTGTACCCACGCCGCTGCCCGTTTTGTGATCGGGTGCTGGGCAGTGTGCCCATCTGCCCGGATTGTGCCGCGGAGCTGGAAGAGCTGCGCAGGAAGCCGGGAATGCGGCTGGACGCTTCTCAGCATTATTTAGGGGAACTGACCGGTGCAGCAGCACCGTTCCGGTATGAGGGCTGTGTGCGGCGCGGCATCCTGCATACAAAATACCATGCTGCACCGTGGGCGGCGGTGGAGCTGGGCCTCTGGCTGGCAAAGCTGGCCTTTGGCAGCGAGATGCATATGGCCGGTGCAGAACCGGTGCCGGAGCTTGTGGAAGGCATGTCCCTTGGGTACGACTGCATCGTTCCCGTACCGGCATCCGGCAGAGCACGCGGCTACAATGTGCCGCAGCTCATGGCGGTGCCGCTGGCCCGCGCACTGGGGATACCGCTGTACCCGAAAGCACTGGGCCGCACTCGTGCAAAGCGGCATCAGGCGGGCCTGCCCTTTGAGCAGCGCCTTGCCAATGTGGCGGGTGCCTTCCGGGTGACGGACACGGAACTTGTGGAGGGCAGAAAGGTGCTTTTGGTAGACGATGTGATCACCACCGGTGCCACGGCAGCAGCCTGCACACAGGCGCTGCTGGCAGCCGGTGCCGAGAGTGTGTTTGCAATTGCACTTGCCACTGTTGAATTTGAAATGTTTCCCGCAAGGGATCAGCCGCTGCAGGAAAACGAGCCGGAGTTTTGAAAATTTATTTGCAAAAACTTGGCAGAAAAAGCTTGACAAAACACCCTGAATCAAGTATACTAATTGAGCTGTGAGCGATAACCGCTTGCAGATATCCGGGTGTAGCGCAGTTTTGGTAGCGCGCTTGAATGGGGTTCAAGAGGCCGTGAGTTCGATTCTCGCCACTCGGACCAAACAAAAATAATCCGAACTTGTTTCCGATAGGAGATGGGTTCGGATTATTTGTTTTCTTCGGAAAATTAGCGTTTGCGAAGCAATGAAAGCCCCAGTGGGGCTTTTAAGCGACGGAACGGTCTGCGTTAGCAGATGGAGGGGCTTTGCCCCGACAAGTTCCATGCAGGTGTCCGTGGAAGATAAAATCCGAAATCATAGATTGACTGACATAAGCCACAACATGATTTCAGGAGGATACGAGTATGAAGTACGATGCAAGAGCTTGCAAATTCAACATGGACACCGGCTGCGTGGAGCTGTTGCTCCGGGATGGAAGAAAAATTTCCATCAATTGCACCGGAGTCGAGGATGCGTTGGATGTGACCATAGCGCAGAGGGCAGAATTGGACTACCTCATCTACAATGACCCACTGGCGTATGCAGATTTGATTCTGAATGGTGACCCGGAGAAATATCTGAAACAAATTTTGTGAAATGAATATTCTGCGATTTTACTGAAGAATTGACAATGTAGCGAAAACTAGATATCATAGCAACAGGCTTTATTTTGTTTCAGAAGAGGTATTAGCATATGGAAGCGTATGAATCTTGACGTTGTGGATGGCGCGGTGGATGAAGGTGGAGAGGGAGAGATTCAGGAGTTTGCAAGTGAGTTCCAGTGACGCTTTTTCCTCCGCTGTTACACGGAACTTGATGACGTGCGTTTTGTTGTTCGGCGTGTCGTGGTGCTGGGAATTGCTAAGGGTCGATTGAACATTCGTTTTGGTCATTGTACCTCCTGTCTGTTCGATAACTCCTCGGTGAAGTTATGTAAGCACGACACGCCGTTGCTGTTCGCACCGTCAGGTGCGAACCATGAGCAGGGTTTGGGGTGGGACCGCGTTTGCGAAGCGCAGCGGAGCAATGAAAGCCCCAGTGGGGCTTTTAAGCGGCAGCGCGGTCTGCGACAGCAGATGGAGGGGCGTTGCCCCGACAAGCGCTACCCCAACAAGATCACTTAGAAAACTCGCAAGAGTTTGAGAAGTGAAGTCCCGGATGGACAGGAAATTTTCAAGAATTGAAAATTTGTGGCCACGGGACGGTTCTTGCCCTCTACCGCTGCGCTCAAAACGCATTTTCAACAAATGTTTCCGAATTGTTAAGACGCAAAAATAAGTAGAGGTGGTGCTGCTCATGTAATGGGGTCACCGTTTGCTCCGAACGAAGTTCCTGCCCCTGTTTATGCAGCGGCGTTGACAAAAAGTCGGTATCACGTCCGGCCGGCTCATGAAATTTTCAAGGTGCGTTACCCATAAAAGAAAAATACCGCCCACGCAGCGCAGCGATGATTTTGTCGGGTGAAACAGCGGCAAAATGAATCGGGTGTGTTGCGGGGCGGTTGATCTTTTAGGGATGATCCACGGCGAGGCTGTGTTCAAAATGAACACGACCACATCTTGTGGATGGCTTCAAGCCAATCCACAAAAGCAGCGGGATTTGTGACAGAGAATATCACGCATTGAACGGTGCGTCAAGATAATTTGAAAAAAATTATTGCGGCAAAGCGGTGATAGTAGGACTTATAGGAGGCTGCTTGAGCTGTTTTTTCTATTTACAGCTACAATGATAGCCATTGGGGGATTGTGATTGGTCAGGGCTGAAAAGGGCTTTCATGATTTGCTGCAGCGCATCATGTCCTCGACGCTCCCAGCGTCCTCAAAGGACGATTTGATGGGTGTGTAGGGATAAGCTGTAAAAAGAAGCATGGACGCCCCCGAAAAGGAGAGCGTCCATGCTTCTTGCTGTATCCGAATGGAGGAGATTGCGAAATCAGTGATTGTCCGGGCAGACGATTTCCAGCATCTGATCGAAAACCTCTTCCATCTGCCGCACCAGTGTGAACTGGGTGCGGGCGCGGTCGAGGTTGTGATCCGGGCGAGCAATATGGAAATAATGGTCGCCCTCCAGATAGTCAGTCAGAAAACGGATGCCGCATTCCAGCGTCATGAGCCTTGCACCCCATGCAAGGCTCTTTTTTTCTGCCATGCTCATGGATGCCCCGGCAGTGGAGAGATACCCTTTGGCGAACACTTCGTACAGATGCAGGTCAAAATGGACTTTGCTCTGGTCAGGTTCGTCCTCAGCGCAGTCGTTGGCACCGGTGCGGATGGAATCGCCGAAGTCGTAGGCCGAAAGTCCCGGCATCACGGTGTCGAGGTCAATGACACAGATGCCTTTTCCGGTAGCGGCATCGATGAGGACATTGTTGATCTTGGTATCGTTATGGGTGACGCGCAAGGGGATTTCCCCGGCGGCAAGCTGGTCGAGCAGGACATGGCAGTCCTGCTCCCGCGCATGGATAAATTCGATTTCCGGCGCAATGTTCTTTGCGCGGCCCAGTGCATCGGCGGCGAGGGCTTTTTCAAAATTGGCATAGCGGTTGGGCGTGTCGTGGAAGCGGGCGATGGTTTCGTGGAGGGTGGAGGCCGGATAATCCTCCAGCTGGTTCTGGAATTTGCCCAGTGTCTCGGCCACGGTGCGGAAGTCGGTTTCGCTGCCGACCTGCTGCAAACAGATGGTATCTTCTACAAAGTCGTAGGCACGCCATGCGCCGCCGTCTGCATCCAGATAGCAAGTCGACCCCGACAAAGTTGGGATGACGTTCAGCGTTTCCCGTGCTGGGTCGCCGCCCTCGGCAAGAATTTTCGCCCGCAGATGCCGGGTCACGCCGCAGACATTCTCCATCAGGCCCACCGGGTTAGTAAAGGTATCTGTGTTGATGCGCTGCAAAATAAAGCGTTTGGAATGATCTTCCCGCCAGACCACAAAGGTGTCGTTGATATGCCCCTCACCATAGTGGTGAGCATCGCAGAGCACAGGCCCGCCAAAATCAAAGGCATTTGCAGCAGACTGGAGCAAAGAAAGGGTAACGGATTTCATCATAAATTCCTCGTTTTCGTTATACTTCATGCCGTTTTGTCGGGGCGGGGCGTTTTCCCTGCCGCGTCTGACGGCGGTATTCGTTGGGGGTCATGCCCTCCGCCTTGCGGAAGCACTGGGAGAAATAGCTGGGGGAGGAAAAGCCCATCAGCTCGCTGATCTGCGCCAGACTGTAGCTGGTGTTGCCTAGCATATGCTTGCTCTCCTCAATGCGGCGGCGGTTCAGGTAAGTAATGGGGGAAATGCCGTACTCCCGCTGGAAGGTGTGGGCCAGATAGTATTTGTTCAGGTGGGCAAGCTCTGCCAGCAGGTCCAGCGAGATATCCTCGCGGTAGTTGGTGTCCAGATACCGCTTGATCTCGGCGCACTCCCGGTTCTCGGTCGGGGCAGCCTCCTCCAGCTGCAGCGAAATGGTGGTGCAGCGCACTAGCCAGATCAGCAGTACCTCCAGCAGGTCCTGACAAACGGTCTCGCAGCCGTCTAAGCTGCGGTCGGCCTCGGCCAGCAGCATGTGCAGCAACGTGACCATCCGCTCCCGGTTCTCCCGGCAATTGAAGATGGCGTAGTTCGTATCCGCCTTGCTGAACAAAAACTCCATGCTGGCAACGCCCAGCACGATATACTCCAAGGGCGAGGCGTTCAGGCTAAGCTCGGTATGCTCCACCTGCGGGTTCACAATGACCATATCGTCCGGCTTTACCGGGAACAGCTGCCCGGCAAGGTAGAACTGTCCCTCGCCGCTGAGGCAGTAGAACAGCTCCGTGCAGGAGTGGGTGTGGGTGGTACTGTTCCAATCGCCGCCAAATTTGCTTTTGCTGATGTACAGCAGCCGGAAGGATTCCCGCGGAGCGGGCGCGTGGCGGATATCAAAGCGCTGGGTACTCATAGATGATCGGCTCCTTCGGGAAACGCAAATTTTCTAAAAATAAACGCAACATTCTAAAAACATTATCAAAAAATGGTGCGTTGTATCGTGCACTTTACCCTCATTATAGAGGGAACATACAAAAAAAGCAAGCCCTGATTTTAGGCTAATTTTTATATTTTTGTTTCTCAAGTCCCTTCGAAATATGTCAAAATAGTTACAGGCTGGGGATTATGCTGAAACTTTTAAAAGATTTTTAGCACTTTTGCTGGAAGAATTTTTTAGAAAGCAACATCTATAAAAAATGAAACAACAAACCTCTTGAGCAAGGAAGCGAAAGAATTTATATTGGAGGCAGAAAAACACACAGTCCTTCGGGCAAAGCCTGTTTGCCCGGCTGTGTTTGAACGGAACAAAATGATGGAGGCAACACAGTATGAATCGTATTTCTCGTCGTAATTTCCTGAAGGCGGCCGGCGTTGGCGCCGCTGCACTGGGTCTGGCTGCCTGCGGCGGCTCTTCCAGCTCCACCGCATCCAGCGTGGCATCCTCCACCGCCGCTTCTTCCGCAGCGGCGGCTGCAGACGTTACCATCAAGGTAGCCGCCATCGAGACCGGCTACGGCGCTGATATGTGGAAGAAGGTCGCCGAGGCCTTTACCGCACAGACCGGCATCAAGGTGGACCTGACCACCGACAAAAAGCTGGAGGACGTCATCGGCCCCTCCATGCAGGGCGGCGACTACCCCGACGTGGTCCATCTGGCCACCGGCCGTGAAGCTGCCCTGACCGAGCAGTTCATCAAGGGCAACCTGATCGCCGACATCACCGATGTGCTGAGCATGACCGTGCCCGGCGAGAGCAAGAAGGTGAGCGAGAAGATCGCCGGCGGCTTTACCGACACCTCCCTGACCAACCCCTACGGCGACGGCAAAACCTATCTGGCTCCCATGTTCTACAGCCCCTGCGGCCTGTTCTACAACGCCGGTTTCCTGAAGGAAAAGGGCTGGGACGTGCCCAAGACCTGGGACGAGATGTGGGCACTGGGCGACAAGGCTGCCGCTGAGGGCACCTACCTGTTCACCTACCCCACCACCGGCTACTTCGACGCCTTCTTCTATGCGCTGATGTACGCTGCCGGTGGCCCGGAGTTCTTCAACAAGGCCACCCACTACACCGAGGGCATCTGGGACACCCCCGAGGCAAAGACCTGCTTTGATATCGTGGCAAAGCTGGCTTCCTACACCAACCCCATCACCCCCGCACAGGCCAACGATCAGGACTTTACCCAGAACCAGCAGCTGGTGCTGGACAACAAGGCCCTGTTCATGCCCAACGGCACCTGGATCGTGGGCGAGATGGCCGAGGCTCCCCGTGCAGACGGCTTTGAGTGGGGCATGACCGCCCTGCCCGCTGTCAAGGCCGGCGGCGATGGTTACAGCTACACCTGGTTCGAGCAGGCATGGATCCCCGCCGGTGCCGAGCATCAGGATGCCGCCAAGCAGTTCGTGGCTTACCTGTACAGCGACGAAGCCTGCAAGCTGTTTGCCGAGAGCGGCGCTATCCAGCCTGTGCTGGGCATCGCCGACAGTCTGGAAGGCGACAACAAGATGTTCTACTCCATCTACGACAACGGCGCAAAGGCCGCCATGGGCAACTTTGCAGCCTTCAGTGCCATCCCCGGCGTGGAAGTGCGCACCGTGTTCTTCGACCCTGTCAACTCTCTGGTGTCCGGCAGCATGACCGAGCAGCAGTGGATCGATGGCATCAAGTCCGCCAGCGACCAGATGCGCGCCAACATCATCGAGTAATTAAGCCCTGCCCAGCGGGGGCGGTTTTTACCGCCTCCGCTTTTTTGGGCTGTACAGTACCATCAAGAAAGGAGCGGTCAATCCCCTATGAGAACGGATAAAAGCCGCAAACGGTTCGTATTCCTCTGTGTGGCACCGGCTACCATCCTGTTTTTCCTCTTTATGATCCTGCCCACCCTCAACGTGTTCCGCATGAGTTTGTATGAGCGGGGTGCCTATTCTCCCAACGAGACCTTTGTGGGGCTTAAAAACTTCCAGCATCTGCTGCGGGACGCCCAGTTCATCCGCTCCATGCAGAATATGATCCTGCTGGTGGTAACGGTCACCCTGATCACCTTCGCCTTTGCACTGGTATTTGCCGCCATCCTCACCCGGGAGAAGATCAAAGGCCAGAACTTTTTCCGCATCATCTTCTACATCCCCAACATCCTGTCGGTGGTCGTCATCTCCGGCATCTTCTCTGCCATCTATAAGCCGGAAAACGGCATGCTGAACAGCATCATCGGCCTGTTCCGCAACATGAGCGACCCCATCCTGTGGAAGGGCGAAAAACTGGTCATCCCCTCCATCATCATTGCCATGGTGTGGCAGGCCATCGGCTACTACATGGTCATGTATATGGCCTCCATGTCTGCCGTGCCCATCAGCCTGTACGAGAGCGCCAATCTGGACGGTGCCGGGCGGCTGACCCAGTTCTTCCAGATCACCATCCCCCTCATCTGGACGAATATCCGCACCACCCTCACCTTTTTTATCATCTCCACCATCAACATGGCCTTCCTCTTCGTCAAGGCCATGACCAGCGGCGGGCCCAACGGCGCATCGGATGTGGCGCTGAGCTATATGTACAGCCAGAAAGACGCTGGCCTGTATGGTTACAGTATGGCCATCGGCGTGGTAATCTTCCTGTTCTCGTTTGCCCTGTCCGCCTGTGTCAACAAGGTCACCAACCGCGATACGCTGGAATTTTAAGGAGGGAAGAAGATGCAGAATACCACCGAAAAATCTTCCCGCTCTGCGGAAGGTCTGTACAAGTTTTTCATCTATTTTGTGCTGGTTCTGCTGGCCGTTACCATCATCGTGCCGGTGGCATGGGTGTTCATGGCCTCCATCAAGCAGAATGCAGAGTTCTACGGCAACCCGTGGGCACTGCCCGCCGGGTTCTACTGGCAGAACTTTGTCAACGCATGGAACGGCGCGAAAATGGGCGAATATATGCTCAACTCGGTCATCGTCACCGCGCTGGCGCTGGCGCTGCTGCTGGTCGTTGCCCTGCCCGCCGCCTACTGCCTGTCCCGCTTTCACTTCAAGGGGTGCAAGGTGCTGAACACCCTGTTCATGGCGGGCTTGTTCATCAACGTGAACTACATCGTGGTGCCCATCTTCCTGATGCTGCGGGACGGCGATGTGTGGCTGAAAAGCCATTTTGGTAGCGGCTTTCTGCTGAACAATCTGGTGGTGCTGGCGGTGGTATACGCCGCCACCGCGCTGCCCTTTACCATCTACCTGCTGTCGGGCTACTTTGCCACCCTGCCCCACGATTTTGAGGAGGCCGCCTATATCGACGGTGCAAGCTATTTTTCCACCATGACCCGCATCATCTTCCCCATGGCAAAGCCCTCCATCATCACCATTATCCTGTTCAACTTCCTGTCCTTCTGGAACGAGTATATCATCTCCATGACCCTGATGAGCTCCACCAAGGCACCCCGCACCCTGCCGGTCGGTCTTTTGAACCTGATGCAGGCGCAGCAGAGCGCCGCCCAGTACGGCACGATGTATGCAGGTCTTGTGCTGGTAATGCTGCCCACCCTGATTTTGTACATCTGCGTGCAGCGGCAGCTGACGCAGGGCATGACCGTGGGCGGCCTGAAAGGTTAAGGTGACAAACGATGAAAGCATACTGGAAAAACCATCCCGCCCTGCGCATGGTCCTGATGCTGGTGCTGTTCGTGCTGGCACTGGTGCTGGTGGTGTCCGGCTGGAAAATGACCGGACAGCTGGCAGGGCTTGGCATCATGCTGGTGGGCGTAGCGCTGCTGCTGGCTGTGCTGGCGCTGTATAACGCCGCCTACGATTGATCCCCTACGATTCAAAGAGAGGCAAAAGGAGAGTTTCCCATGGATGAAATAAGAAAGACCGGGCGCGTGACCATTCCCACAGACCTGGACGTTGTGCCCGAAACGCTGGAGATCTTAAAAAAGTGGGGTGCTGATGCCATCCGCGACTGCGACGGCACCGACTTCCCGCAACAGCTCAAGAATGCGGACGCCAAGATCTACTCCACCTACTATACCACCCGCAAGGACAACGCATGGGCAAAGGCAAACCCGGACGAGGTACAGCAGTGCTACATCATGACCGGCTTTTACACCGCCCCCGGCGACACCGTGACCATCCCGCTGATGAAGGGCATCAGCCCGGAGCTGATGCAGGTAAACACCAACGACGACATCACCCGCTGGTGGGAGGTCATGGATCGAACCACCGGTCAGCCCGTGCCGCCGGAGCAGTGGAGTTACGCCGACGGCAGTGTGACCGTACAGGCCGTACCGTTCCATGAGTATACCGTCAGTTTTCTGGCTTACCTCATCTGGGACCCGGTGCATATGTACAACGCTACCACCAACGGCTGGACGAATTTTGAGCACCAGATCACCTTTGACGTGCGTCAGCCCAAGACCCACAAGTATTCCATGGAGCGCCTGCGCAAGTTCATTGCAGAGCACCCCTATGTAAACGTCATCCGCTACACCACCTTCTTCCACCAGTTCACCCTGATCTTCGACGAGCTGAAGCGGGAGAAGTTCGTGGACTGGTATGGATACTCTGCTTCGGTCAGCCCTTATATCCTCAACCAGTTTGAGCAGGAAGTGGGCTACAAGTTCCGCCCGGAGTACATCATCGATCAGGGCTACTACAACAACCAGTATCGGGTGCCCAGCAAGGAATTTCGGGATTTTCAGGCCTTCCAGCGCCGCGAGGTGGCAAAGCTTGCCAAGGAGATGGTGGATATCACCCACGCGTGCGGGTGCGAAGCCATGATGTTCCTCGGCGATCACTGGATCGGCACCGAACCTTTCATGCCGGAGTTCAAGACCATCGGACTGGATGCCGTAGTGGGCAGCGTGGGCAACGGCTCCACCCTGCGCCTGATCTCTGACATTGAGGGCGTGAAGTACACCGAGGGCCGTTTCCTGCCGTACTTCTTCCCCGACACCTTCCACGAGGGCGGCGACCCGGTGCGGGAAGCCAAGGAGAACTGGGTTACAGCCCGCCGCGCTATCCTGCGCAAGCCCATCGACCGCATCGGCTATGGCGGCTATCTGAAACTGGCCTTGCAGTTCCCGGAGTTCGTGGACTACGTGGAGAGCGTCTGCAACGAGTTCCGCGAACTGTACGAGAACATCAAGGGCACCACACCCTACTGTGTCAAGCGGGTGGCCGTGCTGAACTGTTGGGGTAAAATGCGGGCTTGGGGCTGTCACATGGTGCATCACGCCCTCTATTACAAGCAGAACTATAGCTATGCCGGTGTCATTGAGATGCTGTCCGGTGCGCCCTTTGATGTGAAGTTTATCAGCTTTGAGGATATCAAGAACGACCCGCATCTGCTGGATTCGTTGGATGTCATTATCAATGTCGGCGATGCCGACACCGCACACACCGGCGGCATCTGGTGGGAAGATCCGGAGATCTCCTCCGCTATCCGCAAGTTCGTCTGGAACGGCGGCGGCTTTATCGGCGTGGGTGAGCCTTCCGGTCACCCGTATCAGGGCCACATTCTCCAGCTTGCCAGCGTGCTGGGCGTGGAGGAAGAAAACGGCTTCACCCTCAACTACGACAAGTACAACTGGGAAGAACACCCGGACCATTTCATTCTGCAGGATGCCGACCAACCCGTGGACTTTGGCGAGGGCAAAAAGAACATCTACGCCCTTGAAGGCACCGAAGTGCTGGTGCAGCGAAACAAAGAAGTGCAGATGGCGGCACACGACTTCGGCAAGGGTCGTGCCGTGTACATCAGCGGTGTGCCTTACAGTTTTGCCAACAGCCGTACCCTTTACCGCGCTATCCTGTGGAGTGCCCACAGCGAGGAGGAGCTGCATACATGGTTCAGCTCCAACTACAACGTGGAGGTGCACGCCTACGTCAAAAACGGCAAGTACTGCGTGGTGAACAACACCTACGAGCCGCAGGACACCACCGTTTACACCACAGACGGCAGCAGCTTTGCTCTGCATCTGGATGCCAACGAGATCAAGTGGTATGAGATCTAAGTTCTCCTTTTCATAAACGAACACAACGGGCAGCTCTGTTATCAGAGCCGCCCGTTGTGTTTGCTGTATCTGCCGATAACTCAACCTGTGTCAATCGAACGCTGCAATGGAGATGGCTGGAAACGCAGAAATTCAGTAATGCGAGCGTAATAGACCTGCAGAAAAAAAGAAACTGCCCGCGCAAGTATGCGTAAGATGGTGAAGCACTTGCTGAAAAAATATAAGTATGCGCCAACGTCAAGCGGCGCAAGGGCTGCAACAAAAAGACCGTGCAGAAGGACTGGCTGGAAGATCTAGTCGTCCGGGAGACCATGAAGCTGATTCAGGACGAAGCGGTGATCGACAAGATCGTTCAGCTCGTCATGGATGTCCAGAATCAGGAAAACACCACGATCCCGCTGCTGGAAAAGCAACTGCGAGAGGTTAACAAAAAGCTGGACAACCTGATGAAGGCGATCGAGGACGGCTTGTACACCCGGACAACGAAAGAGCGTCTGGAAGCGCTGGAAATCCAGAAAGATGAACTGATTGCAAAAATCGCAGATGAAAAATTGAAGAAGCCCAGCTTCAATGAGGATTTCATCCGATTCTGGCTGATGAAATTTAGAAAGTTCGATATTTCGCAGAAAAAGCAACGAAAAGCGTTGATTGGAATTTTTGTCAATGCCATTTTTCTGTACGATGACCGGATGCTGATCACGTTCAACTACAAGGATGGCACCCAAACCGTCCGATTTGAGGACGCTTTGACGGCTGATTGCGGAGAAAAAAGTTTGCGTTTGCGAAGCAACGAAAGCCCCAGTGGAGCTTTTTTGTTTGCCCACAGCGTGGTCAGAAAATGAAAAAAGAATGCAAAATGCGGTGCGCTTGAAAAAATGTCAGGACGGGATTTTTGTAAAAAATGTAGAATATCTTGCCGGAAACTGTGCATTCTCTCCAACAAAAACTGCCCAAACGTGTTGATATTGAGAAAAAAGCTTCACAAACGTTTACAAAAGGGTAACAGGTTGGTATACTTTATGGTGGTAAACGTAACAAGCCATGGAAGCTGAAAGGAGAACCTACCCGTGAATACCGCTGCACCGTCCCGTAAAAAACTGCTGAGCTTTGTGCTGACACTGGTGTTTATGCTCACCTGCCTGCCGGCTGCCTTGGCGGTTGATCTGAATGTGGACGCAGGCTTCTACTTCAAGCAGAGCCGTGGCGGCACCTGCACACTGGCATCCGCAGCCATGATGCTGCGCCGCCGTGCCTATTTTGACGGCCTGACCGACTGGTCCACTGTGACCGAGAACAGTGTCCGTTCCACAGCATGGTCCAACGGGCTTTCCCACAGCTTTACATATAAGGAGATGCAGGTGGGCTACGGCACACTGCCCTCCCGCAAACAGGAAAAAGTACAGACCCTGATCACCCTGCTTTCGCAGCACCCGGAGGGCATCGTGCTGTATGACCGCAGCCAGCCCCATGCAGTGCTGCTCACCGACTACACCAACGGCAACTTCTATTGCTCCGATCCGGCAGGCAACATCTCTTCCGGACGCATCCCGCTGGAAAACTCCAGCGTTTCGGTCAATAGGTCCTCCTGCTACTGGTATGTGGCATCAGATCACAACTTCATTGCTGCAGAGGCTGACGGCCTGCGTCTGGAAGGCATGAGCTACCCAATCAATGTCCGTGCGGGCAAGGGCATGGCACTGACCGGCACTGCAAATGCTGCGCTGGGCACCACCCTGACCAATGTGCAGGTGGCAGTGCTGGACGAGAACGACCAGACGGTGTTCACTGCACAGGCAGCACCCAATACGGCGATCTTCTCCTTCAAGTCGCTGGACAGCTCCATCCGCTTTGGTGAACTGCCCGCAGGCAATTACACCTACATGGTGGTCGTGACCGATTCTCAGGGCGATAACCTCTGCTTTACCAGTGACTTCACGGTTTCGGATGGCTCGGCAAGCAGCGGCGTTTACTGGTCGGTGAAGGATACCGAGGGCACCAAGCTGCTGGACAGTATTCAGGAAGTTCAGGATGCCTTTGCAAATGCAACTGAGTCCACTCTGGGCTGGTTTGGCGGTCTATTCCAGTAAAATCATAAACGACAAAAAAGAAGTCCCGGAATACACTTCCGGGATTTCTTTTTTTGCTGTAATTTATTGTAAAAAAAGCTTATTTCAGGGTTCCGTCCAGTACCTGACTGTAATACCAGGGCTTTGGTGCGCGGAAGGTCTTGCCGCTGAGGAACTCGAAATCCGGCTGGTTGAAACGGGGCATGGTGAGTTCCCATGCGCACAGGGCCTGATACTTGAGTTTCAGTTCGCGGTTGGCGGTGTTGTTGCCGTATTTGCTGTCGCCCAGAATGGGACAGCCGATGCTGGCCATGTGTGCACGGATCTGATGGGTGCGGCCGGTGATCAGCTGCACCTTCAGCAGGGCCAGACGGCCGGAGACGGCGATGGTCTCGTACCGGGTCTCCACTTCCTTGGCACCGGGCTGCTTTTCTTCCACGATCTTCACGATGCCGCGGTCCGCGTCCTTGAGCAGATAGCCGCCCAGAGTGGCATCCGGCGGCATCGGACGGCCGAAGGTGACGCAGAGGTAGGTCTTTTTCACTTCGCGGTTCTTGATGGCTGCAAGGAACAGCTCTTCGGCTTCCGGGGTCTTGGCAACGATGACAAGGCCGCTGGTGCCGGTGTCCAGCCGGTGGCACAGCGCCGGGGTGTACAGGTCGTTCTCCTTGTACTCGCCCTGCTGGTTCAGGTAAAGCAGGGTGCGGTTCAGCAGCGTGTCGTCCTCCGGGCCGTCCACGGCAAGACCGGCGGGCTTGTTCACAATGACAATCTGCGGGCAGTCGTAGACTACCTGTGCCGGGCCGCGGGCGTTCTTCCACGCCGGGCCGTCCACACGGCGGTCCGCATCCAGAACTTCATCCAGAATGAACAGCTTGATCTCATCACCGGCCATCACGCGGGTGGAAAGCGGCTGCTTTTTGCCGTTCAGCTTGATCTTGTTCTCCCGCAGGGCCTTGTTCAGGCGGCCCGGGTTCAGTGCCGGGTACTGCTGCATCAGGTAGTTGTCCAGCCGGGTGGGGGCAAGACATTTTACTTTTAAAATTTTCACGGGAAATTCCTCTCTATCTTAAAATCAGTTGCAATAGAATGGGTTCTTGATTCGTTTTTATTGTAGCGGAATAAATCTACCGCGTCAAGAAAGAAGGTATTTTTATGAACCTGAAATATAAGATTCTGGCTGTTCTGGCTGCGGGCATCGCATTGACGGCCTGCGGCGGCTCCGGCACCCCCGCCAGCACCCCCGCATCCAGTGCAGTGCCGGCCTCGTCCCATGTGGCAGAAGAAGGCGTTACGGAACCGATCAATCTGCGGACATGGACACTGGATGACCTTGATGACACGCAGACCACCACATTTGTTTCTGCCTCCATTACCTCCGGTGTGCAGAACGGTAAATTGACTGCAAAGGTGTTCGGCTACGACATTTATAAGAAAGAGGAGATTGAAAAGCTTGCTGTCGGCGATAAGATCGCCTTCCACGAAGAGGGTGCGGCATGGAATCAGGTCGTGAACGATGCGGTGACGAGCATCGAAAAAAATGACGAATACCATCTTGTAAGCATCAACGGCGGCATGGAGCAGCCCGGCGGACTGGACTTGAAGCTGGAGGATGATGACACCTACCGGACGATGACCTTTGACGATTACCCACTCTATTACGAGATGGGAGAAAAGACGATGCCGCTGGCAGAGGATGTAGTGCTGAAGGACAGTTCTGCCGACCCGCAGGCCGAAGCCGTGGAGACTACGGGCGCGGATGCGGTGGCAGCAGCGATCAATGCAGACCCCGATAACTGGACCACCTATAATACCACGCTGGTGGTGCAGGGCGGCAAGGTGCTGGAGGTGCGCCGCATCTGGGTGCCGTAAATTTTGCTCAAAACCGTTGACAAACGTTTTGCGTATGCTATAATTTAGCTGTACGCAAAGGGGCATTGTGTCTGCTTTGCGGAATGTAAAATTATGACAGATGGCAATGATGGGGTCAGAAATGCACACACCACCGTCCAGAGAGAGCGCCCACGGCTGTAAGGTGCTCCGGTCGGGATCATTTCGCGCCACCCCGGAGCTTCCGGCGAATGTAAACCGGACGCTGCGCAGCGTTAATGCGCCGAAAGCGGCAGGGGACACATTTTATCCTTTGCAATTTGGGTGGTACCACGGAGCAGTTTACAGGCAGCCTCGTCCCTTTTGGGATGGGGCTGTTTTTTGTTTTTTCACCGTGCCGCCCCTCTGCCATAACAGCATAAAAACGGCGCACAAGCGCCAAAGACGATTGAGGAGAGAAAACCTATGCAATGGACCGGTTTGAATGAACTGCGTGAAAAGTACCTGAGCTTCTTTGAGAGCAAGGGCCACCTGCGTCTGGACAGCTTCCCGCTGGTGCCCAAGAACGACCCCAGCCTGCTGCTGATCAACAGCGGCATGGCCCCCATGAAAAAGTGGTTTCTGGCTCAGGAAGAGCCGCCCCGTCATCGCGTGACCACCTGCCAGAAGTGTATCCGCACCCCGGATATCGAGCGTGTTGGCATCACTGCCCGCCACGGCACCTTCTTTGAAATGCTGGGCAACTTCTCCTTCCAGGATTACTTCAAAGAAGAGGTCATTCCCTGGGCATGGGAGTTCCTGACTTCCGACGAGTGGATGGCCATTCCGAAGGACCGCCTGCACATCTCTGTGTACGAAGAGGACGACGAGGCTTACGATATCTGGACCAAGAAGGTGGGCATCGCCCCCGACCACATGGTGCGTCTGGGCAAGGAAGACAACTTCTGGGAGCATGGCTCCGGCCCGTGCGGCCCCTGCTCCGAGATCTACTTTGACCGCGGCCCCGAGTACGGCTGCGGCAAGCCGACCTGCGGCGTGGGCTGCGACTGCGACCGCTATATGGAGATCTGGAATCTGGTGTTCAGTCAGTTCGATGCCGACGGCAAGGGCCACTACGAGCGTCTGGCACGCCCCAACATTGATACCGGCATGGGTCTGGAGCGTCTGGCCTGCGTGATGCAGGGCGTGGGCAACCTGTTTGAGGTTGACACCGTGCAGAGCGTGCTGCACCATGTAGAGCACATTGCCAACAAGACCTACGGCGAGGACGACAAGACCGATATCTCCATCCGTGTCATCACCGACCACATCCGCAGCTGCACCTTCATGGTGTCCGATGGCATCCTGCCTTCCAACGAGGGCCGCGGCTATGTGCTGCGCCGCCTGCTGCGCCGTGCTGCCCGCCATGGCCGTATGCTGGGCATCACCCGCCCGTTCCTGGTGGAGCTGGTGGAGACTGTCATCCAGTCCAGCGAGAGCGCATACCCCGAGCTGCGCGAGCACGATGCTTATATCAAGAAGGTCATCGGCACCGAGGAGGCAAACTTTGCCCGCACCATTGATGCCGGCATGAACATCCTGAACAACATGATCGACGGTCTGGAAAAGGCACATGAGCACCTGCTGAAGGGTCTGGATGTGTTCAAGCTGAACGATACCTTCGGTTTCCCGCTGGATCTGACCAAGGAGATCGCTGCGGAGCAGGGTATTGAGATCGACGAGGAAGGCTTCCACGCCGAAATGACCAAGCAGAAGGAGCGTGCCCGTGCAGAGCGCCTGAAGAAGAACATCTCCGGCTGGAGCGAGGATCTGTTCGGTGCGCTGGATGCAGAGCCCACCGTCTTTACCGGCTACGAGACCCTGAACGACACCGGCGTTGTGGTGGCCCTGAGCGACGAGGAGACCCTGACCGATGCCATTGCTACCGACGAGGAAGCAAAGGACGGCGTGCTGGTGGTTCTGGATAAGACTCCCTTCTACGCTGAGATGGGCGGTCAGGCTGCGGACCACGGCATGCTGAACAGCGCCGACTGCAGCCTGCGCGTGCTGGATGTGAAGAAGACCCCCAAGGGCTACTACGTCCACACCTGCGTGCTGGAGAGCGGCATCGTGAAGGTGGGCGACCATCTGAACGCTCAGGTGGACAAGGAATACCGCATGGCCATTGCCCGCAACCACACCGCCACCCATCTGCTGCAGGCAGCGCTGCGTGAAGTGCTGGGCGACCACGTCCATCAGGCAGGCTCCTATCAGGATGCAGAGATCACTCACTTCGACTTTACCCACTTCAGCGCTGTCACTCCCGAGGAGCTGGCCCGCGTGCAGAAGATCGTGAACGATAAAATCTACGAGTCCATGAACGTCACCGTCCGGGAAATGCCCATTGAGGAAGCCAAGAAGCTGGGTGCAATGGCTCTGTTCGGCGAAAAGTACGGCAAGGTCGTGCGTGTTGTGGACATCGAGGGTTGGTCTACCGAGTTCTGCGGCGGCACCCACGTGAAGAACACCGCCCAGATCGGCGGCTTCAAGATCGTGAGCGAGGCCTCCGTTGCTGCGGGCATCCGCCGCATCGAGGCTGTCACCGGCCGCAACCTGCTGATCCGTGCAAACCTGCAGGAGGCTATGCTGCATACCGTGGCAAACACCCTGAAGGCAAACAACGTGACCGCTCTGCCCGTCCGTGCCGAGGCCGTGATGGCTGAGAACAAGGCTCTGGCCAAGGAGCTGGAAGAGATCAAGGCACAGGTCGCCGCTTCCAAGGTGACCAGCCTGTTTGACAATGCCGAAGAGATCGGCGGCGTGAAGATCGCTTCTGCATACTTCACCGGTACCACCGGCGACACCTTGCGCGGCATGTGCGATACCGTCCGCGACAAGGCTGTGAAGCCCGCTGTGGCGGTTCTGGTGGGCAAGGCTGAGGATAAGATCACCATGGCTGTCACTGTGACCAAACAGGCACAGGAAAAGGGCCTGAAGGCCGGTGCTCTGGTCAAGGAGATCGCTGCCATTGCCGGCGGCAAGGGCGGCGGCAAGCCGGACTTTGCAATGGCCGGCCTGAAGGATGAGACCAAGATCGACGAAGCTCTGGCTGCTGTCGGCGCCATCGTCAAGAAGGCTCTGGGCGAATAAGAAAACGGGTTCGCCCTCTCCGTCAGCGCTGACGCGCTGCCAAAGTTTATGGTTTTGCCAAGGGCTCTCTCTTTGGGAGAGCTGGACGCAAAGCGGCCTGAGAGGGCGGGGACGTTTATAAAATATCAGGAAGGAGTTGTTTCCCATGGAAGATTGTCTGTTCTGTATGATCGCGGAGGGGAAAATCCCCTCCAAGAAGCTGTACGAGGACGAGCAGGTGGTGGCGTTTTACGACATCAACCCGCAGGCCAAGGTGCACTTTCTGGTGGTGCCCAAAAAGCACATTGTCTCTGCCGCTGCGCTGACCGAAGAGGACGGCGCACTGCTGGGCCATATCTTTGCAGTGATCGCAAAGCTGGCTGCAGAGCAGGGCCTGAACAACGGCTACCGCGTCATCTCCAATGTTGGCGAGGACGCAGGCCAGACCGTGAAACATCTGCATTTCCATGTTCTGGGCGGCGAAAAGCTGCCTGTCTGATTCCAATAAAAAGGGAGCGTTGAATTATGGCTGAGACCTATACTCTGCACGTTGCAGGCCTGACCCGTGAGCTGACCATCTGCAAGGTGAATGACCACATGGACATTGCTGCTTTTATCATGCTGGGTGATGCCGAGCTGACCGTGGCTGCTGCCGCTGAACTGCTGAAGAAGTGCCCGGATTTTGATATCCTGCTGACCGCCGAGGCCAAGGGCATCCCTCTGGCACACGAGATGAGCCGCCAGAGCGGCAAGCCCTACGTCTGCGCACGCAAGGGCGAAAAGCTGTATATGACCGACCCCGTGGTGGTGGAGGATCAGTCCATTACCACCGCAGGCAAGCAGAAGCTGGTCATCGACCGCAAGGAGCTGGACAAGATGAGCGGCAAGCGCGTTCTGGTGGTGGACGATGTCATTTCCACTGGCGGTTCGCTCAAGGCTCTGGACGCGCTGGCTGAGCAGACCCAGTGCACCATTGTGGGCCAGGCCGCTGTTCTGGCCGAGGGCGATGCAGCTGAGCGCAAGGATATCATCTTCCTGGAGCCGCTGCCTCTGTTCTTCCACTAAGCTGCAATGCGACGCCCGCTCTGCGTTTTCTGCGCTGGAATGCTGGGTGTGGAGTTAGTGTGCGTTTTTTTGCCGCAAACGGAACTTTTTGTGCCGTTTGCGGCATTTTTTGTTGCCGTTTGTCTGGTGCTGTGCATCTTTGATGCTGCCCGCAAAGCAGCGCTCTGCATCCTGCTGGGTGCTGCTGTGGGTATGGCATCGGTGCTGCACACGGCAAACCGGCTGGAGCGCATCCGGGTGCAATATGCAGGCCGTCCACTGGTGCTGACCGCAGAGGTGGAAAGCACGGCGGATTCCTACGATCCCGGTATCGTGGATGCGGTTTTGCATGTAGAGAAAGTGAACGGCAGCGCGGCATCCTTCCGGGTGGAGTGCAGTGCTTTGCCGGAGTGCAAAGCCGGGGAAAGGGTGCAGGGAAGATTTATACTGTCGGCCCCGGCATCCGGAAGCCGGGTCAGCCTGTACGCGGACGGCATCGCTCTGCAGGCGGAAATGGACGAGGACGGGCCGGAGCTTACAGTTCTGGGCGAAAGCGGCAGCTTCCGCGCCCGCACCCACCGCCTGCAGCAAAGGCTCAGTGCGTCGCTGCGCCGCCGTATGGACGGCAAGACCGGCGGTGTGCTGGCTGCCATGACTACCGGCGACCGGAGTTATCTGTCTTCGGCCATGCGCAGCGCCTACCGGGGCGCGGGTCTTGCCCATGTGCTGGTGGTAAGCGGAATGCATGTGTCCATTTTGTGCGGTGATATCCTCAGCACACTCCTGCCCTACGAGTGGGAGCAGAGCTACCGCAGGCGCAGACGCCGGGCGGTATTCCGAAGTCTGCTGGCCTTTTTGCTGATGGGCGTGACAGGCTTCACACCCTCGGTATGCCGCGCCGCAGTGGCGGTCTGGGTCGGTGCACTGGGTGTGTGGCTGTACGGCCCGCCGGATACCCTTACCTCTCTGGCGGTGGCAGGTATCGTTATGACCGCAGGCAACAGCTACGCAGTGTGCGATATCGGCTTTGAACTTTCGTTTGCGGCGGTGATGGGCACGGTGGCAGGCGGTGTGTGCATCCGCCGCGCCCGGGATGCGTGGTACCGCCAGTTCTGGAAAAACGCGAAAAATCCGGTGAAGCGCCCATGGTATTTCAAACTGCCGGAACGTCTTTGGGGCCTTGCGGAAAGCATTTGCATCTCGTTTTGTGCTTCGGTGGCCACATTCCCGGTGCTGGTGCTGCGCGGGCTGAGTGTGAGCATTTATGCGGTGGCATCCAGTGTGGCGGTGCTGTGGCTCATCCAGCCCATGATGCTGCTGGGCCTTGGCACGGCCTTTGCCGGCCTGGTGCCCGCTCTTGCTCCGCTGTATGGGGTGCTGTCCGCAGCGTCTGCGGCGTTGACCGGCCTGCTCGACCGCTGGGCCGTCTGGATCTCTGCAAAACCGGGCGCGGGAATCTACTTCGATACGGCCTATGCAGCCATCGTGTGTCTGGTGCTGATCCTGTTGTGCTGGCTGGCGTTCCACTGGCGGGTACGGCTGCGGGTGGCAGGGCCATGCATCCTGCTGGCGGCAGCTGTTTCCATCGGGCTGGGCAATGCTCTCAGCCAGGATGTGGTGCACATCGACCTTGTAGGCAGCGCCAACGCGCCGGCAGTGGTCGTCACCCAGAACGATACCGCCATGGTGCTGTTCCGGGGCGGAGCTTCTGCCCAGAACGCAGTGGAAAACCAGCTTGCCCGGCGGGGCGTGCAGACTGTGGAGCTTGTGGCAGACCTGCGCACAAACCCTAAAACGGCCTGTACACTGGAAGCAGAGCGGACACTTCCGGCAGCAGAAATGGCGGTGAACACAGCACAAAAGCTGCGGTGCACACCGGCTCTGGTGGAAATGCTGCGCACCCGGAATGGCTGTCTTGTGCGGCTGACTGTGGGCAACCGGCAGTTTGCCGTGGTCAATGGAACTGTAGAACTGGCAAAACAGGTCACAGTGCAGTGGCTGCTGGCATCCCCTGCAAAGCCGGATGCTGTGCAGTATAAAAATGTTCTGGCCCTGCGCAGCTATGACTGGATGGACAACAGAAAAGAATTGGCGGCATCCATCAGCCTGCGGCGGCACGGCGGGCTGAAAACGGAGTGATGCTTTGCAATCCGTGCAGAGTGTGGTACAATAGAACAACACCATAAGAGAAGGGAGGTGCCTGCATGGCGACCGAGACAAAACTCCGGCAGTTGGCGGACAAGGGCTGTCCGGTCTACTATTTTTATTCCAGTGAACGGTATCTGGTGCGGCAGGCGGTCACGGCCATCACCCGCATCCTGACCGCAGACAGCGACGAGGATGCCACGGTTCTGGATGGAGCTGCGCCGGAGATCGAACAGCTCATCATGGCGGCGGGCACCATCTCATTTTTTGGTACCCGGCGTGTGGTGGTGTTGCCGGAGATCGACCCTGCAGCTTACAGTGACAAGGATCTGGAAGAGTTGAACAGCACCCTTTCCAGTCTGGAAAATGCTGTGGTGGTGCTGGGCAGCGTGTTTGAACTGGAGCGCAGCAAGCTCAAAACAGGCAAGCGCGCACAGAAGCTGATCGCGCAGTGCAAGGCGCTTGGCTACACCGAAGAATTGGCTAAGCCCAAGCCCTTTGAACTGAAAATGATGATGATCGATCGCGCAAAGGAGCAGAAAACCACCCTGCCGGACGGCGCAGCGGCGGCGCTGCTGGAGCGCTGCGGCGAGGATCCGTTCCTTTTGGAAAATGAGGTGGACAAGCTCTGTGCATTGTCCGGGTATCAGACGGTCACGGCAGCGATGGTGGCGGAAATGGGCACGGTCAGTCTGGAAGCAGACGTGTTCGAGATGATCCGCATGATCACGGCCAAAAACGCCACAGGTGCCTGCAAAAAGCTGCAGACTTTGCTGCGCCTGCAGCAGGAGCCCATTGCCATTACAGCGGCCATGATCGGCAGCTATGTGGATCTGTACCGGGTCAAGCTGGGGGCAGCAAAACGGAAAAATTACAGCACGGTATTCAAGGATTTTGGCTATAAGGGCAGTGATTACCGGCTCAAGCGGTCGGCCGAAACAGCCTCGCATTACACGCTGGGCCAGATTGAAAACTGTATGCAGGTGCTGCTGGAACTGGACCAGAGCCTGAAAAGCCAGCCTACCGATGACCAGATCCTGCTGGAAACAGCGCTGTGCCGGTTGGCAATGGCGGGGAGCGGACGATGAAGGAAAACGAAATGATCCATACAGGCCGGGTGCTCATTGTGGAGGGCAAGTACGATGCGGCCCGGCTCTCCCATCTGACCGATGCCATGATCCTGCTGACGGATGGCTTTGGCATTTACAGCGACAAAAAGCGCCAGCAGCTGTTCAAAGCGCTGGCGCAGAAAAACGGCCTGATCCTGCTCACGGATTCGGACGCAGCAGGCTTCCGCATCCGCACCTACATCACCAATCTGGTGGGAGAAAAGAATGTGGTGCAGGCTTACGTGCCCGCGATCCACGGCAAGGAAAAGCGCAAGGAGCAGCCCGGCAAGGAGGGCCTGCTGGGGGTCGAGGGCGTGGACGATGCCATTGTTCTACAGGCGCTGCGGGATGCCCTTGGCGCTGAGGCGGGTGCCGCAGCGGCCCGCCCGGAAGGACGGCAGATCACCTATACCGACCTCTACGAGTGGGGGCTTTCCGGCAGGCCGGGCAGCGCCGAGCGCAAGGCAAAGCTTCTGAACGCGCTGGGCCTGCCGCCGCGTCTTTCCAAAAAGGAGCTGGTGGAAGCGCTGAATCGACTGTATACTTTTGAACAATTGGACGAACTGCAGTTGAAAATTCTGGATAGCTGACTGCATGGCGCAGGGGCGAGCGCACCGCTCACCTCTGCGCTGTTTTTGTACCCGGAACATCCCACCGCTGGCGCAGAAGTTCCAGCGCATGAGTTTCCAGACGGGAAACATAGCTGCGGCTGATGTCCAGCAGTTTTGCAGTTTCCAGCTGGGTCAGCGGCGGCTGGCCGGAAAGACCATACCGCAGCAGAATGATCTGTCGCTCCCTGGCGGGCAGGCCGTCCAGCAGCTGCCGCATCCGGCGGATATCGTCCTGCGTTTCGCAGGTGTCCTCCATGCAGAAGCTGTCCTGCAGCACATCGGCCAGCGTCAGCGCAGAGTCACCATCTGATTCCAGCGCTTCCTGCAGCGAGACGGTCCCGCCGGTTTTGCGGTTCCGGCGGAACTGCATCCGGATCTCATTTTCAATGCACCGGCTGGCGTAGGTGGAAAAGCGTGCCCGACGGGCAGAGTCGAAAGTATCCACTGCTTTCATCAGGCCGATGGTGCCGATGGAAATAAGGTCGTCCTGATCGCCGGGCAGGGCATAGTATTTTTTTACGATGTGTGCCACCAGACGCAGATTGTGCCGGATCAGTTTTTCCCGTGCGGCAGGGTCACCGGCACGCAGTGCGGAAAAGGCTTCGGTTTCTTCCCGGGCAGAGAGGGGCCGCGGAAAGCTGCCGCTTTCCAGATGAAGCGCCAGAACCAGAAACTTTGTGGCAAAAAATTGCAGAAGAGATAAAAACATGCCGACCCCTCCCCATAGTATCATAAACGGTTACTGTAATTTATGAAGGAGGGCTTGCCTTTTTTCCGGACTCCGGGGAGAACAACGCTGCTTCGTTGTCCACAAAATGCTGATAAGCGTCCTTGTATGCAATCAGGTGGACAGGATTCTGCAAAATAAACTTGATGGAAAACCGGGTGAACGAACGCCCGGTTTTTGTTTTGATGCCCAGCCGTCCCAGTTCTTCAATCAGACTGGAAAAGTCGCTGATGTTGCGGCTGATGCGGTCCAGACGGTAGACCACAATGGCCTTGAATTTCCGGTCCTTGGCCGCAGTCATCATCTTTTTGAAATCCGGGCGGTTCAGGTTGCCGCCGGAAAAGCCCTCGTCCTCAAAGACAACGGCATGTTCCGCGGCGGCATCGCCGTAGTGAGTGTGGATATATTCGCGGCAGAGGTCAATCTGATTTCCGATACTTTCGCCCTTGCCGGTGTAGCGGGATTTGCGGGAATAGATGGCAATGGTGTCGGCAGTTTTGGCCATAAGATACTCCTTTCCTGTTGTCCGGTGGCCGTAGATGCGGCTATTGTAACGCCAACCGCATAGGGCCTTTGGTTCGGCCTACTTTTTGGAGCTGGGCCTCTCGTGCCAGCAGCTCGAACAGAATATCCCGGCCCTCTTCACCGACCCCGCGTGCGGCCATGTGCTGCGGGCGAAAGGCTTCGTACAGGACGAGAACGGCTGGGTGGAGCTGAACGCCACCGCCGACGGCCTGACGGCAAACGCTATCCCCAAGGGGCAGGAAGTGCTCATCGTGATCGGGGAGGGGCTGGAGAAAGAACGGATTGAGGTGAGATTAAAGGGGTAAGGCGGATCCCCCGTATATCGTTGTATCTTTCCATAAATAGTTTGTCTCCCGCCCAAAGTAGGCGTATAATAGGGGAAAAGAAACGCTAAAGGAGAATCCCCTATGAACGGCACCGCATTGCGCAAACCGACTGCCCGGCGGGTGGTGGGCATGGTGGCGGGCATCGTCATCATCGCCCTTGGCATTGCGCTTTTCAAGCAGTCCCACCTCGGCAACGACTCCATCAGCGCCCTGAACATGCGGCTGGCGGAGCTGCTCGGCATCTCGCTGGGCACCCAGAACCTGTGCACGAACATCCTGTTTTTCCTGCTGGAATTCTGGTTCGGGCGCAAGTACATCGGCCTTGGCACCTTCGTCAACGGCATCTGCATCGGGTACATCGTCACGGCGTTCTATGACCCCATTCACGCCCACTTCGGCGACGCGCCGTCGCTGGCGGTGCAGTTGGCGTGGGTCATCGCGGCGGTGCTGGTCACGGCGCTGGGCGCTTCGCTCTACCAGACCGCCGACCTCGGCATCGCGCCCTACGATTACCTTTCCCTCGGTCTGCGGGACTACACACCCTGCCCGTACTTCGGGTGTCGCATCTTCACCGATGCGCTCAGCGCCCTGCTGTGCTGGCTGCTGGGTGGCCTTGTGGGCCTTGGCACCTTGATCTGTGCGTTCTGCCTTGGGCCCTTCATCCAGTTCTTCGATCGGACGTTCTCCCAGAAGGTGCTGCAATACAAACCGAACAATTGAGAAACCCCGCGGCGTCAAATCATACGCTGCGGGGGTCTTTTTTATTGCTGCCGTTAAGCAGAAAATGAAAATGAAGGAGATTTATCTTTCAAAACCGCCTGTGGACTGCTGCGGCGATGGGAAGCCATAACAAACCCATCAGACAGGCTTTGGAAGAAGTAAATAGGGATGTGAGAAATGCACTGTCACAGGTTGATGCCGATTCCAAGGATCACGAATAGGATCGCCAGACAGATGCAGCTTATGCCCAGTACATGACGGCGTTCAACCGCAACTTCGGCGGTTCGTCCGGCGGCGGTGGTGGCGGCGGAAACCACAACAACAATGGCGGTGGCGGCGGGGACGGCAGCGGATGCGGCTGCCTGATCGCTATTGCAGTGGTTGTGGTGCTGATCCTGATCGTCTTGGATGGCTGAATCAATCCCTGCAGGTGAAACACAGGTTTTCCCTGTGGGGATTTTTCGAATCTGCTTGTAGAAAACGGCGGTCTATGATAGCATGAAATCAAAGAAAAACAGGAGGGCTTACACATGGTTTTACTGATTGTGGATACACAAAAAGGTATCGTGGATGAACGCCTGTACGCGTTTGAAACGTTTGTCAGCAACATCAGAAAACTAATCCGGACTGCCCGCGAACAGGGAATCGAGGTCGTCTATGTCCAGCATGACGATGGGCCCGGCACCGGTTTCTCCATCGGGGACGATGAATTCGAGGTCTATTCCGGGTTTGCGCCACTGCTGACTGAAAAACGGTTCGTCAAGACTGTATGCAGTGCGTTCAAAAAAGAAAGCGGCCTGCTGGAATATCTGACGGAAAAGGGCGAAAAAGATGTGATGGTCTGCGGTATCATGACCGACTTCTGCATCAATGCAACGGTGGAGGCGGGCTTTGAGCATGGCCTGCACATGATCGTTCCTGCCTATGCAAATTCCACGCAGGACAACGAGTACATGACAGGGGAGCAGAGCTACCACTATTACAATGAATTCCTCTGGCCGGACCGCTATGCCGATTGTGTGCCCATGGACAAGGCGCTGGAGCTGCTCAAAAAGTGAGGTGTTTACAATGATTTCTGAAAAAGTAAAAAATCAGATTCAAGTGGTGCAGGGTGATATTACCAAACTGGACTGTGACGGCATCGTGAATGCGGCCAATCGCAGTCTGCTGGGTGGCGGCGGTGTGGATGGTGCCATCCACCGGGCAGCAGGGCCGGAATTGTTGGCGGAGTGTCGCACGCTGCACGGCTGCCGCACCGGAGAAGCAAAAATCACTAAGGGCTACCGGTTGAAAGCAAAGTATATCATTCATACAGTGGGGCCGATTTATTCCGGCACAGCAGAGGATGCCGCGCAGCTGGCGGACTGTTACCGCAATTCGCTGGACCTTGCCAAAGAGCATGACGTCCACAGCATTGCGTTCCCGGCAATTTCGACCGGTGTGTATGGCTACCCGCTGGAGGATGCCACAGCGATTGCAGTTAAAACGGTGGCGCAGTGGCTGGAAGATCATGCGGATTACGCCATGCAGGTGATTTTCTGCTGCTTTGATGCCCGGACGGAGCGGGTGTATCAGGCAAGGCTGTAACCGGAAGAGGTGTGAGAGATGGGCTTTTTCAAAAAGCTGTTTACAGGGATCGGTTTTGCGGCAGGTTTTCTGTTCTTCGGATGCTTGTCAGTGATTGTGTATGCGTCCCGTGGACGGCATAAACCCTACCATCGGCGCAGCAGCTTTTGGAACACATTGGAGCGCTACCTGATTTTTTCGTGGATCTGTGAAGGTGTGCGCAGCAGCCGGAAACGAGCGGAGACGTCCTATTATCAGCGCACCGGCGGCGATTTCTGGCAGATGCAGACACAGGCTCGACCGGCAAGTGTCAAGAATTCTGCTCCTGAAGTGAAAACACCAAGGCCGGAAGCGAAAAACACGGGCACAGGTGCAATGTGGTCGGTAAAACCAAAGAGAACGGAGCGTCCTTCTGCGGCACAGAAAGCATCGGCAGCACAAAGCGGTGCCAAAAGCGTGTCGGTGCCGACTGTACTAGGGCAAAACGTTTCGGAGGCTGACGCAGAAAAGCACAGCGAATGGTCAAAGCCTAAGCCAGAGCCCAAGCAGGAGCATGCTGCGCAACAGTCAGAAGCCAAAGAAGTACATCAAAAGTCCGCACAGCAATTGGAAGCAGAACGGCAGCAGAAACTGGAAACTCTGCGCACTGCGATGCAGAAACAAATTTGCGCCATCCATGCAGATGTAGAACTCTCGGCCAACGGTCAGAATGACAGTGAAGCGGCGGAGCAGAAACTGCATATCCTGCTGTATAAATCCACACTGCCTGAGAATGACCTGAATCAAGCGCTGGATGAGCTTCGGACGGAGCGCAGACGGCAAAAGGCAGAGTATCAGGGGGCACCGTTTGCGGATGTGTTTCTGGTGAACCTGATTTTGTCCGATGAGGACAGTGAACGGGCCTGTATCGTGGATGTGGGGGATACGGGCATGAGCTATGTCATTCCATGGAGCAGCATCCCGCAGGAGCTTCAGCAGCCGCTGCGCCGCTATGTGGCACAGGCGGACGGAAAGCTCTGCGGCTATTGCAAAGAGGACCTCTGCAACACCGAAAACGGACGAATGATCGTGGAGCTGTATCTGGGCAAGCAGGAACATCACGTTTCAAGGATTTTGTATTGAAATAGCTGCACAACCGCAGCTATTGGATTGAAAATAAGGCTGAAGCCCCAATTGCTCCAGCCAATGTCAGAGTTTCTTACCGATGACGGCGAGACAAAGGATTACGACAAGCCGGAACATTTTGTGCAGATCACGCTGGATGCGGATGGAAACGCAAAGAGCAATCGTGCTACGGTCAAAGTAGAAGGATAATCGTCAGACATTACGCAGTTCCTACAGAGTGACAGCGTTTCAGCTTGAAATAATGTGTACCCAGTTTTCTGGACACCGGGTCAAAATTGAATAATTAGCTTTTTATATCTGCACCAGAAAAGCCGCTCCGGGTTTAGCCGGGGCGGCTTTTCTGATGGCATTGGAAAGGAGAGACCGTATTCTCAGGCGTGAAAACCGCTCACTGCCCTTCTTTTCCGTTCGGATGCTCGTCCTTCTCCAGAACAAGATCCATGAGGTATTCAAAGGTGATAAGCACGCGCGCATAGAAATAGTTGGCGGTAAGGTTCCGGTCGTCCAGCATCTTGTCGTCCAGCAGCACAAAGGCAGGGTCTGCACAGCGGGCGATGGGAGAATTGTCGGCACCCACAAAGGCAATGATGCTCCGGTGCTGTGCAAAGGAATCCTGTACCGGCTTCAGGATGGTGCCAGTCTTTCCACTCTTGCTGATGGCAATGACCAGCCCGGCATTCAGTGCACCGCTTTCGTAGACCTCATAGCTGTTGGAGCCGATGGCGCAGTAGCCCAGAACCAGCAGCTTCCGCACCATAAATTCCTGCAAAGGGGCACAGAACCCGGTGCCGGTCACAAGAATGGGCTTTTGCCGGTTTTCGTGGAGCAGCTCCACAAAGCTGTGCATTTTTTCTTCGGGGATATCCCCGATAAAGGCGGTAATGTCGGAGGCGTGGTTTTTGTTATCGATCTCGTTCTGGATCAGAAAACCGATGCGGTAGACCATATCGGTGTAGCCGGTATAGCCCATCTTTTTGCTCAGCCGGATCACGGCCGCCGGGGAGGTATAATTCTGCGCTGCAAACTCTCGCACGCTGCACTGACCGCCGTTTTTTGCGGTTTCCAGCACCGCCTGCAAAAGCTGCTGCTCGTTGGCATTCAGATGGTGCTGATCTGCCAGTTTGTAAAGGTCGTGTTTCATATTTTACTCCGATTTTCGAATCAAAGAACAGCTTGATTCCATAAAGTATACGCTGAATCGAGTGTTTTGTCAATAAACATTTCGATGTATCCAACATGAAAGCGAAACATGTTTCAGCTTTTGCAAACAAGTTCAAAAAAAGTCCAATTCGGTAGATTTTTTTGTGCAGAGTGATATAATCAAGCCATCGAAACGGTAAGGTGCACCCCCGAAACGAAGAGACAATTTGAAAAGAGAGATTCATGGAACGTTAGGAGAACACCAATGAAACAAAAAGTTATGGATGCTATGCAGAGCTTTTCCAGAGCTCTGATGGGCCCCGTTCTGTTCCTGCCCATTGCGGGTATGCTGCAGGCGATTTCTTCGGTCATGAGCAACACGGCACTGGTGACAGAGGGCGGTGTTGTCTGGACCCTCGGCAAATTCATCAATGGCGGCGTTGGAGCAGTCATTGGCAATCTGGGTATCCTGTTCTGCGTGGGCATCGCAATGAGCCTTGCCAAAAAGCGCAAGGCAGATGCGGCATTTCTGGCACTGGTCAGCTATCTGGTCTGGCTGGCAGCCAATTCCCGCTGGCTGGATGTGGCAGGACTGACCATCGCCGGTGATACGGCAAGCGCTTTGTACGGCACCGGTCAGACCATCTGCCTCGGCTATCACGTTACTGACATGGGCGTATTTCTGGGCATGATCCTTGGCGTGGTGGTGGCGCTGGTCCACAACCGCTTCATCGACACCGAGTTTGAAGGTGCCATGGCCATGTACGGCAACAGCAAGTTCGTCTTTGTGGTGCTGCTGCCCATCGTTCTGGTCATGGCGGTGGTTGCCAGCTACGTCTGGCCTGTGGCTGCGGCGGGTATCAACGCCCTGACCGGTGTCATGGCAAGTGCAGGCGCGTTCGGTGTGTTCCTGTACGGCTTCTTGAACCGCGTGCTGATCCCCACGGGTCTGCATCATCTGGTCTGGTCGCCCTTCCTCTACTCCGCACTGGGCGACAGCATGATCATCGGCGGTGAGCAGATCGTTGGCGCAAAGCCTGTGTTCCTTGCCCTGCTCAGTGACCCCAGCGTGGCAATGATGCGGGATTCCGCACGTTTTCTGACCTACGGTCTGATGAAGACCTTCGGCGTGATCGGCGTGGCAATGGCTTTCATCTCCACCGCCAAAAAGGAGAAGAAGGCCGCCACCAAGGCACAGATCATCCCGGCTACCCTTACCGCCTGTCTGGTGGGCGTGACCGAGCCGCTGGAATTCACCTTCCTGTTTGCAGCTCCCGCGCTGTGGCTGGTGTACTCGGTTCTGGACGGTCTGTTCCAGATGATCGTTTACCTTGTGGGCATCCGGGTCTGCGCCACCAACGGCATCATTGATTTTCTGGTGTTGAACCTGCCTGCCGGTATCGGTCGCACCCGCTGGCCGCTGTATGTGCTGGTGGGTCTGGTGGAGATCGTGGTAATGTACCTCGTTTTCCGCTTCCTCATCGTGAAGATGAACCTCAAAACCCCCGGCCGTGAGGACGGCGAAGAAGTCACCGACCTTGCTGCAAACGCAGCTGCTGTCAAGCAACAGATCCGCAGCGGCGCAGCCGAAAAGACTGCTGCCAGCGCAAACGATGCACAGACCGCAGCCCATATCGTGGAAGGACTGGGCGGTGCAGAGAACATCCTGAACACCGATAACTGCATGACCCGTCTGCGAGTGCAGGTCAAGGATGCCGCTCTGGTCAAGGACAAGGAGTGGTTCAAGCCCACCGGCTCCGCAGGTCTTGTGGTAAAGGGCAACAACATCCAGATCATTTACGGCCCCAAAGTGGGAAAGATGCGTGCCATCGTGGACAGCTACCTTGGTCGCGCAGAATAAGATATCCGCTTTTATTCATCATACAAAAAACATTATAATAGGAGGCTTGCCTTATGAAAACGTTCAAACTGGTCATCGCCGGCGGCGGCAGCACTTATACCCCCGGCATCGTCAAGAGCCTGCTGGTGCAGAAGGATCGCTTCAAGCTGAATGAGCTGGTGCTCTACGATAACAACGCAGAGCGTCAGGAGGCTGTGGGTGTCATCGTCCGCCATGTGGTGGAAATGTTCGACCCGGAACTGAAGCTGACCCTGACCACCGACCCGGAAGTTGCCATGACCGATGCCGACTTCATCTTTGCACAGATGCGTGTCGGCCTGTACGCTATGCGTGAGCAGGACGAGAAGATCCCGCTGAAGTACGGCGTTGTGGGTCAGGAGACCTGCGGCCCCGGCGGTCTGGCTTACGGCCTGCGTACTATCTACCCCATGGTGGAGCTGATCGATTACTGCGAAAAGTACGCAAAGCCCACCTACTGGATCGTCAACTACTCCAACCCCGCTGCCATCGTGGCAAAGGCAACCTTCCGTCTGCGCCCGAAGGCTCGTATCCTGAACATCTGCGATATGCCGGTTGCCATCGAGCGCAACATGGCCGAGATTCTGGAGTGCGACCGTCATGATCTGGAAGTGGACTACTTTGGTCTGAACCACTTCGGCTGGTTCACCAAGGTGCGCCTGAACGGCGAGGATGTGACCGAGAAGCTCAAGAGCTATGTAGCAGAGCACGGCTATATGCCCCAGAACGCCAAGAGCGATGTGCTGCACAGCGATCCGTCCTGGCTGCACACCTACGCAAACGCCAAGAACATCTGCTCTGCTTTCCATGACTATCTGCCCAACACCTATATGCAGTACTACCTGCTGGGCGATGAAGTTGTAAAGAGCAGCGATCCCAACCACACCCGTGCCAACGAGGTCATGGAAGGCCGCGAGAAGCGCATCTTTGATGCTGTGGCAGATTATCGTGCCGGTAAGGACGTAGACCTGACCAAGTTCTTCGGCGGTGTGCACGGCGAGTTCATCGTGGACGTTGCCATGAGCCTTGCCTTCGACCTGCGCAAGCGCTATCTGGTCATGGTGGAGAACAACGGCGCTGTGGAGAACCTGCCCTCCGACGCCATGGTGGAGATTCCCGCTTACATCACCGACCGCGGCCCGGAACCCGTGCGTGTGGGCGAGATTCCCACCTTCTACAAGGGTCTGATCGAGCAGCAGGAGGCTGTGGAGAAGCTGATCGTGGATGCCGCTGTGGAGCACTCCTACGAGAAGGCACTGATGGCCTTTACTCTGTCCAAGACCGTGCCCAGCCTGCTGGTCGCCAAGAAGATCTTGGACGATATGATCGTTGCCAACAAGGCTTACTGGCCGGAGCTGCACTGATAAGTACTTCGTCAGCGGCTGATACCGGACAACTGAGCCCATAAAACATTGAATGCCTCCCCGGCATTCCTTCCAAGAAGGATGCCGGGGAGTTTTTTTGCTGTCATATTTACAGGTAAGAGGAATCGAAGAAGTCTTTTAATGTAATTCCTAAACCCTGACAAATTCTTTCAATCGTCTCTACGCTTAACTGCCCTCCCCCGACGGGCGGTGGTTTGAATCGTGGAGTACGATATTCCGCATTTCTTTGCCAACACACATAGAGTCATATCACGCACTTGCATCAAATCCTGAACACGCTTGATCGTATCCACGAAAACTCCTCCCATCTTTTTAGTTCAAAACTTTTCCAACGATCTCAAATCTTTGCTCTGGAGATATAAGGATTGGCGAATATTTGGTGTTAAGAGAAACCAAAACCGGCTGGTTATCTTGCAAAAGTTGAAACGGGAAGCCGCTGCTGCTCGATTGAGTTGCTGCAGGATCTTTCGTCCTGCCTGAATGTCAGAATGGACTATCTGCTGAACGGAGATGCACCGCATAACAACCATCTGAGGGAAAGACTGACGTTTCTTGCACAGGAATTAGAAAAGATTACGGCGGACCTCCCGGTATGGGGATAGGAAAAGCAAAATCCTCTTTTTCAATGCCCAAAAGCGTGGTAGAATAGGGAAAAGATTCAGTATCTGAAAAAACGGAGCGCGCAACAATGAAGATTCTGGTCAGCGCCTGCCTGCTGGGCGAAAACTGCAAATACAGCGGCGGAAACAATTACAATCAGGCGGTCTGTGATTTTGCGCGGGGGCATCAGGTGGTTCCGGTCTGCCCGGAGGTTTTGGGCGGCCTGCCCACACCGCGGTGCCCGGCGGAAATCGTGCAGGGTGTTGTCACGAACAAAGAGGGCATCAATGTGGACCGGGAGTTCCGGGCAGGTGCAGCGAAAGCCCTTGCCATCGCAAAAGAAAATGGGGTGGAGCTTGCCATCCTGCAATCCCGCAGTCCCAGCTGCGGCGTGAAGGAAATCTACGACGGAACGTTTTCCGGGACAAAGATTCCCGGACAGGGTGTTTTTGCCAAGATGCTGATGGACGAAGGCATCCGTGTTCTGGATGCCGGTGAATTGCCTAAAATTATCTTGAAAAATGAGGACGGAAAATGTCAATCAGACTGATTTGCAGCGATATTGACGGTACGCTGCTGCAATACGGCAGGAAAGGGCTGGAAGGCGAGATCTTTGAACAGATACGGGAGCTGCATCGGCGCGGTATTTTGTTCTGCCCGGCATCCGGCCGGCAGTATACCAGCCTGCGCAAGCTCTTTGCACCGGTGGCAGACTGCTGTGTGTTTCTTTGTGAGAACGGCGGCGTGATCTATAAAGACGAACAGTGCATCGCCAAGAACCCGATGCCGCGCGCGCTGGCCGAAGAAATCGCCAACGACCTGTGGACCCGCAGCGACGGGCAGGGCGAAGTGATGCTTTCCGGCCAGAATACTGCATACCTGATGGAGCGGGGTCTGGGAATGCTCAAGCGTATTCAGTTCATCGGGAACAATTATCAAATCATCCATGACCCTTCCGAGGTGCCGGAGGAGATCACAAAAGTATCGGTGTATCTGCACGAAGGCGTAGAATCTTACACGGAACGGTTTGTCCCACGATGGAAAGAGGCGAACTGCGCTGTGGCAGGGCCGTACTGGATCGACACCACCTTTGCCAACAAGGGCATCGGTGTGCGCAGCATCTGCAAGACTCTGGACATCGCCCTTGCCGATGTGATGGCTTTTGGTGACAATTATAACGATGTGTCGATGCTGGACATTGTGGGTGTGCCCTACATTATGGATGGTGCCGCCGCACCGCTGCGGGAAAAGTACCCGAACCATACACCCCGCCCAGAGGATGTGCTGCGGGAGTTCTTGAAGCAGAACTGAATTTTGCGCGCATGTGTGCAAAATTCAAAATGATACGATATAAGGAAATATTTTGACATGACGAAAGTGCTTTTCATCTGCCATGGGAACATTTGCCGCAGCCCAATGGCCGAATTTGTAATGAAAGACTTGGTGGCCAAAGCCGGGCTTTCCGACCAGTTTGAAATCGCATCCGCCGCCACCAGCACCGAGGAGATCGGCAACCCGGTCTATCCGCCCACCCGGCGGAAGCTGGCCGAGCACGGCATCTCCTGCGAGGGTAAAACCGCCCGACAGATGACCCGGAGAGATTACGAAACCTACGATTACCTGATCGCCATGGATCACAACAACCTGCGCAATATGGCGCGCTTTGTGGGCGGCGACCCGGAGCATAAAGTGTCTCTGCTGATGGATCATACCCGTCGCCCCGGCGATGTGGCCGACCCGTGGTATACCGGGGATTTTGAGGCTACCTGGCAGGATGTGCTGGAAGGTTGCACGGCTCTGCTGGAAGAACTACGCTGACAGGAGAATTTTATGACAGAGCGTTATTGTGAGGGTGAACGGTTTGCTGACCTGTCGTTCACCGAGGAGGCTTTTGAGGATTGCGACTTTACCGATTGCGTATTTGCGGATTGCTCTTTTACCAAGTGCGAACTGGATCATACCACGCTGAACGAGTGCAAATTCGTGCGGTGTGAGATCACAGGTCTGCGCAGCACGCATTCTTCGGTGCAGTCGCTGGATTTTGAGGACTGCCGCCTGAATGAAATTGAGTGGGCACCGCTGATGTCCAACGGTGCCTTCCCGGACCCTATCCACACGCTGAAAGAGTGCAGTCTGAAATATAACACTTTCACCGAAATGAACTTTAACCGCTTCGACTTTTCGGACGGCAACGAAATTGTCGGCTCCATGTTTGCCAAATGCGAGATGCAGCTGGCGAATTTCAAGGGTGTAGAACTTCACGAAACGGAGTTCTACCAGTGTGATCTGCGCAAGGCGGATTTCCGGGATGCTACAGGCTATAAGGTGGACATTCTGGGCAGCCGCCTGAAGGATGCGAAATTTTCGCTGCCGGAAGCGGTGAATCTGTTGGCAGATTTGAAGATCAAGCTGTCGTAAGAAGGAGAGAAAATGCGTCAACTCATCATTGCCCGAAAAGACCTGCAGATGTCTCCCGGTAAGCTGGCGGCGCAGTGCTGCCACGCTTCGCTGGCGTTCCTCACCGACCCCATCGGCATGGGACAGGGCGTGGAACCCATTGAGAAAGACGGAGAAATTACCGGCTATCGGGCAGAAATCATGTTGGAGAAAGCAACCTATGAAGAATGGTTCGATGGCTCTTTTACCAAAACTATCTGCGGGGCAAAGAACCGCAATCAACTGCTGAAAGCAAAGACAATTGCCGAGGAATTGGGGCTTGTGGAAAACCGTGATTTTTTCCTCATCCGGGATGCCTGCCACACCGAGCTGGAACCGGAAGAATTTGATGAAAACGGCGAGGGCATGACCCTGACCTGCATCGGTTTCCGCCCGCTGCCGGATGAAATTGCACACCAGATCAGCCATAAGTTCCATTTGTATTGAGTGCTGGTTCGCGGAATAATAAAAATAGTCCCGGCCATTCTCCTGTGACATACAGGAAAATGGTCGGGATATTTTTGCTTTTTATTGAAGATTCATCCATGCCGCCAGCGCGTCCTCGGCGGCGGGGTCTGCGTGGTAGTAGTCGCTGACGTAAATGCCGAATGCGATTCAGACGGCCAGTAAAACAGCCAGCAGGCAGAGGAACACTCTGAGGGGAAACGATTTTTTCTTCTGGTTCTTCATAGAACTCCTTTATTTTATAAGCATTTTCCGCAATCGCTGCAGCCGTTGCAGATCAACTTGCTGCCGCAGGTCTCGCAGTTTGCGCGGAAATGAGGCACATAGAGATCTTCCTGCGGGATGGGGTAACCCCAGTCGTCCACGAGGTCAAAATGAATGGGCCTGCCCTGAAAATTCATGCCGGATTTACAGGCCATTCGGCTTTGCAGCTGCTTGTTTGGCAGGTGGTAGCGCCTGCCGTCCTTGATGAACACGGTGCCGGTCTCGATAAAGCAGAAGGTCACATTGGCATCCACGCATTCCTGCCGGAGAGACTTGACCCAATCAAAATTGCAGGGGCGGGCACCATCGTAGTTTTCGCCGCCGCAGATGACCTGCTCGATTTGCCCGGCGGTAAGGTACTGCCGGATGCTTACTGGCCCGATGAAGGGCGCGCACATGATGCCCTTGTGCTTGAAGGGCAGGTCAAACAGGATGGGAATGCGCTCATCGGCGCGGCGCTGATTCTCGCAGGTGACGTTGAAAAAGATGTTGTCCCAACCGCTGCCCCAGTCCGGCGGCAGGCACTCCCGTACCCGCTGCGGCCGTTTGGTGAGCAGAAAAAACACCACATCGCTGCGCTGGCGCATGATGTCCCACGCCTCAACCCGCCACGGGTCGGCTTCTTCCAAGAAGAAATCCGAGGTCATGCAGACCCGGATCTGCTCACCACTCTGGATTTTGTAGTGTCCGGTGCGGTCTTTCTGGAGTGGATAAGAAAAGCCGTTTTTGGTTTTGTAGATCTCGGCTCCGTTCTGGTCCCGCATCCGGTCGAGAAAATACATGTAGCAGTTCTGGCAGCCCTCACTGCACTTGACGCAGCCGTGCCATGGATTCCAGATGTCGTGCAGGAAGCTCACCTTCTTTCTGTACCTATTATAATAGCTGCGCGGACAGGAAACAAGAGCACCCCTTGCACCGCCCCATCGGATGTGATAAGATTAAATAAAATTTAATAACGCTTTGTATGAAAACAACTTTAGATAGAATTCCAGGATGATACAATAGAAGGGAATTTGACTATGGCACGATATAGCGTGAATAATTATACGGTGGATGTGCTTTTGGCGGATATAAAATCCGGTAATATTGCGATTCCGGAAATGCAACGTCCATTTGTATGGGACGCAACGCAAGTGCGTGATTTGATGGATTCGCTCTATAAGGGCTTTCCGGTCGGATATATTATCGTATGGCAAAATCCAAGTGTAAAGTTGAAAGACGGAACAGTTGCAATAGGGAAAAAAGTTCTGATCGACGGGCAACAGCGTATTACTGCTATGGCGGCTGCAATTGTGGGACAGGAGGTTTTAGACAGCCACTATAAATGGAAACGGGTCTGTATTGCGTTTAACCCCATTGACGAAATATTTGAAGTGGCAAATTCCGCAAATCAAAAAAGCAGTAAATGGATTCCGGATATTGCAAAAGTGCTGGATGTGTCCTTTGGTTCTTTTTCTTTTGTGATGGAATATTGCCAGAAAAACGGAATTATGGACAAAGCACAGGAAATCAATGACACAATCAATCGGTTGAGGGCAATACAAAATAATAGCATTGGTGTTATTACGCTGGCAGAAGATTTGGATATTGACAGTGTAACGGAAATTTTTATTCGAATCAATTCTAAGGGTGTGGTTCTGTCGCAAGCAGATTTTGCAATGTCTAAGATTTCTTCGAATGAAATATATAATGGAAATGTGACCCGAAAAACAATTGATTACTTCTGTCATTTGTTGGAGTCTCCGGAGGATTTGAAAGAAATCAAGAAAAATGATGCTGAATTTGCGGCGAGACCGGAATTTGAAGCTATAAAGTGGGCAGCTGCAAAGAATGCACCGATTTATCGCACATGTTATACGGATATTCTTCGTGTTGCATTTACATATAAATTCAAGCGAGGAAAGCTAGCAGATTTGGTTAGCTTGCTTTCAGGTCGAGATTTTGAAACGCGTGAATTTAAGATCGAAATAGAAGAAAGGTCGTTCAATCAATTACATGAGGCAGTTCTGCAAGCGGTGAATCAGACAAATTACGAACGGTATTTGATGATTGTGCGCTCAGCGGGAATTGTGAAAAAATCGCTGATTCGTTCACAAAATGTTTTGAACTTTGGCTATGCGCTTTTTCTTGCACTTCGTGAACGAAAAGTGGATAGTAATCAAATTGAAAAGATTGTACGCAAGTGGCTGGCTTTGTCTATTTTGACGGGAAGATATTCTTCTGGCTCGCCAGAGTCTGCATTTGATTACGACATTAAGAAATTCTTTGCTTATGATGATCCGATGCAGTACCTGAATATCACAGAGGCAGGCGAATTATCTGAGGCGTACTGGAAGGTAAATCTTGTTCAACGGCTGAACACATCGGTTGCGAGCAGTCCATATTTTAATATGTTCCTTGTGGCACAGGTCAAGGCACACGATAAAGGCTTTTTGTCGATGGAAATTGATATTGAGTCCATGTTGGAAAACAGAGGCGATATTCACCATTTGTTCCCGAAAAATTACTTGATAAAAAATGGAATTGTGCAAGCACAATACAATCAAATTGCGAATTATGCTTTTATTCAACAGGAAATCAA
Organism: Faecalibacterium sp. BIOML-A1; assembly: GCF_009679715.1. Classification (NCBI taxonomy): domain Bacteria; kingdom Bacillati; phylum Bacillota; class Clostridia; order Eubacteriales; family Oscillospiraceae; genus Faecalibacterium; species Faecalibacterium sp. BIOML-A1. The sequence continues at coordinate 83,958 of NZ_WKZJ01000001.1, forward strand.
CATTAAAATTAAAGATAGTTCGCCAGCCCACTATATGACTGAAGTGATAGGGCAATGCAATACGAAAAAGCCTGTTTATGGTGGAATCATAGAACAAGATAGGCTGGCTGAAAATCTTAAACAGAATTGTATTCCAGACGGATTTGAAAGCATGGAGATTGGCGACTATCAGGATTTTCTACAAAGGCGTCGGGAACTGATGGCCGAGAAAATACATCAATACTATGATTCTCTCTGATTTCAAAGGCGAAACTTGATGTAAAGGGATGGATGATATGCCGTTTCTGATGATCCGCAATGACATCACCAAAGTGGCGGCGGATGCCATTGTCAACCCGGCCAACCGGAACCTTTTGCAGGGCAGCGGCACCAGCCGCGCCATCTATCAGGCGGCAGGGGAGCAGGAGCTGACCGCCGCCTGTGAAGCCATCGGCCGCTGCGATTTGGGCAGAGCCGTGTGTACCCCGGCGTTCGGTCTGCCCGCAAAATATGTTTTCCATGCAGTCTGCCCGGCGTGGCACGGCGGCGGGTTCGGCGAAGCAGAACAATTAGCCAGTGCCTACCACTCGGCACTGAAATTAGCCGCAGAGTACCACTGCGAGAGCGTGGCTTTCCCGCTGCTGTCCAGCGGAAACTATGGCTACCCCAAAGAACAGGCCTTCCGCATTGCGGTGGACACCATCACACAGTACGTCATGGAGCACGACCTGACCGTGTATCTGGTGCTTTACGACCGGGGCTCGCTGGCCGTGAGCAGGAAGCTGTTCGCCTCGGTGGAGGAGTACATTGACGACCACTATGTAGCACAGAACGATGAAAGCTACGGATTTGGCCGTCGGCGCAGGGAATTGTCAGAGCGGCGGAGGCTTCTGGAAGAAGATACCGCACTGCCAATGCTGGGTGCAGTTCCGGCACCCGCCGCGGCACCCAGGACAGCCCGCAGTCTGGAAAGCCTGATGGACAACCTTGGCGAGAGCTTCACCACCCGACTGCTGCGGCTCATTGATGAGCGGGGGCTGAAAGACTCCACCGTGTACAAGCAGTCCAACATCTCCCGGCAGCATTTCTCCAAAATTCAGTGCAATCGCGACTACAACCCCAAAAAGAAAACGGTGCTGGCCTTTGCGGTTGGGCTGCACCTGTCCGAAGATGAAACCATCGACCTGCTCAAAAGCGCAGGCTATGCCTTCTCCGACGGCTCCAAACGGGACTGGATCGTGCGGTACTGTCTGGAACAGAAAATTTATAATATCAATCAGGTCAACACCCTTTTGTTCCAATGGGATCAGGAGTTGTTGGGTGCGTGATTTGTCGCCTGCCCGTTGACCTTTTGCCCTCCGGTTTGTGGTATCCTTTTGCCAACGAAAGCGATCATAGGTAAGGGAGGAAACAGCCATGTTAGGAGCAATCTTGGGTGACATCGTGGGCAGTCCCTATGAATTTGACCACAACAATTACAAGCACAAGGATTTTCCGCTGCTGAGCGAGAAATCGCACTTCACCGATGATACGGTCATGACCGTTGCGGTGGCAGTTGGTCTGATTGACGGAAAGGGTCTGCCGGAGAGAACATTTTGTGCAGTGCAGCATGAAATGCGGTTCTGGGGCCGTGAATATCCCCATGCCGGTTACGGCGGGATGTTCCGCCGGTGGCTGCACGCAGAAAATCCGAAGCCCTATGGTAGTTTCGGCAACGGCTCGGCTATGCGGGTGTCGGCAGCGGGCTGGCTGTTCGATACGCTGGACAAAACGCTGGAAATGGCAAAAGTGACCGCTGAAGTCACCCACAACCACCCGGAGGGCATCAAAGGCGCGCAGGCCACGGCGGCAGTGATTTTTCTGGCCCGTACCGGCCACGGCAAGCCGGAAATCAAACAATATGTGGAGCAGACCTTCGGTTATGACCTGAACCGTACCTGCGATGAAATTCGGCCGACTTATCATCATGTGGAGACCTGTCAGGAAACTGTGCCGGAAGCAATCAATGCTTTTCTGGAAAGCGTCAGTTTTGAGGATGCACTTCGCAATGCGGTCTCTCTGGGCGGCGACAGCGACACCCTTGCCTGCATCACCGGCGGCATTGCCGAAGCTTTTTACGGGATGCCGCAGGAACTGCGGGACGAGACTTTGAAACGTCTGCCGGAGGATATCCGGGAAGCATATGAACTGTTGTGCTTCATGATTGCCAAGATGATATAAAATGCGATGATGCGACTGAATTTTGAAAAGATTGCATAGGATTTTATAAAAGTATTATTCTTTTATGAATTTTAGCGCTCTTCTATTGACACTGCTAATTAACGGTGCTATAACAGTGGCGTGCTCAGGAGGAAGGGCAAAAGGAGAGCCGCTAGGCTCCCCGGAAAGCCCTTCTGAATGGACGCTTCAGATTTTTTGCCCCGACCCGAACGCCGGGATTGGAGGAATGATTTATGCTTATGCCGACTGTTTTCCATGAAAACCTGTTCGATGATTTCTTCGATCCGTTCTGGAATGACGCTGCACTGGAACGTATGATGAACCGTGAGGCTCGTGATACCTTTGGTAAGCGTGGTGCAAACATGATGAAGACCGATGTCAAACAGACGGACAACGGCTACGAAGTAGCGGTTGACCTGCCGGGCTGCAAGAAGGAAGACGTTCAGATGGATCTGAACGACGGCTACCTGACCATTCAGGCAGTGCGCAGCCACAGCAACGACGAAAAGGATAAGAAGGGCCGCTATCTGCGGCGCGAATCCTTCTCCGGCACCTGCGCGCGCAGTTTCTACGTGGGCGATGTGAAGAAGGAAGACATCCACGCAAAGTTCGAGGATGGTGTCCTGCACATCGAGCTGCCTGCTCCTCAGCAGACGAAGGCTTTGCCTGAGAACCCGAACCTGATTGAGATCGAGTAAATGCCGACCGTGTGCGCCAAGGCACAACGCACATAAGATGCCCCCGGAGAGCCGCAACAAGCCCTCCGGGGGCATTTTTGTTTCGCTATCTTTTCCGCAAGGGAAAATCATGGTATACTGAGAACAGCAACTCGGAATTTATGGAGGTACTTCACTATGGAATACAAACGCTTTGGCGGTAAGCTCCTTGTCCGCATCGACAAAGATGAGGAGATCGGTGAAACAAATTTGATTTTAGGGGGACAAAGATGAGTGATGTAAAAGGAAAGACCGGCGCAGTCTTGAGGGAGACGGCAGTCCTGACCGGGGCGGTGGCGATCATTGCGGCGGGCGTTTTCTTTTTTCTGGTGCCGAGCCATACATCTGTCAGCAGCATTTCCGGCCTTGGCATCGTGCTGTCCAATTTTGTGCCGCTGCCCTTGTCGGTCATTACGATGATCCTGAACGTCGTGCTTCTCATCATCGGGTTCTTTACCTGCGGCAGAGAATTTGGCGCAAAGACCGTATACACCAGTGTGCTGCTGCCGGTGTTTCTGGGGCTGTTTGAAAAGCTGTTCCCGGAGTTCAGCTCGATGACCGGCAGTCAGGAGCTGGACGTGCTGTGCTATATTCTGGTGGTCAGCATCGGGCTGAGTATTTTGTTCAACCGCAATGCATCCTCCGGCGGGCTGGATATCGTGGCAAAGATCATGAACAAGTACCTGCACATGGAATTGGGAAAAGCCATGTCTCTGTCGGGAATGTGTGTGGCGCTTTCCGCGGCCCTGGTCTACGATAAAAAGACCGTGGTGCTGAGTATCCTCGGTACTTACTTCAACGGCATCGTGCTGGACCATTTCATCTTTGATAACAGCATCAAACGCCGCGTCTGCATCATCACCGAAAAAGAGGAGGCGCTGCGTCAGTTCATCCTCCATGACCTGCACAGCGGTGCGACCATGTACGAGGCCATCGGTGCATACAATCTGGAAAAGCACAACGAGATCATTACCATCGTGGACAAGAGCGAATATCAGAAGCTGATGAACTTTATCAACCGGGAAGACCCCAAGGCTTTTGTTACCATTTACAATGTATCCAGCATGCAGTATCAGCCCAAGATCTGATCGGCGGAGAGCTGCCGCAAAGGGCGGGCCTTTTGCGGCTTGCTCTTTGCCATAGCTGCGTGGTATACTCAAGTCCGGAAAGATCAAAGTGCATGGAGGAAAAAGGATGCTGACCTATACCTATGTTTCCGAGGGCAAATTTGAACTGATGGAAAAACCAAAGCCGGTGCTGCAGCACGAGCGGGACGCCATTGTAAAGGTGACGCTTGCCAGCATCTGCTCCAGCGACCTGCACATCAAGCACGGCAGCGTGCCCCGGGCGGTGCCCGGCATCACGGTAGGGCATGAGATGGTGGGCATCGTAGAAGAAGTGGGCAGTGCGGTGACCAATGTGAAACCCGGCGACCGGGTGACGGTGAACGTGGAAACCTTCTGCGGAGAGTGCTTTTTCTGCAAAAAAGGCTTCGTGAACAACTGCACCGATCAAAACGGCGGCTGGGCGCTGGGCTGCCGCATCGATGGTGGGCAGGCCGAGTATGTCCGGGTGCCCTTTGCGGATCAGGGACTGAACAAGATCCCGGACGGCGTTACCGATCGGCAGGCGCTGCTGGTGGGCGATGTGCTGGCCACCGGCTTTTGGGCGGCACGCATCTCGGAAATCACCCCCGAGGATACCGTGCTGATCCTCGGTGCAGGGCCGACCGGCATCTGCACGCTGCTGTGCGTCATGCTGCACAGCCCCAAGCGCATCATCGTTTGTGAAAAGGACGCAAGCCGCCTGCAGTTCATCCGTCGGCACTACCCGCAGGTGCTCACCGTGCAGCCGGAGGACTGCGCCGCCTTTGTGCGTGCCCACAGCGACCACGGCGGGGCCGATGTGGTGCTGGAGGTGGCAGGGGCAGACTCCACCTTCCGGCTGGCATGGGAGTGTGCACGGCCCAACGCCGTTGTGACGGTGGTGGCGCTGTACGATAAGGCACAGACCCTGCCGCTGCCGGAAATGTACGGCAAAAACCTCACCTTTAAGACCGGCGGCGTGGACGGCTGCGATTGTGAAGAAACGCTGCGTCTCATCGCAGAAGGCAAGATCGATACCGAACCGCTCATCACCCACACCTACCCCCTGCGCCGGATCGCAGAGGGCTACGAGCTGTTTGAAAAGAAACGGGACGGCGTGATCAAGGTGGCAGTGGAGTGCTGACGGTCTGCGCCAAGGCACAACGCACATAAGGTGGCCCCGGAGAGTTGTAACAAGCCCTCCGGGGCCATTTTTGTTTCCCGACATCTTTTCCGCAGCGGCAAGGCGTGGTAGAATAAGGTCAGAACCAATCCACAGGTGAGAAAATCGAACTTCAGAGAGAGGAGATGTTTCTATGCAGTCCGATGAACTGAAACGCCGGATCTCGGCAGGCAGAGGAGATGCTTTGGCCGATCTGGTTTTGAAAAATGCCAGAATTGTCAATGTGTTTACCGATGAGATCGACACCGCTGATATTGCCATCAGCGGAAATTCAATCGTGGGCGTGGGCACGTATCATGGCCGGAAAGAAGTTGATCTGCACGGCAAATATGTCTGCCCGGGCCTGATCGATGGGCATATCCACATCGAAAGCTCCATGCTCTGTGGTCCGGCTTTCGAGCAGGCGGTGCTGCCCCACGGTACCACTGCGGTGGTCACAGACCCACACGAGATCTCGAACGTTGCGGGGCTGGAAGGCTTGGATTTTATGCTGGAAACGACAAAAAATCTGACCCTTTCGGTTTATTTCATGCTGCCCTCCTGTGTTCCGGCTACGGATCTGGATGAATCCGGCGCGGTGCTGAACGCAGAACAGCTCCGGCCTTACTACGGCGATCCCCGCGTGCTGGGGCTTGCGGAACTGATGAACGCCTATGGAACGGTGCGCTGTGACCCGAAGATCCTGCAGAAAATCAGCGACTGTACCGAAGCAGGAAAGATTGTGGATGGACACGCACCGCTCTTGAGCGCTAAGGACCTGAATGCTTATATTGCGGCAGGCGTTCAGTCCGATCACGAGTGCTCCAACATTGAGGAAGCCATGGAAAAATTCCGGCTCGGACAATATATCATGATCCGGGAAGGAACGGCTGCCCAAAATATGGAGGCCCTGATGCCGCTGTTCCGGGAGCCCTATTGCAGCCGTTGCATGCTGGTGACGGATGATAAGCACCCCGGTGACCTGCTGGACAGCGGACACATCGATTCCAACATCCGTAAAGCGATCCGGCTGGGGGCGGACCCGGCAGTGGCTGTCAAAATGGCGACGCTGGTTCCGGCACAGTATTTTGGATTCAAGCAGCACGGTGCCGTGGCACCGGGGTATGCTGCCGACCTCATTGTAGTATCGGATTTTGAATCCTTTACGGTCGAACAGGTTTACAAGAATGGCACGCTGGTGGCCGAGCACGGAAAAACGCTGAAACCCGCACCGCTTGACATCGACCGTGTGAGATTTTCCCACGTTATGGATTCCTTTGATCTGGATGAGATCACACTGCAGGACCTGGAACTTCGGGAAAGCGGGGAGCAGGAGCGTGTCATCTGCCTGAACCGGGGCGAGCTGCTTACGGAGGAAAAAATCATCCCGTTCCAACGGCATCCGGGCAAAGCTCCCGGTGTGGACCCGGAACACAACATCGTAAAACTCGCCGTTTTTGAGCGGCATCATCACTCCGGCCATGTGGGCATTGGCTTTTTAGGAAACTTCAGCCTGAAATGCGGAGCCGTTGCATCGAGCATCGCACATGATTCCCATAACCTGATCGTGGCAGGGGACAACGATACCGATATGATGCTGGCCGGCAACACTGTGCGGAAAAACAAAGGCGGACTTGCGTTTGTGGCAGATGGACAGGTCGTGGCAGAACTTGCGCTTCCGGTGGCCGGATTGATGAGCACCGAAAGCGCAGAGAGCGTTGCGGCGAAAATGCAGACGCTGAACGATGCCCTCAAGGCACATGGTGTAGCGGAAGATATCGGCATCTTTATGACCCTCGCCTTCGTCAGCCTTCCGGTCATTCCCAAACTCAGACTGAATACATACGGCATCATCGATGTAGCGCAGCAGAAAGTCGTTCCGGCTGTTTTTTAATAGGCGATAACAAAAATACTGCCGGAGATCGACCTGAATGGTCCGTCTCCGGCAACAGAACAGTTCGTTCCTACTCTTAGAAGCGAGCCGCATCAAGAGAAAAATTGACGGAAATTCTTATTTGATAAATCGGAATTTGACAAAGGAGTGTGATTATATGGGTAAAGCGATTTTGGCAGCAATCGTTACATTGATTGTTGGTTATTTAGGTACGGTCGTAGGACTTGAACTTTTAGGTAATTGGGTTGAGTTTGGATTGCTCATTGCTATTGCAGTAATGGGTGCTTTTATCATCTACTTCAATGACAAGAAGTAAGACAACTTCGCATTTGTGGAAGTTATAAAGGGGTGCATCATGGAAATCGAGTATAAATAAACAAAAGATTTCACGGCCGATGAATTGCAGAAACTGTTTTTATCCGTTCACTGGGAATCCGGCAATTATCCCGAAAAACTTGTCCGTGCGATGCACAATTCCACACAAGTTATTTCTGCGTGGGATGGTGATAAGCTGGTCGGGCTGGTTCGCGCGCTTGATGATGGAGAAACAGTCGCATTTTTGCATTATCTTTTGGTGGACCCTGCTTATCAGGGACAGTACATTGGAGATGAGCTGATGAAACGGATCATGAGTTTCTATCAAAATCTTCTGTATGTGAAAGTTATGCCGTCTGATCCTAAAATGATCCCATTTTATGAGCGATATGGCTTTCAACAATATGATAATTACTCTGCAATGGTGCGGAAGCACTTTTTGTGAGTTGGTATGATGGATCGATTTGCAGCTAGCAAGGAAACCGTAAGGAGTACAGAGCATGGATGCAAACTGTACCAGTAAAAAAAGGAAAGTCAAGAGTATGGAAACGGTATACATTGCAGGCGGGTGCCTTTGGGGCGTCCAGCATTTTTTTGACACGGTGCCCGGTGTACGGACGACCGAAGCCGGGAGAGCCAACGGAACAACAAACACGCTGGACGGCCCGTATGATGGATACGCAGAGTGCGTTAAAGTGGTCTTTGATGAGAAATGTACCAGTGTTACAGAGCTTATGGAGCATCTGTTTGAAATCATCGACCCGTACAGCCTGAACAAACAGGGCGTTGATGTTGGAAAAAAGTATCGCACGGGGCTTTACAGCACAAATCCCGGACATCTGGAAGAAGCAAGAGCCTTTATTGACAGCCGGAAGGACCGGGATAAAATCGTTGTGGAAGTGCTGCCGCTGACGAATTACGTCCGGAGTGCAGAGGAGCATCAGCACCATCTGGAGCGGTACCCGGAAGACTGCAGCTACTGTCATATCCCGGATGAAGTCTTAAACAAATACAGGAATCAGTAAGCAAGGGAAAAACGAAAATGCGGGGATTGGGAACGATCATCAATGCGCTGGCCATTGTGATAGGCGGTGTGCTGGGTATTCTGTTCAAACGCTTTCTGAAAGAGCGCTATCAGGATACAATCATCAAAGCCACGGGCTTTTCCGTGGTGTTTCTGGGAGCGGCGGGAACGCTCTCCAAGATACTAACGGTTAGGCCAGACGGAACTTTGAGCACCGGTGGCTCTATGGTCATGATTCTATCGCTGGCGTTGGGTGCGCTGCTGGGTGAACTTATTGATCTGGATGCACAGTTTGAACGCTTTGGCGAGTGGCTCAAACACAAGACTGGCAGTGACGGCGACAACCAGTTCGTCAACGGCTTCGTGTCGGCATCCCTGACGGTGAGCATCGGGGCCATGGCCGTCATCGGCTCCATTCAGGATGGCATCTACGGCGACCATTCCACGCTGGTAGCAAAAGCGATTCTGGACTTTATCATTGTGCTCATCATGGCATCCTCCATGGGCAAGGGCTGCGTGTTTTCATTTATTCCGGTGGCAGTGCTGCAAGGTGCCATGACGGCTCTTGCGGTAGTGCTGTCCGGCTTTATGACGGACGCTGTGCTGAACAATCTATCGCTGGTAGGAAATATTCTGATTTTTTGTGTGGGCATCAATCTGGTATGGCCAAGAACCATCAAGGTGGCAAACCTGCTGCCGTCCCTTCTGGTTGCAGTGGCGCTGACGGGGATTTTATGAATCGGAACTTGACGAGGGGTGTGATTATATGAAAAACAATAGCCCACAAAAGCAGGCTGCCATTTCTTGGATCATTTTGATGATAGGAATATTGCTCGCAGTAATAGGAGCAATGACGGCAAAGGAGTACAGAGTAAACCTATGCCTGCTAATCGGTGCAATGGTTGTTGTTGGTGGTATTGTATATCATCTCACCATGATGAAATGTCCTTATTGCGGTTGCTCGCTTGTTGGTTATAGGCCGATCCCTAAAGAATGTCCAAAGTGTCATAAAAAATTTGAAGAATAAATTCGCGTTTATCAAGGTGAACATTTAAGTATTAAAAACGGGAGTGAAAACAAATGATGACCATTGCACAGATCATGGAAAAGATGATCGCCTTTTCCGAAGGGAATATCCATGACATCACGCACCTGAGCTGTGTGTGGACCTATGCCAAAACCATTGGTGAGCTGGAGGGGCTGGACGCAGACACGAAGTTTATTCTGGAGGTGGCGGCCATCACCCACGATATCGCCTGCCCGCTCTGCCGCAAAAAGTACGGCAACACCAATGGTAAATATCAGGAGCAGGAGGGTGCCCCGCTGGTGCGGGAGTTCTTGGCGGATACCGGCATGACAGCGGCACAGATCGACCGGGTGGCCTATCTGGTAGGGCACCACCATAGTCCGGCGCAGATCGACGGCATTGACTATCAGATTCTGATTGAGGCAGATTATATCGTCAATGCGTCCGAAAGCGGGTACGACCAGCAGGAAATCCGAACCTTTATGGAACATACGATGAAGACGGCAGCAGGTATCCGGCTGACGAAAACAGTGTTTGGAGTGTAAAAATGATTCAGAAGCATTGCTTTGAATGCGGTACGGCATTGATTGAAAAAGAACTGGAAGAAGAGGGCATTGTGCCTTATTGCCCGAAATGCCAGCAATACCGGTTCCCGATGTACAATGTGGCAGTCAGCATGATTGTTGTGGATGAGGAGACCGGGAAAATTCTGCTCATCCAGCAGTACGGCAAGCCCTCTTATATTCTGGTGGCTGGATATGTGAACCGCGGTGAGGCAGAAGAACACGCCGTGGTACGGGAAGTCCGGGAAGAAACCGGGTTGGAAGTAGAGCACCTCCGATTCAACCGTACCAAGTTTTTTGAGCCGTCTAACACGCTGATGTGCAACTTTACGGCTTTCGTCAGAACCGCAAAGGCGCTGCATATCAACCACGAAGTGGACCGCTGCAAGTGGTTCACCCCACAGGAAGCCAGAGAAAACATCCGTCCCAACAGCCTTGCAGCGGAATTTTTGAATGCGTATCTGGACGAAGTGGGGAATAAGCCGATGGAGATGTGATCCGTGACGGAACCACGGGAATTTTGACGGAGAGTATGGAAAAAAGTTGGTTCGGCCTGTTTCGGTTGACTTTTTTATAAAGAATCGATATATTGATACTATATAGTATCAATAAGTATCAACTGCGAGGTGGACAGAATGGATGGGGCACAGTTTGCCAAAATGCTTTCAGATAAGCATTTGTTTGAACTCAATCGGATGGAATACAAGTACTCGACTGTCAGCGTCAAAGAATTTGCCGAATTGCTGCGGCAAAACTTTGCGCAGCCTCTGCCGTTGACTGATTTTTCTGGAAATAAGCTGTTTTACCTGCCGAACCTCGCGCAAATTTCAACAAATGGTATGAAGCAGTTGCTCTCTGTCCCTGTCAGTGGACAAAACTTCGGTTTGTCGGCGATGACCGAGGAAATTTATGCTACTTTTCAAATTGAAAGTATCCGCTCGACCCGCAGCAGTATCCGTTATATCCTCGATGGTTATGCCCCTCGTGATGAACAAGAAGCCCGCATCTATGGTATGAAGCGCGGACTGGAGTTTATCGCGAATCGTCAGAATAGGATCACCGAGGAGAATCTGCATCACCTATATCAGATCAGCACAGGGGATTATCTCCCGGATGAAGAGCGATTACTGCCAAACCACTTTTATCGGCATGGCGAGGTTTTTATTGTGGGCGGTGAAGAACCCAGACCGGGACTTCCAGCAGAGCGGCTTCCCGGTGCCATGAAATGTCTTGTCGATTTTGCGAATGCCAATGACGGCATCAATGAGCTGCATAAGGCTGCCATTCTGCACTTTGCTTTTGCATACTACCACCCCTATTTTGACGGGAATGGACGCACTGCACGGCTATTCCACCTCTGGTATCTTGTTCAGCAGGGCTATCCTGCGGCACTGTTCACGCCGTTTTCCCGATACATCGCTGAAAACAAGGAGGCATATTACAAAGCCTACGAACGCGTGGAGAGAAATGCTCTGATTTCCGGCTATACGGATGTGACTCCCTTTCTGTTCTACTTCTGCAATGAGGTCTATAACCGCCTGCAGGTGGATGCAGTCCCGCCGAAAACTGATCTTGAGGTATATCAAACTGCTCTTGCGGAAGGAAAAATCACAGAAAAAGAACGGCTGCTCTGGGAGTATGTTCTGTCTGCTTATGGTGCAGAGGAGTTTACCACAAAGCAGCTGGAAAAGGATTTCCGAAACGCTGCGTATGCAACCATTCGGACGTTTGTGATGAAATTCCATGAGATGGGGCTGGTTACTGCAAGAAAAGCAGGAAACAGGGTGTTCTATCGTGTCGGTGGGACTTCTGACGGTCGGCCTAATGAATCCAAAAGGAGAACGTTATGAAAACGATTCGTGTTGTGGCCGCTGTGATCTGCGACTCCATGCAGGAAAAGCGCAAAATCTACGCCACTGCCCGCGGTTATGGCGACTATAAAGGCCAGTGGGAGTTTCCGGGCGGCAAAATCGAGCCGGGCGAAACCCCGCAGAAGGCTCTGAAGCGGGAAATCGAAGAAGAACTGGACACGGAAATCGCCGTGGAGGATTTAATTGGTACAATCGAGTACGATTATCCGGCGTTTCGTCTTTCCATGGACTGCTTCTGGTGTGAAGTGGTTTCCGGCGAGCTTGTGCTGAAAGAAGCGGAAGCTGCACGATGGCTGACAAAAGATGACATTGATTCCGTTCCGTGGCTCCCGGCGGATCGGACCATTTTGGATGTTATCAGAAGCTCAATGGTAAAGAAAAAGTGACTCACTTGAATTTTGCAGCATAATCTGACCATGGAACCGCACGAATAAAAACAATGCCCTCATAGTTGAGAGGATTCGTAAATCTTCTTGGCTATGAGGGCGTTTCATTCCACGGGGATTTTTATGTTACCGAACAATTGGAGATATCTCAGAGGGGACATCTACTATGCAGACATGGAGCCGCATATCGGCTCGGAACAGGGCGGGAAACGCCCTGTGGTAGTTCTGCAGAACAACATTGGAAACCGTCATTCGCCTACATTGATCGTTGCAACTGTTACCACCCGGACGGAAAAGAAGAAAAACCAGCCCACCCATGTGCTGGTGGATTTCAACCCGGCCTTTGAAGAACCGTCCATGATTCTTCTGGAGCAGATCTTCACGATCGATAAATCCCGCATCGAACGCTTTATGGGCTATGCCAGCAAGGCTGAAATGCTCCGCATTGATATGGCTTTGCTGGTCAGTCTGGCTCTGAATGTTCTGAGCGGAAACCGCAGCGAATAGCGGACAACCAGTAACCCGTAAAAATGAGGTGATAGTGATGTAATCGGAGGTGAGTGAGCCATGCGAAAGAGTGCCCCCATTGAAGTGGTGGTACATTACCCCAAAACGAAAGAGGGATGGGACGAACTCGGAAAACGGGTCGCAACCGCCCACGCCAACTATGTGATCGAAAAAATCGACCGTCTGAACTGCCCCACATGGCAGAAGCTCGAATTGCTGCAGGCGGTGATCGATACTACCAAAGGAACTTACAAACCCAAGGAACACCAAAAGCCCGGCTGGCAGCCGAGCCGATAAACAAAGCCCCACGCTCAACATATGCTTTTCTGCTCTGACCAGAGACGGTCAGATTCAGAGGCAGTGTTGAGCGTGGGGCTTTTTGTGCTACATAAGTCTTTTGAAATGCGGCTGACACAACAAAGCTGTTGATTGCTGGCAGCCAATATGGTATCCTATGGCATTGCATAACACTCAAAACAGTTTCACTTTTTGCTGAAAGAGCGTATCGAAACCGTCCTGATGGAGCAGCAGAAAAAGCTTTTTGAAAAGTAAAAGCTCTTGCGTCCCGTGAAAAAAGAAGGTAATATAAATACAGAGCAAGACACAGAACGCAGGGAGGGATGAAAACCATGTTTTACGAGATCATGCACCGGGAAAGCTGTGTGGCACAACTCAGCACGACAGGGGAATGCAGGATCTGCCTCGAGGATTTCATGCCCTATGATCTGGTTCTGGTGGAATCGGATGATTTTGACGAGCGCATCAATAATGTAACGAACTTTTACTATTGGTGCGCCTCCCGGATGTTGACGTTGGATCGCACCTACGCCAAGGAAATCCTGAACAGTATCGGTGCATCTCAGAGCGTTACGGACAGGGAACGAGCACAGATTGCGTTATCCTACCATTGTCTGTCTTTGCTGGATGTGTTCTGGGTGAAAGAAGAAAACGAGAAGATTCGATTCGAGGATATCAACCTTTTTGCACACTCCTTAAGCAATGCGCTTGTGGATATTGCGCTGCGGGGGCACCAAATGACGGTGACAAACGCCCATCTTCTGGCAAATGACCTGTCTACGGGCGGCTTGTACCCCAAAGCATGGGTGCGCAAAGAGGATGGATTCTATCTTTACAAGGATGGCGGCAGGGATGCGGTGGAACGTGAAGTGCTGGCAAGCAAAATCTGCCGGTGCTTTGACTGCCATCAGATACTGTATGAGCAGGGAATGTTTGAAAATGAGCCGGTTTCTATCAGCAAAATCATGACATCTCAGCGATACAGTCTTGTGACCTATGCAGCCTATGACGTCTACTGCACGAACCGTGATTGGAATACGCTGGATAAGATCTTAGAGCTGGATGCTCCCGGCTACTATATGATGAACATTCTGGATTATCTGGTGGGCAATACTGACCGTCATTGGGAAAATTGGGGTCTGCTGGTAGACAACGAAACCAATCAGCCCATCCGTCTGCATGACCTGATGGACTTCAACCGGGCGTTTCAGCAGTACGACACGCCAGAAGGCGCAAACTGTCTGACCGTGGGAAAACGCCATCTGAGCCAAAAAGATGCTGCAGTGGAAGCGGTGCGGAACATCGGACTGAACCAAGTCCGTCAGGTGGAGCACACCGTATTCTCCGAGCATCCGGCATGGAAAGCAACGTTTGAAGAACGACTGCGTGTTTTACGGAACGCCATGTAAGTCAGAGCAAATATCAGAATAATTGAAACAGAATGATTCCATAACGAAAGCCCGTCTGCGCTGCCACATATCGTGGCTTGCAGACGAGCTTTTTCGTTTGACCGGAGAAAAATTACCATACCTCACATGCGAAGCATAGATGGAAAATCGGAACCAAGGTTTTCCACCAGATGGCAAAAGCACTTCTGACTGATGGTCTTTTGTCCACTCTCCCAGCAGCGGATGCTTGTCCGGCTGACCTTTGCGTGGTCGGCAAGTTGCTGACGGTTCCAGCCTTTTGCCTCCCGGTATCTGCGGAGGAAGGCTCCTCCGCCCCGGTGCAGAAACAGGGTGTAGTCGTCCAGAATATCCTCCACCGGGATGCCGTAAAGGGCGGCGAGCTTGTCCGCAAGTTCGGGCGTGAAGCTGCGGTGAAATGCGCCGCTTTCCAGATCCCGATAGAGCCATTCCTCCATGCCCACCATGGCAGCAACCTCTTTTTGCAGCAGGTCAAGACCATAGCGGCACCAACGCAGACGGTCCCAGGGGTCCGGGATGCCGGCGTAAGAGTGGTACATACGGTAGAACGCCTGCGCCTCTACGGTAGTGCGGGGGCCTGCCAAAGTTACCTGCAAGATGTATAGAGGGGTTAGACCACAACCCTCACATGATACCTTTTGAAGTAGAAAAAGGTGACCGCTTTCCTGAGCCCAGAAAACCCATTTTGACGCATTTGCGCTGCTTTGAAAAATGAGTGGGTTCTCTTTTCCATCTGAAAGTGCGCCGGGGAGAGGATAGCATTTTCAATGCACCGGCTGGCGTAGGTGGAAAAGCGTGCCCGACGGGCAGAGTCGAAAGTATCCACTGCTTTCATCAGGCCGATGGTGCCGATGGAAATAAGGTCGTCCTGATCGCCGGGCAGGGCGTAGTATTTTTTTACGATGTGTGCCACCAGACGCAGATTGTGCCGGATCAGTTTTTCCCGTGCGGCAAGGTCACCGGCACGCAGTGCGGAAAAGGCTTCGGTTTCCTCCCGGGCAGAGAGGGGCCGCGGAAAGCTGCCGCTTTCCAGATGAAGCGCCAAAACCAGAAACTTTGTGGCAAAAAATTGCAGAAGAGATAAAAACATGCCGACCCCTCCCCATAGTATCATAAACGGTTACTGTAATTTATGAAGGAGGGCTTGCCTTTTTTCCGGACTCCGGGGAGAGCAGCTCTGCTTCGTTGTTTACAAAATACGGATATAGCAGCTTTGCGGAGCAATGCGCCTGTTACCCATATATTTTCCCCACGATCTTTCCTCGTGCTGCGGCAGGCAGGAGCTTGCACAAAAGGCTCAGGAATTTATACTGTGCACCGGCAACATAAACGACTGCCGGGTTCTTTTTCTCCACAATACCGGCGATGTACCGTCCAATGCGTGCCGGGTCCATGCCGTTTTGTTCGTCGTGCTCCATCTGACTGACGCTCCGGGAGATGCGCCCGCCGTATTCTTCATCGCCGAGAATGCTTTTCTGACGTGCTTTTGTAAATCCGGTGCAGATGTCACCCAATTCTACGACGGTAACATGGATGCCGTAGGGCTTGACTTCGTTTGCCAGAGCGTAAGAGTAAGAAGAAACGGCGGCTTTGCTTGCAGAGTAGAAGGTCTGGAACGGAATGTGCGCTACGGCAGCAACAGAGCTGATGTTCACAATATGCCCCTTCCCTTGATGGCGCATGAAGGGGAGAACTGCTTTATTTACAGTGACTGTCCCGAAAAAGTTCACATCAAACTGCGCTTTGGCTTGCTCCATGGACGTAAACTCCACCGCACCGGAAATGCCAAAGCCTGCACAGTTGATCACTGCATCAATTTTGGTCTCTTTTTGGATGACCTGCTGCACAGCGGCGTTGACCGCATCTTCATCGGTCACATCGACAGACAGATGGGTAACACCCTCCATAGGGATATTTCTGCGGCTGAACTCATAGACGATGCAGCCATTCTCTTTCAGAGCGGATGCCGTGCACCGTCCGATGCCGGAGCTTCCGCCGGTAACAATAACGACCTTGTTGTTTTCTCCCGCCATGATTTTCCTCCTGAAAATGTTGATCTGGTTCGAGTATACCGCATCGCAAGATGACTGTCTATACTGATAGCCGGATTGTGAAAAAGCACAGGGATCAACTTGCGCAAATTTTTACGCAGATTGGCCTCTCTTTTTTACACAGCCAATGCCAATTAGCGCTTGAAATCGAAATGCTGCGCAAGTATACTATACTAGCTATGCTGTACAAGCTTGATCAAAAATCAGTATGCCAGTTGACCATAAAAGACATACCAGAATTGAAGTGCGCGGCAGAATCAAAACTCTACGAGGATGAAAAGGAAATTCGATAGAAGGCTTACAGATGAAATCTACACTTCCGATACGGTAAGGCTGGGAAAAAATGCATTTCAGGCCATACGGGAGACGATCTATCATAATGGTGGTGTTTCGTTTCGCGGTGCATCGGGCGAGATGATTTTGCATCGTTTGGATTTAAAGAAAATTTTTATCTCGACAGGATCAGCATGCGATTCAAAAAACAAAGGAGAGATATTTTACTATGATCTACAAAAAGCAATACGGTCAACCGTTTGATACCGAAAGTGTAGTGGGTTCTTTTTTGCCCATGATGGAAACGATACCCTATCTGACCAAGGAGCCGGATGGCTTCTCCTATGCCATGGAACCGCAGGATGTCCTGTATGGTCTTGGCGAAAACGTCCGTGGTATCAACAAGCGCGGGTGGGTGTACGAAAGCAAATGCTCCGATGACGGCAACCATACCGAGGGCAAATCCTCGCTGTACGGTGCTTATAATTTTATGATCGTGTCCGGCAAGGATACATTTGGCTTTTTTATTGACTACCCGGGCAAGGTCACCTTTGACTGCGGCTACACCGACCTGGATACCTTACGCATCACGGTGGCCGAGGAAAATTACGATCTCTACATCATTGAGGGCGAGAGCCTGACCGATATTGTGCGCCAGTTCCGCCAGTTGGTGGGGCGCAGTTATATTCCGCCCAAATGGGCTTTTGGCAACGCCCAGAGCCGCTGGAGCTACATGAACGAGGACGAGGTCCGCGAGGTGGTGGCAAATTACCGTGCCAATCATATGCCGCTGGACGCTGTGGTTCTGGATATCGATTACATGGAGCGTTACAAGGACTTTACGGTGGATGCGCAGCGCTTCCCGCGCTTTGCGGACTTTGCCGCCGAGATGAAAGCGCAGGGCATTCATCTTGTCCCCATCATCGATGCAGCAGTCAAGGTCGAAGATGGATATGATGTGTACGAGGAGGGCGTGAAAAACGGCTACTTCTGCACGAATCAGGATGGCACCCCCTTTGTAGCCGGTGTGTGGCCGGGACGGGTACACTTCCCTGATATGCTCAACCCGGAAGCCCGTGCTTGGTTTGGCAGTCAATATAAAGTTCTGCTGGATCAGGGGATCGAGGGCTTCTGGAATGATATGAACGAGCCTGCTATCTTCTACGCAGAAGAAAGACTGAAAAAGACCTTTGCTCAAATTGAGAAATACAGCAAGCAAAACCTGGATATTTCCAGCTTTGGTGCTTTTACCGGCATGGTGGCAGGGCTTTCCAACAACGAAAACGATTATAAGCTGTTCTACCACAACACCAAACAGGGGCGTATGCGGCACGACAAGGTACATAATCTTTTTGGTTATAACATGACCCGTGCGGCAGGTGAGGCTTTCGAGCGGCTGGAGCCGGACAAGCGCATTTTGATATACTCCCGTTCGGCCTGCATCGGGATGCACCGGTATGGCGGCATCTGGACTGGCGACAACCATTCTTGGTGGAGCCACATTCTGCTTGCGCTGCACATGATGCCCTCCCTGAATATGTGCGGCTTCCTGTACGAAGGCCCCGACATTGGCGGCTTTGGCAGCAATACCACGGAGGATCTGGTGCTGCGCTGGTACGGCTTGGGCATCTTCTCTCCGCTGCTGCGGAACCACTCTGCCGACGGCACCCGCCGGCAGGAGCCCTACCGCTTTAAGAACAAGGCTGCCTTTGCCGGTATTTTACAACTGCGCTACCTGCTGCTGCCCTACATTTACAGCGAGTACATGAAAGCTGCCCTGCACGACGGCATGTACTGTATGCCGTTGGCGTTCGCCTTCCCGGAGGACGACTTTGCCCGCCGGGTAGAGGATGAGGTGATGATCGGTGAAAGCCTGTTGATCGCCCCGGTATATGAGCAAAATGCCCGAGGTCGGTATGTTTATCTGCCGGAGGAGATGCTGCAGGTGCGGGTAAAGTGCAGCGAAAGCAACCGCATGGAAACCAGCGTGCTGCCGGCAGGCCATCATTACATTCCGGTGGAGCTGGATGAAGTGGTGTTCTTTATGCGCAAGGGACACCTTCTGCCCCTTGCCAAGGACGGCAAAAAGATCCAGAGCGTTGCCGATGTGGACTTTGCAGATCTGCGCCTGCTTGCCTATGCTCCCGATGGTGCATCCTATGAATACTATACCGATGACGGCGAGACAAAGGATTATGATAAGCCGGAACATTTTGTGCATATCACGCTGGATGCGGATGAAAACGCAAAGTGCGATCGTGCTACGGTCAAAGTAGAAGGATAATCGTCAGTCATTACGCAGTTCCTACAGAGTGACAGCGTTTCAGCTTGAAATGCTGCCACTCTTTTTTGTTGTCTATATCACAGATAAAATAGCCATTCCATCTTGAAAACAGCGTAAAGATTTATTATAATAAGATAAATAGTTGTTGCTTTTGCAAAGGAGGGCTGAAGTATGGCAGCGCCGCGCACCTATCTGGCAATCGACCTGAAAAGCTTCTATGCCTCGGTGGAGTGCGTAGACCGCCATCTGGACCCTCTGACCACCAATCTCGTGGTGGCAGACGCATCCCGCACCGAAAAGACCATCTGCCTTGCGGTGTCGCCCTCCCTGAAGGCCTACAAGATACCCGGCAGAGCACGGCTGTTTGAAGCCGTTCAGCGGGTGAAAGAGGTCAACGCCCAGCGGCTGCAGACTGCCATCCGGCAGAAAAAGGCGGTCCGGGGAGAGGACGGCAGATACCACTTTGCCAGCACCTCTTTTGATGCCAGTGCCCTGAACGCAGACCCGGCGCTGGGGCTGAGCTACATCGTTGCGCCGCCCCGGATGCAGCGGTATCTGGACGTTTCCACTCAAATCTACAAGACCTACCTCAAATATGTGTCCCCGGCGGATATCTACCCCTACTCCATCGACGAGGTTTTCATTGATGTGACGGGCTATCTGCCCTATTATCACATGAGCGCCCACGAGCTTGCCATGACCATGGTGCGGGAGGTGCTGTACAACACCGGTATCACCGCAACGGCAGGCATCGGCACCAACCTCTACCTTGCAAAGCTGGCCATGGATATTGTGGCAAAGCATATCCCGGCGGACAAGGATGGTGTTCGCATTGCGGAGCTGGACGAGCAGTCCTATCGGTATCTGCTGTGGAACCACCGCCCGCTGACGGATTTCTGGATGACTGGCCCCGGCACCGTCAAACGGCTGGAAGCCCACGGCATCTACACCATGGGGGATTTGGCACGGTTTTCCATCCACGGAGAGGATCGTCTGTACGAGATTTTCGGCGTAGATGCAGAAATCCTTATTGACCACGCATGGGGCTACGAGCCCTGCGGCATAGAGCAAATCAAAAGCTACAAGCCCAGCACCAACAGCATCAGCGAGGGACAGGTGCTTTCCACTCCTTATCCGTATGATAAAGCAAAACTCATTGTCCGGGAAATGGCAGAAATCTTGATGTTCCGGCTCACCGAAAAGAAGCTGGTGACGGAATCCATCACCTTGGAGATAGGCTACGACCGGGAGAACGTGGACAAGGGCGGTTATCGTGGTCTGACCCAGACCGACCGCTACGGCAGAACCATCCCCAAGGCAGCTCACGGCACTATCCGGTTTGATGCGCCCACCAATCTGGGCAGCACCCTCATCAACGAAAGCGCAAAGCTGTTTGAGCGCATCACCGACCCGGCGCTGACGGTGCGGCGCATTACCATCAACGCCAACAAGGTCACGCCGGACGAGGGCATCTATCAGGTGGACTTTTTCACCGACACCAAGAAGCTGGAAAAGGAGAAAAAACTCCAGCAAGCCATGCTGGGCATCAAGAACAAGTACGGCAAAAACGCCGTGCTGAAAGCCAGCAGCTACGAAGAGGGTGCCACCATGCGCCAGCGCAACGCACAGATCGGTGGGCACAGCGCAGGAGGTTCGGATGGAAAACTACAAAAATAGTAAGATCGGACTGGAGACTGCCAAAAAGTACGGGGACATCCTAGAGATGGAGCGCCCCCGGACCGAAGAATCCCTCCGCAAGCACCCCCGCATGACTTTACAGAACCGGGCTAAGATCTTCTCGCCCTTCTCTCCGCTGCGGGGCTATGACGAGCAGCTTGCCGCAGAAAAGCAGCGCACCGAGCGGGTGACCAAGCGCATTTTGACCGAGGAAGAAATGTCAGCTCTGTCCGATCGGCTGATGCAGGTCACCAAGGGCATAACCATCACGGTGCGGTACTTCAAGGAGGATACCGCTCACCCGGAGGTTCCCGCAGTGGGCAGCTACCTCACCCTGACCGGAAAAGCAGACCGCATCGATCCGGTGTTCCGCACCCTGCAGGTGGGCGACACCGTGGTGCCCTTTGAAGATCTGGTGGAGGTCAGCGGGGAGGGTATCATGGACATTGATGCGTATCTGGGCATCGGGGAAGAATGAGACGGCAAAAAATACTGAAAGAGAGGTTTATTGGATACCTCTTCCGGTAAAATGACCTCAGAAGAAGCAAAACACACTTCAGACGGAGGAAAACACCATGGCAAACGGTGATTACGGCTATTTCGGCAAAGGCGACACGGGCTATGCCCAATACATGACGGCTTTCAACCGCAACTTCGGCGGTTCGTCTGGTGGCGGTGGCGGCGGCCACAACAATGGTGGCGGCAGTGGTGGAGACGGAAGCGGCTGCGGCTGCCTCATCGCCATTGCGGTGGTGGTCGTGCTGGTGCTCCTCGGCATGGGAAGCTGAGGGGCATTCCCATAGCACAAGGCTGTCTTACGTGATCCAGTCACAGAAAATATAACTAGGAAATGTTATCATATAGCCACAGGAAACACCAACAACATTCCGATGGAGGATTTGAATATGAAGGCAAAGTTTTATATCTGTGAGCACTGTGGCAACCTGGTCACCACCATCCACAACGCAGGCGTTCCGCTGGTCTGCTGCGGCGAAAAGATGAAGGAACTGCTCCCCAACACGGTGGAAGCCAGCGGCGAAAAGCATCTGCCGGTGGCAGAGCTTTCCGGCAGCACCCTCACGGTTACGGTGGGTGCGGTGGAGCACCCCATGGTGGATGTGCACCACATCCAGTGGCTCTTTGTGGAGACCGAAAACGGCGGACAGCTCCGCTATCTTACCCCCGGGCAGGCACCCAAGGCGGTGTTTGAGCTGGGCAGCGAAAAGCCGGTGGCGGTCTACGCCTACTGCAACCTGCATGGTCTGTGGATGACGAAACTTTAAGAAATAAACAGGCTCCTGCCAGTGGTTAAACGCTTGCAGGAGCCTGTTTTGGCGTGCAGCCAGAGGGATGATACCGGTGAATAGAATCGTCCCCGGAGAGTTGGAACAAGCCCTCCGGGGGCATTTTTGTTTTTCGGAAGCTTTTCCACAAGGGAAAATCATGGTATACTGGACCCAAAGCCATAAAATGGGAGGTACCGTTATGAAGTGGGGAATTTTAGCGACCGGCACCATTGCCAAAAAGTTTGCGTCTACGGTGGAACAGATGGGCGCAGAGGGGGAGCAGATTGTTGCCGTGGGGTCACGGCACATGGAAAGCGCACAGGCGTTTGCGCAGCAGTACGGCATCCCCCGCTGCTATGACTCCTACGAAGCCCTTGCCGCCGACCCGGAGGTGGAGGCCATCTATATCGCCACCCCCAACACCCTGCACTACGAAAACTGCAAGCTCTGCTTGGAGCAGGGCAAGCATGTTTTGTGCGAAAAGCCCTTTACCATCAGCCCGGAGCAGGCACGGGAGCTGTACCGTCTGGCAGAGGAAAAGCACCTCTTTCTCATGGAGGCATTCTGGATCTGGCTGCTGCCGCTGTACGACCGCCTGCGCGAGATTCTTGCGGCGGGCACCATCGGGGAGCTGAAGCAGATCACCTGTCAGTACGGCTTTGTTGCCTCCGGTGCCCGGAAGGATCGCAAGTTTGATTCCGGTCTGGGCGGCGGTGCGCTGCTGGATATCGGCATCTACAATCTGGGCTTTCTGCGCATCCTGACCGGACAGGACCCGGAGAAGGTGGAAACCAAAGAGGTGCACATCAACGAGTACGGCACCGACGATTACAGCCGCCTTGTGCTGACCTATCCCGGCGGCTGCAAGGCGGAGTCTGTCCAGACCATCGGGCAGGAGCTGGAGCGCAACGCCCGCATCGTTGGCACCAAGGGCAGTATTTTCCTGCCGGATTTCCAGCACGCCGAGACCATGACGCTGGAAGTGGAGGGCAAAGAGCCGGAGGTCATCCGCTGCCCGGTGGACATCAACGGCTTTGAGTACGAGATCCGGGAAGCAAGCCGCTGCGTCAAACTGGGGCGCACCGGCAGCGACCGCTACACCCCGCAGGACAGCCTTGCCTTGACCCGCCTGATGTACGACACCCGCATGAGCTGGGGCATGAAGTTTGCGGGTGAGGTGTAAGCACACACCTTGCCGCAAAGGGCTTTTTGCGTGCGGAGACTATGGCATACGGAGAGCGGCAACTCGGAATTGATATAAAAAAGAAGGACACATAGATGAAAACAGTGGTTCTTTATAATATTATTTCTTTTATCATCCTCGTTGCTTTGATTTTTGTCTTAAGGATTGTTAGTAAGAGTAATTTAAGACAATATCAACAACTTGTTATTAAAGTCATTGCAACTATTTTAATTGTTTGTGTGATAGCGTTCGTGCTTTTTATTGATGCAATAGCATTTGGCATTATAGGACCAGTTCAAGATTAACAATTCCAGTTTGACAAGGAAGTGCTTTGCATGAAAAAGCGTATATCAAGGATTCTCGGTTTAATAATGCTGATTATAGCTATTGCATTTATAGTGTTTGCATTGAACCATCCAGAAATGAGTTTTCCTTGGAACAATACCATTACTTGGTTACTGTATGGTTTATATATTCTTGTGACAGTCATGTTGCTTATTGCGCCTAAGACGAAGAAGTAAACAATTCGCGTTTGTGGAGCGAAGCGGAACAATGAAAGCCCCAGTGGGGCTTTTAAGTGACAGAACAGTCTTGCGTAGCAAGATGGAGGGGCCTCGCCCCGACAAGTTCGCGTTTGTGGAGCGAAGCAGAACAATGAAAGCCCCAGTGGGGCTTTCAAGCGACCGAACGGTCTTGCGGCAGCAAGATGGAGGGGCCTCGCCCCGATAAGTTCCAGCTTGCTGGGCAGACAGGTAACTGAAAAACACAAAATGAGGGAGCAGCCATGGTACTTTATTTTACGGGAACCGGCAACAGCCGGTATCTGGCGCGGCGCATTGCCGAAGGGTTGGAGATGCCGCTTTACGACCTGAACGCCTGCATCAAGGCAGGGAATACCGCCCCGGTGCAGACCGGGCGTGACGTGGTGCTGGTCACGCCTACCTACGCATGGCGTATCCCCCGGGTGGTGTCGGAGTGGCTGGGCAAGACCGCGCTGACCAGGGCAGAGCGTATCTGGTTTGTGATGGATTGCGGCAGCGAAATTGGCAATGCGGCAGGCTATAACCGGCAGCTTGCAGCGCAAAAGCAGCTGCAGTATATGGGCACAGCCCAGATCATCATGCCGGAAAACTATATTGCCATGTTCAATGCACCTCAAAAGGAGCAGGCACGGAGCATCGTGGAGCAGGCAGAGCCTGCGCTTCAGAAGGTGCTGGCGCAGCTCAAGGCCGGGCAGGAATTTCCTCCGCCGAGAGAGAACCTCTACGACCGCTTTATGAGCGGCCCGGTGAACCCGGTGTTCTATCGCTTCTTTGTAAAAGCCGATGCCTTCCGGGCAACGGACGCCTGCATCGGCTGCGGTAAGTGCGTGGAGTTGTGCCCCTTGAACAACATCCGTTTGGAAAACGGAAAGCCGGTCTGGGGCAAAAACTGCACCCATTGCATGGCGTGCATCTGCCACTGCCCCAAAGAAGCCATCGAGTACGGCAAAAAGAGCAAAGGCAAGCCCCGGTATCACTTTGAAGCACTGGAAAGGAAGCAGCAGGACGTGTGAAGGAGAGCGGAAATTAGATGAAGTTTTTGTACTTACATGGGTTGGGACAAAAACCAGACAGTTGGGACAGAGTAATAAAAGAAACGAAGGTCTCGGACAGCAGCGTCTGCTTGAGTTTGGCAGAGATGCTGGAGGACAAAGCGGCCACTTATGGGGAACTGTATGCTGCATTCTCAGGAGAGTGTGATAAGGAACATGATGAAATCGTCTTGTGCGGGCTTTCCTTGGGTGCTGTTCTGGCACTTAATTATGCGATAGACCATCCGAATAAAGTAAAGGCACTGGTGCTAATTGCAGCACAATATAAAATGCCTGAAAAGCTATTGAAGTTCCAGAATATGCTGTTTCGCTTTATGCCGAATACAATGTTCAAGCAATTTGGATTCAAGAAAGCAGATGTGATTAGCTTGTGCGGTACGATGACGGAATTGGATTTCAGGGATTCATTATGTAAGGTGTCCTGTCCGGCATTGATCGTTTGTGGGGAAAAGGACAACGCAAACAAAAAAGCCTCAAAGGAACTTGCCAGTTATTTGAGCGATTCCCACTTCCATGAACTTCTGAAAGCAGGTCATGAAGCAAACATAGAATCTCCGGAGGAATTGGCAACAGTGTTACAGGAATTTTATGATAATGTCGAATAAACTACGATTCATCAAAGAAAGAGGACTTTAAAATGAACATCGAAGAACGGGCAGCACAGGCTGCCGCATGGAAAGCTACTGGACAGTGCAACTGTGCACAGGCGGTGCTGAAGGCATTTGAGGACAAGCTGCCGGTGGATGCCGACACCCTGATGAAGCTGGGCGCAGGCTATGCCGCCGGCATGGGCTGCATGGAGAGCACCTGCGGCGCACTGATCGGCGCTGTGATGGTGGCGGGCATCGTCACCGACGGCAAGCGCACACCCCGCATTTCTAAGGAACTGCTGCAAAACTTTCAGGAAAAGTGCGGTGCTACCATCTGCAAGGATCTGAAGGGGATAGAGAACGGCGCACCGCTGTGCCCGTGCCCGGAGTGCGTCCGCAACGCTGTTCTGGCACTGGGCGAGGTGCTGGGAGAGTAAGATGAAGAAGATCTTGTTTGTTTGCCATGGCAGGATGTGCTGGAGGGGTGCACCGCCCTGCTGGAAGAGCTGCGATAAAAGGGAAAGGGGATGACGAAACGTTATTGCAAGGGCGAACGGTTTGCTGACCTGTCGTTTGCCCGGGAAGTCTTTGAAAGAATAAACCTATTGACATGGTGCGAAAATGGGTTTATACTATCCCCAACACAAGGAAGGGAGCGCAGACAGATGAAACATACAGCAGATGCCCGGCACAGACTACCCGGGCGAATGCGCTGCTCCCAGACAAATTCCCGGCAGACAGACTGAGAAAAAACAGGAAGATGCCGTTGTCTGGGAGAAGTGCCCGAACATACATCGTCACAATAAAAGGAGAACCGACAATGGCTGATTATAAACTGTGGAACGCACTGAAGAATGCTAAAAAATATCGCTGGGTGGAACTTTCTCACTCGCTGAACAACGAAAGCCCCTACTGGTCCGGCATCCCGGAAGGCTCTGTGGAGCTGGCAAAGACCGTGTGGGACTGGGGCAAGCCGGAACTGGAATGCCTGATCCAGACCTTCAAATTCCCCGGACAGTTCGGTACCCATATCGACTTCCCGGGTCACTTCATCAAGGGCAAAGCGCTGTCCGAAAAGTTTGATGTGAACGACCTGATTTTCCCGTTGGTGGTCATCGATATTTCTGAGCAGGCCAAGAAAGACCCCCGCTATGCTGTGACGGTGGAGGACATCAAGGCCTATGAAGCAAAGTACGGTCCTATCCCGGATGGTGCGTTGGTGGCTCTGCGCAGCGACTGGTATAAGAAGTGGCCGGATATGGATGCGCTGTCCGGCATCGACGCAGAGGGCAAAGAAAATGCTCCCGGCTGGTCGCTGGAAGCATTGGAGTATATCTACAAGGTGCGCAATGCCGCCGCCAACGGCCACGAAACGCTGGATACCGATTCCTCTGCGGTGGCGGAGGAAAAGGGCGACCTTGCCTGCGAGCGCTATGTTCTGGACAACGACAAGCTGCAGGTGGAGGTGCTTGCAAATCTGGATAAAGTTCAGCCTGCCGGTGCGGTAGTCATCGTTTCTTATCCCCGCATTGAAGGGGCAACTGGTCTGCCTGCGCGGGTCTGGGCTGTTACCGAATAAGAGCGGAGAAGTGGGAAAATGTCCTTTCCCCCTGCCACCAGCGCCATGCTGCATAACCTTTCCACCCTTGGCATCAGCCTGCGCAGCAGCCTCCTTTTTTAGTTCAGATGAATCGGCAAAAGCCTAGCCAGCAGCCCAGCAGGAAGAAGAGCAGCGCTTTACCCAGCACCGGCAGCCATAGACGCTTGCACAAGGTGGTATCCCACCGGTGGATGTTCTGCTTGGGGCAGGTGCCAACGCAGGCTTCACAGGCGATGCATTCCCCGCTGCGCAGGCTGGTTTCCTCCAGCTTCAGGCACACCGGGCACTGCTGTTTACAGGCATTGCAGCCCGGGATGCAGCCGTCGCTCTGCCGGTGCAGCCGCGCAAATGGCAGCACTGGCAGCAGGGCAAACACCGCTCCCATGGGGCAGAGGAACTGACAGAAGAACCGGGGCTGCACCGTCATACCCAGCAAAATGAGCACAAGCAGCCCGATGCCCACACCAAAGCCCTCCGGCGGCAGATGCAGAGCCGTCAGGCGGGAAAACACCTCCCACGGGCTTGCGCCGGTCAGCATCTTTTCCTGCCGGGTCACATACAGTGCTACCAGCCATGCCAGCAGCAGATATTTGACCTTCTGCCCCAAAAGCACCGCCCGCTCCGGCAGACGGAGCTGCTTTTTGCGGTGGAACAGCTTTTTTTGAATAAGCCCGGAAAGCGCCCAGACGGCATCGCCCAAGCTGCCGAAGGCGCAGGCGTACCCACAGAAAAAACGGTCGAAAAGCAGGGTGAAGCCGCACAGCCCCAGCAGGGAAAGTGTGAAGCTGTCCACAGAGAGCACCTCGCCTGCACCGATGTGCAGAAAGATCTGTTTTACCCCGGAAAACCCGGCCACGAATGCGCCCGGCATGGACACAAAGAAGAACAACTGCACCCCGGTGCGCAGCCATGTACGGCGCTTTTTGTCCCGCTGACGCTGCTGCGCCGCTGTTAAAGGCTTTGCCTGTGTTTTTTCCATCATCCTGCCGCCTTTCCCAGTGCGTTCTCTACCGCACCGATAAGTCCTTCTGCCGTGAGGGTAGCGCCGGAAACGGTATCCACCTCAGCAGACTGCACTGCCAGCATCTCGTCCAGCAAAGGCAGCGCCTGCTTATAGTAGGGCTTATCCTCGCCGGAAGCATCCAGCACCGCAATATCGGTCATTTTTCCGTTCTGGATAGTTACCGACACCTGAATGACATCGCCAAAACCATAGGCGCTGCCCTCATAGATGCCGTCCCGGTAGCCGCTCTGCTCTGCCTGTGCTGCGCTCTGCGCCTGCAAAACGGAAGCATTGTAGGCTTCAACTTCGGCAATTTCCTGCTTGCGCTGGCTTACCGCTGCCGCCCGGATCAGCGCCACCTGCTGGTATTGCCACAGTACCCCCAAAATTAGCAGCAGGTTCACCGCCCGGAGGAGAAAATTTTTGTATTTCATTCTGCTGCTCCTTCCGTTTCAGATTCAATCCCGGTCTCTTCCGGCGGCAGTGCCGGCTCGGATGTCGGCAGCACTTCCTCAGAAGATGCCGGTTCCGGTTCAGAGGATGCCGGTGCATCTGCCGGGAAAAGCTGCTGCCATACTTCCTTGAGCCACACGGGAACGGCGCTCTTTTCCTCCGGCTGCACCACCTCCACGGTGGGCGCGGTGACCGGCGTTTCCCCGGGCTCTGCTGCTTCAGACGGTGCGGTTACCTCTGTCGTCTCTTCCGATGCAGTCTGCTCCGGAGCGGTTTTCTCTGCCGGGGCAACAGCGGCCTTTGCCAGTGCCAGCTTGACTGCGTTCAGAATTCCGGTGGAGGAGTAGGTGGCGCCGGAAACAGTATCCACGTTGGGGCTTTGTCCCTCCAGAATGGCGGGGATGACCTGTTTTGCCCGGGAGAGATATTCCTCCTCGTCCTCGGCGCTCAGGATCGTGATATCGGTAATTTTATCCTCTGCCACCGTGACCTGCACTGTGATCTGCCCCTCAAAGCCCATGGCTTCGGCAGTGTAGATGCCGTCCAAGTAGATGGAGGGAGCCGTATATTCCTCCACCACAAGCGTTGCAGCGGGCTTTGGCTGGGGCGGCAGGGGATTGTTGACCACCTCGCCGGTCAGGGCGTTCTGCACTGCGCCCAGAATGCCCCGGCTGGTGTAGGTGGCCTCGGAAACGGCATCCACCTCCCAGCTCTGAGTCTCCACCACGGTGGTCAAAAGCCGCTTGGCACGCCGCAGAAACTGCTTGGTCTCGTGGGGTGCGTCCAAGATCTCCACCTCCGTGATGCTGCCGTTTTCCATGGTGACCTGTACTCGGACGGCACCGCCGTAGCCCCGGGAAGAGCCGACGTAAACGCCGTCGGCATAGGGCAGCTTGGGCAGGGTTTCTTCCTCCGCTTCGGAGGAAGCGGCTTCCACAGGCTGCTCCACCACGGTTGTCAGCTTTTCCGGCACGGCGGCCAGCACCGGAACGGTGCGGGGCAGGGCAAAAAGTACAGCTGCCGCTGCCGCCACCGTCGGGAAAAGCTGCACCAGCGGCAGCAGTGTATGGCATCGTTTTTTGTTCATTCCCACTCCTCCTGACACGGAAAAGCAAGGCCGCCTGATGCCAAGCGACCTTGCCGTTTTGTGTTATATTTTACAATAAATTAGGCAGTTTCCCGTGTATTCACAGCGCCACATTGACCGGCAGGACATACACGCCGTCGGCGGCGTAGAAGGTGATCTGAGTAATCGTTTTGCCGATGACGGATGCAAAGTAAGGATCATCGGCGTTGAAGCCCAGCTTGGTACCATGCCAGATGTTGGTCACATGATGCAGGCCGTACTCACTGCCATCGGCGGTGGTCAGAACTACGCCGTAGACCTTGTTGGCCTTGTAGTCCAGATCAAAACCGGAGATTTTCATCTCGTAGGTGGCATGGTGACCGTTGGTATTCAGCTCCACAGTGGTGCCCTCTACGGTGGTCTCGGTGGCGTGGACCTTGCCAAACTCCCACTTGCCGCTCAGCAGGTTATACCATGCGGTGATGTAGTAGGCAGGGGTCTCACTGAGCTTGTAGTAAGCGTAGCTCTCGTTCTCAAACAAGGCATCTGCGCCGGTGTAGGTGGTGGTGGATTCCTTGCCCTTCAGGGTAACGGTAATGTCGTAGCTGTCGGCATCGGTGACCTGCTTTGCATTCTTCAGCGCCCACGGGGTCAGCACCTTGACCGGGAAGGAAACGCCGGTGATGTCGGTGCCATCTGCGTTGACGTGGTAGGAACCGGCGGCAAGGTTGCCCGCACGGGTCTTGTTCCTGGTGGCGCTGGTCACAGCGTCAATCTCAGATGCGTTGTCCACGCCGGCAGCCTTGTAGAAGTCGGCGTAGGGGATGTTCATCTGGACATAGCTGGAGGTCAGGCAGTTTTCCTGTTCCACCTCTTCCGCAGCGAAAGCCGGGACTGCCACAGCGCATACCAGCATAGCGGCCGCAAGTGCACCTGCAAATACTTTTTTCAATCTCATGGTAACACACCTCTATCTCAGTTTTGAAAAGATAGTTAGCTCTGCCTAACAATTGGCGCAAAAAATACAGGGGAAAAACCCCTCAGATGGTTAGGCAAAACAAATTTTCGATGTAAAAATAGCACTCCCACCGGGCGTTGTCAAGTAGAAACCGGAAAGTTTGCAGAGGTGAATTTTCGATGCAGGAAACGATCTGCATCCTCTATACCGCAAAGCCCTTGACCTTTTTGCCGGAGCGCAGTATACTTTTTGCGGAGTTAGCCATGAATAACCGCAAGGAGGTACTACATGATACAAGACGCATTCTGGGGGATCCTAATTCCCTTTCTAGGTACAAGCCTTGGGGCAGGCTGTGTGTTCTTTTTAAAAAACTCTCTGCGCGACGGCATCCAGCGGGCGTTGACCGGCTTTGCTGCCGGGGTCATGGTGGCGGCATCGGTGTGGAGTTTGCTGATCCCGGCCATGGAGCAGGCTGCAGATCTGGGCAGGCTGGCGTTTTTCCCGGCGGCGGTGGGTTTCTGGCTGGGCATCCTGTTTTTGCTGCTGCTGGACCATCTCATCCCGCATCTGCACCAGAACAGTTTGCAGGCCGAAGGGCCAAAAAGCCAGCTCCAGCGCACCACTATGATGGTTCTGGCGGTGACGCTGCACAACATCCCGGAGGGTATGGCAGTGGGCGTAGTCTATGCCGGATACCTTGCCGGAACGGCTCAGATCACCGCCGCCGGGTCGCTGGCACTTTCCCTTGGCATTGCCATCCAGAACTTCCCGGAGGGTGCTATCATCTCCATGCCACTACGGGCGGAAGGAATGAAAAAAGGCCGGGCGTTCTGGGGCGGCGTACTGTCCGGCATCGTAGAGCCCATCGGGGCAGTGCTGACGATTCTGGCGGCAGGCATCGTGGTGCCTGCTTTGCCCTATCTGCTCAGCTTTGCTGCCGGAGCCATGCTGTATGTGGTGGTGGAGGAACTGATCCCGGAAATGTCGCAGGGACAGCACTCCAACGTTGGTACGGTATTTTTTGCGGTGGGCTTCAGCGTGATGATGGTGCTGGATGTGGCACTGGGGTGACGGTTGGGGGTTCCCGAAAGCGAAATCTCTCTCGGAATACCCGAAAATGTCTAAACTCCTTGACAGAGGCAACAGCAGGGCGTATTATTTTGGCAGAAAGACCGCTGAGAAGCGGCTTTTTATAGAACAAAAAGTTAGCTTTACCTAACTTGCGGCACGAGGAATTGCTGGCCTGTCATCCGGTGCAGTGGGCGCATCGGGTAAAAAGTATTGCATTGTGAACGGTAAACAGAAAGAGGGTGGCGTTATGTCCTTTTTTGAAAACACCCGAAAGCCCGTAGGCCTTGGCGGGAAGATCATGGTTGCTATGATGAACTTTGGACACAGCGCAATGGCAGAATGGGGGCTGCGCTTTTTACAGCCTGCCCCGGATGCCATGGTGCTGGACTGCGGCTGCGGCGGTGGAGCGAACATTAAAACGCTGTTGAAACTGTGCCCCAACGGCAAGGTGCAGGGCATCGACTACTCAGCCGTCAGCGTGGAAAAAGCGCGAAAAGTCAATGCCAGAGCCATTGCGGCAGGACGGTGTACCGTGCAACAGGCAAGTGTGGCAGAGCTGCCGTTTGAAGCGGAGCAGTTTGATGTGGTGACCGCCTTTGAAACGGTCTACTTCTGGCCGGAACTTGCGCAGAATTTCAGAGAGGTTTATCGAGTGCTGAAGCCCGGCGGGGTCTTTTTCATCTGTAACGAAGCGAACGGCGAAACGACAAAAGACGACAAATGGACGAAAATCATCAATGGTATGACCATCTATACGGACACTGCACTGAAAGCGTATCTGGAACAAGCAGGATTCTGTCAGATCCAGAGCCACAAAAATAAAAAAGGCTGGCTGTGCGTTACGGCGCAAAAGCAGTGAAGTAGTGTAAAGAGGACGGAGCATGGAACGAAAAGAAGCAATCCGCAGTGCCTATCGGCTGACAGGCGGCAACAATTTTTATGATGGTATGATCACCTGCTCCACCCTGAGCGGGAAAGCGGTGTGCCGTCTGGTGTGGGACATGAACAAGGTGGAAAACGATGCCTATCTGGAAAAGGCACTGTCCGGTATCCCGGAGCATTTTTCCGGCAAGCTGCTGGAGGTGCCGGTGGGCACCGGCATTCTGACCATACGATAAAACCAAAGGGAGTTCTGCCTGGACCTTCGTCCGTGACGGAACTCCCCTTTTTTAGCTTTATAGAAAAACCATAAGTCATCTGCCACGGTCAGTGGAGCAAAAACCACACACCCAGCAGGATCGCAAGGAAGATCAGGTTGGACAGGGTGAACAGCCCAAAATACTGCTTCTTTCCCTGTGGCAGCTCCCGTGCGATCTGCCGGTAGGAAATAAGACTGGCCATGGATGCGATCAAAGTGCCAAGACCTCCCAGATTGGTGCCGATGATGAGGGCTTGTGTCTCTGCCGTGAACCCGGACAGCAGCAGGGCGGCGGGAACATTACTGGTGACCTGCGAAGCAAGAACCGCCACAAGAACTTCCCGGCCGGTCAGAAACTCCTGCAGCCAGCCGGAAAAGGCCGGAATGCGCCCCAGATTGCCAATAAAGATGAAAAAAGCCACAAAGGTCAAAAGCAGGGAATAGTCCACTGCCCGTAAGGTGTGCGGGTCTGCAAAAAGGGCGCAGACGAGTACAGCGGCAAAGGCAATGCCATAAGGCAACACCCGGATCACGGACAGCAGGCAAACGGCAAACAGAACCAGATACAACAGGATGATCTTCTGATCTCCCTGAGATGCAGAAGAAGAAACAAGCTCGTCCACGGAGAGGGCATCAGAGGCTTTCCGGCAGACCAGCGCTGCCCAAGCCAGCAGCAGGAGCAGAGAGACCAGGGTGTAGGGCAGCATAAGAAGAACAAATCCCCCGATGCTCATGCCGCTTTTTCCGTAAAGATAGAGGTTCTGCGGGTTGCCGATGGGGGTCAGCATACTGCCAAGGTTTGCCGCAATGGTCTGCATACAGACCACCGGGATCAGAAGGGAGCGGCGGACATCCGCTCCCAGACGGCTCAGGACCACGAACGTAAAGGGGACGAAGGTCAGCAGGGAAACATCGTTGGTGATGAACATGCTTCCGAAAAAGCACAGCCCGACCAGTACCAGCGTCAGCTGAAAGGTGCTGTGGGTACGGGACAGCAATGCCCGGCCCAGTCCATCAAAAAAGCCCTGCCGCCGCAGCCCGGCCATGACCGTCATCAGGGAAAACAAAATCGCCAGCGTGCGCAGGTCGATGTAGCCGAGATACTGCGCATCCGGCAGAACAAAGAAGGCGGAGACAACGGCCAGCACAGCGGCTGCGGTGAGGACCGTTTCCTGCTGAATGAATTGTTTGAGTAGTTTCATAGAGACACATCCTTGTAATTGTAAAGGCAGCCCTGCTGCGATGCCGGGCGGCCTTTTTCCGTATTTCAGAGCAGCAGCTCAAACGACCCGATCATCAGCGGCATTCTTCAATGTGGAAGATCGCTACTTTCCCGAAGAACGGATTGCAAGTGCGTGCAGCTTCCGGCTCAAATCGGCCAGACACCATGCGATTGCCATACCGCCGGCAATTCCAAGAGCGGCCAGAAAGGTCTGCTCTCCGAAATGCTCTGCAGCAGACAAATCATTGGAGACGACTGCGTTCATGCAGTAGTAGAGGGTGCTTCCGGGAATGAGGGGAATGGCAGCGGTGATGAAGAAAGGCGTAGAGGGTGCATTGCAGCATCGGGCAAGAATTTCGGCATACAGAGCGGCACAGAAACCGGCCAACAGATTGGCAAGAAAGACGCTGTGCAGGGTGTTGGCGGCAAGAAGATAAGCCAGCCATGCCAGAAGTCCGCCTACACCGGCGGCGGGTAAGTAGCGCCGGTTCAGATTGAAGATCAGTCCGAAACCGACCGAACCAAGGGCAGCACTGAGCAACTGCGAAAAAACCTGTATCATGCGGAAATTCCTCCCATCAACCAGATGGCGGCCATCATGCCGAGTGCAAGGGTGGCGGCCATCAGAATGGCTTCCACCAGCCGAAGAGAGCCGGAAATAATGTCCCCAAGTAAGATGTCCCGGATGGAATTTGTCAGCATGATGCCGGGAATCAGCAGCATGATGATACCAATCAGAACTTTATCGGCATGAAACTGCATCCCAAAGCGGCAGAGCAGCAGAGTGGAGACACCGCTGAGAAATGATGCTATAAACTGAAATTCTACGCCATTCATACAAAAAGGCGAGAGATAGCGCTCCATCCAGCAAATCAGAACGGCAATGCCGCCGGCCAGCAGGCCGTCCCAGAGATTTCCACCAAAGAAGATGGCAAAACTGGAAGCAGCCAACACACTGCCGGCAAGATGCAGTCTTGGGTCCGGATGCTGTGCCAGAATGGCATTCAGCTGGCGCTGAAACTCTTCTATGGAAGGAGGCGCTGTGCAGATACGGCGGCTGAGCGCATTGAGCTTTTCCAATGTCAGCAGGTCATTGCTGGCAGCGTGACGCAGGCGGCGGGTCTCGGTCTGCGGCGGCAGCGAGGGCATGGTAAGCGTGACCACGATGCTGGATGTGATCACGAATACATTCACATCTTCTGCCCCATAGGCGATTGCGATCCGGTTCAAAGTGTCCTCAACGCGGAATACTTCTGCGCCGCTGTTTTGTAAAGCTTCGCCCATTCGGACCAGAATGTGGAGAAAATGACTGATCTCGGTCTCTTCCACAATATCACGCTCTTTTCATCTCGGTTTCTACATTATTATAGCGGGTGGACCGGCAGAACGCAAGACGCTGCAAGGACAGAGAGACTTTTTGATAACTGCATTGTTTACGCGGGCAATGGATCGCCTGGTTCTGAAAAAACGGCTTGCATCCGTTCTGTCACAGCGAAAGACTACGATTGGAGAAGAAAAAATTGAATCCAGTGCAAACGATTTTGCCGAGAATTGCATGAAATATTATAAAAGTATTATTCTTTTGTGAATTTTAGCACTCTACTATTGACACTGCTAATAAACAGTGTTATAACAGTGGCGTGCTCAGGAGAAAGGGGCATGAGGGAACCGCAAGGCTCCCGGGAAGACTCCGCTTCTGATGCACGATCTTGATTTTATGCCCGACCCGAACGCCGGGATTGGAGGGTTGTTTTATGTTTATGCCTGCTGTTTTCCATGAAAATCTGTTCGATGATTTCTTTGATCCGTTCTGGAACGACGGTGCGCTGGAGCGTGCAATGAATCGTGAAGAGCGTGAGACCTTCGGCAAGCGCGGCGCAAACATGATGAAAACCGATGTGAAGCAGACCGCCGATGGCAACTATGATGTGGCTGTTGACCTGCCCGGCTGCAAGAAGGAAGACGTTCAGATGGAGCTGAGTGACGGCTACCTGACCATTCAGGCCGTCCGCAACCACTCCAATGACGAGAAGGACAACAATGGCCGTTATCTGCGCCGTGAGACCTTCTCCGGTACCTGTGCCCGCAGCTTCTATGTGGGTGATGCCGTGAAGAAGGAGGACATCCACGCAAAGTTCGAGGATGGCATCCTGCACATCGTACTGCCCGCACCGCAGCAGCAGAAGGCTCTGCCTGCGAATCCCAATCTCATTGAAATCGAATAATGTTTGTGCATCGGTGTGAGGAACACCGGCGCATAGAACCAACCCCCGGAGAACCGTAAAAAGCTCTTCGGGGGTTTTTGTATTCTGACATCTTTTCGGAAGTGAAAAAGCGTGGTACCCACAACACCGACACACAAGAGGACGCAGCAGTCAATCTTTTTGAAACCGCCGTCAAACACGCATAAAAGCGAAAAGAACCCGCTTTCAACATCAAATTGAAGTGAAAGCGGGTTCTTTATTGAAGTGACACCAAGTTGTCACAAAATCACATTTTCAGAAGGTCTGTGCATCATATTTATAGCGATATTTCGCCGTAAATTCGTTTCTACTTGATGGGATGAATTATTTCCGACTTGTCAGCCGGTTGAGCAGCATCACAGCCAGGACAATGATACCAATGACGAGAAGAATGCCGACCATGCCGATGAGCATCATGGGCAGGGTGGTCATCCACGAAGAAAGATGAAGCATAAGTGTACCTCCGTTAAGCCATCAGGGTCAGAATCAGGCCGCCTGCAATGACGGATGCAATCTGCCCCGAAACGTTGACGCTGATGGAGTACATCAGCAGGAAATTCTGGTTATCTTCTTCCAATCCCATCTTGTTGACCACACGGCCGCTCATGGGAAAGGCGGAGATGCCGGCTGCACCGATCATCGGGTTCAGTTTTTTGCCTTCGGGCAGGAACAGGTTCAGCAGCTTTGCAAACAGCACGCCGCCTGCGGTATCAAAAACGAAGGCTACCAGACCCAGTGCAAGGATGAGCAGGGTATCGGGCCGGACAAACTTGTCAGCGGTCATCTGTCCGGCCACGGTCAGGCCCAGCACGATGGTGATGAGGTTTGCCAGCACATTCTGCGCGGTTTCGCTGAGGGCGTTCAGTACGCCGCACTCCCGCAGCAGGTTGCCGAACATCAGAAAACCAACGAGAGCTACGCTGGCAGGAGCTACCATACCGGCAATGATGGTTACAACAATGGGGAACAGAATCTTCGTCAGCTGGCTGACATTGCCCTTTTCATAGGGCATCCGGATGCGGCGGTCCTTCTGGGTGGTCAGCAGTTTAATGACTGGCGGCTGCACGATGGGCACCAGAGCCATGTAACTGTACGCTGCCACCATGATGGCACCAAGGTACTGGGAGTTGAGGGTGTTAGCTACAAAAATGGCGGTGGGACCGTCCGCTGCACCAATGACAGCGATGGAAGCAGCATCCTTCAAATCAAAGAAGAAGCCTGCCAGAAACAGGGTGAAGAAAATACCAAACTGCGCTGCGGCACCAAAGAGCATGAGCCACGGTTTTTCCAGCAGGGGGCCAAAGTCGATCATAGCACCAATGCCGATGAAAAGCAGCAGGGGAAACAGCTCGTTGGACATGCCTGCTTCAAACAGGGCAGAAATGGGGCCTACGGT
This sequence comes from Faecalibacterium sp. BIOML-A1, assembly GCF_009679715.1. Taxonomy (NCBI): domain Bacteria; kingdom Bacillati; phylum Bacillota; class Clostridia; order Eubacteriales; family Oscillospiraceae; genus Faecalibacterium; species Faecalibacterium sp. BIOML-A1. The sequence continues at coordinate 121,519 of NZ_WKZJ01000001.1, forward strand.
ATCGCCCTGCGTGATGGCACCGGACAGCGGAAGATTGACCAGAATGGCACCAAAGCCCATGGGTAAAAGCAGGCTCGGCTCCATTTTTTTGGCGATGGCAAGGTAGATGAGCAATGCACCAATGCCCCACATCACCACCATCTGCCAAGTCAGGTTTCCAAAATTGGAAAACAGACTTGCGAATGTGTTCAGAAAGTTCATAGTTTTCTTGCCTCCTATTGTGCTCCGGTACGGTGACAAGAAAAAGAGACTCCTGCCACAGCACCTTGTCTGTGACAAAAGTCTCAAGCGAACACATGACATCGGGCATTTCTGCCGTGATGACGCTGCCATGCAGCAGTCTCCCGAAGAATAAGCCGGAACACTGCCCTTTACTCCCTTTTATCAGATGTATTAAAACAGAATATGGGAAAACTGTCAAGAAAAATACAGAAATCTTTTCTATATCTTATGAGGGTCCTTCCGCTGTGGTTCACGCAAGCTGATTACAGCAAAGCATTTCTGGAAGCCCATCGAGAGAAAATCACTCTGCACAAGGCGGCCCCGGAGAGCTGCGATAAGCCCTCCGGGGCCATTTTTGTTTTCCGACATCTTTCCGACAGTGGGAAAGCGTGGTAGAATAGGAGCAAAACTGATATATGATCAACAGGAAGGGGAAAATCAAGATGGAAACGGTCTATATCGCAGGCGGATGCCTTTGGGGCGTACAGCATTTTTTTGACACAGTGCCTGGTGTACAGATGACTGAAGCCGGCAGAGCCAACGGAACAACGAGTTCTCTGGATGGCCCATACGATGGATATGCAGAATGCGTAAAAGTGGTCTATGATGAGAAAGACACAAGCATTTCAGAACTGATGGCACACCTGTTTGAGATCATCGACCCCTACAGCCTGAACAAACAGGGCGTGGACGTTGGAAAAAAGTACCGGACAGGGCTGTACAGTACAGATCCCAGACATCTGGAAGAAGCAAGAGCTTTTATAAACGGCCGGGAGGACCGGGACAAGATCATGCTGGAAGTGCTGCCGCTGACAAATTATGTCCGGAGCGCTGAGGAGCATCAGCACCATCTGGAACGGCACCCTGAAGACTGCAGTTACTGCCATATCCCGGATGCTGTCCTGAACAGATACAGAAATCAGTAAATATGCGATCCTACCATTGCAGTAACACCAATGGAAAGTATCAGGAGCAGGAGAGTGCTCCGCTGGTGCGGGAATTTCTGGCGGATACCGGCATGACAGCGGCGCGGATCGACCGGGTGGCCTATCTGGTGGGGCACCACTGATGGTTCTGGATGTGGCGCTTGGCTGAGAGAGCGAAGCGGCTTCTCAATGGTAAAATAACGGAAAACACCCCTGTGAGCTTTTTTAAATTCACAGGGGTGTTTTTAGGCGTTGGGGTCGGTCAGCACAAAGGTCAGCTCGGCGGTGGCGGCGCACTTGCCGTCCACCCACGCCGAGGCTTTGCCCACGCCCACCGGGCCGTGCTGCTCTACCAGTTCACAGTGCAGGGTGAGCACATCGCCGGGGGTGACCTGCTTGCGGAAGCGGGCATTCTTGATGCCGCCGAAGAGGGCCAGTTTGCCCTTGTTCTCCGGCAGGCTGAGCGCCGCCACCGCGCCGGTCTGGGCCAGTGCTTCCAGAATGAGCACTCCCGGCATCACCGGCTGGCCGGGAAAATGTCCGCAGAAAAATTCCTCATTGCGGCTCACGCACTTGCGGCCGATGGCCCACTGGCCCGGCTCGTAGTCCAAAATGCGGTCCACAAGGGCAAAGGGATAGCGGTGCGGCAGAAGCGCCGCAATCTCCTCGCTGTTCAGGGCGTTTGCGTCTGCACGCACGGTGCGGGGTTCTGCCATGGGTCAGCCCTCCCATCTGCGCAGGGCGATGCAGGCGTTGTGCCCGCCAAAGCCCAGACTGTTGCTCAGTGCGTAGGTCATGGCCTGCGCACGGCCAGTGTTCGGCACATAGTCCAGATCACATTCGGGATCGGGCTGCTCATAGTGGATGGTGGGCGGCGCAAACTGGTCATGCAGGGCCAGCGCTGTAAATACGGCTTCAATGCCGCCCGCACCGCCCAGCAGATGGCCGGTCATGCTCTTGGTGCTCACCACAGTCAGCTGCTTTGCGTGTTCGCCGAACACCGCATGGATGGCGGCGGTCTCGCAGGCATCGTTCATGTGGGTGCCGGTGCCGTGGGCGTTGATGTGGTCCACCTGCTCCGGTGCGATGCCTGCATCCGCCAGCGTCAGCGTCATGCAGTCGATGGCACCTGCGCCGCCGGGAGCGGGGGCGGTGAAGTGGTAGGCATCGCAGTTGGCACCGTAGCCCACCACCTCGGCGTAGATGTGCGCACCGCGGGCACGGGCATGCTCCAGCTCTTCCAGCACCAGCACGCCGCTGCCTTCGCCCATCACGAAGCCGCCGCGCCGTGCGTCAAAGGGCAGGCTGGCTGCATCCGGATCGGTCGCAGTGGAAAGCGCTTTCATGCTGGTAAAGCCGCCGATGCCCAGAGGGCTGATGCAGCTCTCTGCACCGCCGCAGACCATGGCGGTCTCGTAGCCGTCACGGATGCGGTGGAAGGCATCGCCTACGGCATTGGTGCCGCCGGCGCAGGCCGTCACCGGGCAGGTGCACATGCCCTTCAGGCCAAAGCGGATGGCCACCTGTGCTGCCGCCATGTTGGCAATGGACATGGGCACGAAATAGGGGCTTACCTTTTCCATGCCCTTCTCTTCACCACGGGTGTGCTGCTCCTCAATGGTGGGCAGACCGCCGATGCCGCTGGAAAGGATGACACCGATCTGTTTGGCTTCCGCTTCGGTGTCCAGACCGCTGTCTGCAACTGCTTCAGCGGCGGCAGCAAGGGCCAGAACGGTAAAGCGGGCCATCTTGCGGGCTTCCTTTTTGTCCACGATGGTTTCCGGGTCAAAGCCCTTCACCTCGCCTGCCAGCTTGCATTTAAAATCGGTGGTATCGAACTGGGTAATGGGGCCGATGCCGCATTTGCCCGCTTTGGCAGCGGCCCAGCTGTCGGCGGTGTTGTTGCCCAGCGGGTTCACGGTGCCAAGGCCGGTGATCACGACTCTGCGTTTTTCCATGAGAGTTTTCTCCTTTTACATTGCCATGCCGCCGTCTGCACAGAGCACCTGCCCGGTGAGATAGCTGCTTTGTTCTGCGGCAAAAAATGCCACTGCATTTGCCACATCCTCCGGCTTTCCTGCGCGGCCTGCGGGGATGCCCTTTGCCATTTCGGCACGGACGGCTTCTGGCAGGGCGGCGGTCATGTCGGTCTCGATAAAGCCCGGCGCGACCGCATTCACGGTCACATTGCGGCTTGCCAGCTCGCGGGCAAGGCTTTTGGTCAGGCCGATCAGGCCCGCCTTGCTGGCGGCGTAATTGGTCTGGCCGGCGTTGCCCCGCAGGGCCACCACACTGGAAAGGTTCACGATGCGGCCCCAGCGCTGGCGCACCATGCGGCGGGCGGCTTCCTTGCAGCAGAGGAACGCACCCTTAAGGTTTGCGTTCAGCACTGCATCGAAGTCCTCTTCGCTCATGCGCAGGATCAGATTATCGCGGGTAATGCCCGCGTTGTTCACAAGGATATCCACCCGGCCAAAGGCGTTCACCGCCTGTTCAAAGAGCACTTTGCAGCCCTCGGCAGTGGAAACATCGGCCTGCACAGCCACGGCATTTGCGTTTTCGGCCTTGCACAGAGCCACCGTCTCGGCAGCTGCAGCTTCGCCGTGGCAGTAATTCACCACGACATTGCAGCCCTGCTTTGCCAGCTGGATGCACACAGCCCGGCCAATGCCCCGGCTTCCGCCAGTAACAACGGCGGTGCGGATGATCGTTTCTTCGCTCATAGCTCTTCCTTCCATGCTGTCAGTGCGGCGTTCAGCTGCTCCGGGGTCTCCACCGAAGCGCAGACCACGCCGGGCAGGGTCTTTTTCACAAAGCCAGCCAGAGCACTGCCCGGGCCAACTTCCAGAATATGGTCTACGCCCAGCTCACCGAGGCGGTGGAGCGTATCTTCCATGTAAACGCTGCTCTGCACCTGCTTCACGAGCAGGGCGGGGATGCTGTCCTGCTCAGCTTTTTCACGGCCAAGGCAGTTGAACAGCACCGGCACCTGCATCTCGCCAAAGGACTCAGACGCAAAACGCTTTGCCAGTGCATCCCCGGCGGGGGCCATGAGACGGGTGTGGAACGGGCCGCTTACCTTGAGCGGGATGCAGCGGCGGGCACCGGCTTCTTTGGCCAGTGCGGCGGCTTTGTCCACAGCGGCTTTCTCGCCGCCGATGACCAGCTGACCCGGGCAGTTGTAGTTGCAGATCTGCACACAGCCGAGCTGTGCAGCCTGCTCACAGCAGGCTGCAAGTGCCTGCCGGTCAAGGTTCAGCACGGCGGTCATGCCGCAGTCGATGCCCTTTGCAGCTTCGGCCATGGCTTTGCCGCGGTAAGCGGCCAGCTCGATGGCCTGTTTTGCGGTGAACACCCCGGCAGCTTCCAGCGCGGAGTATTCGCCCAGCGAAAGCCCGGCCACATAAGCGGGTTTCACGCCCTGCTGTGCCAGCACTGCGGTCACGCCGCAGGCAAAGGCCACCATGCAGGGCTGGGTGTATTCGGTCTGATTCAAAAGGCCGTCCGGGTCCTCAAAGCAGACGCGGTGCAGATCGAAGTCCAGCTCTGCACTGTCAAATGCCGCCCGGAACGCGGGAGAGCCTTCGTAAAATTCTTTGCCCATGCCAGGGTGCTGTGCCCCCTGACCGGCATATAAAACGGCAAGCTTCATTGATTTTGCCTCCATTCGGTCACAAGTTCATCCATCAGCTCCTGTACCGTGCGCATCCGGTCCAGCCTGCCCACGTTGGCTCCGCAGAAGAACAGGCCCTCCTCCACATTGCCCTTTACGGCTTCGATGAGCGCGTGGGTGATGCAGTAGGGCACCTTGGCGGGGTCGCAGGTCTTCAGGCAGCGGGCACAGTGCCGGGGAGGGAAGCGGGTCCCCTCTGCCAGCGCCTGCACCAGCGGGGTGTTCAGTGCACGGCCCGGCATTCCCACCGGGCTGTGGATGATCCGTACATCCTCGGGCCGGGCGTTCAGCAGAACGTCCTTGTAGCCCTGGGATGCGTCGCACTCGTAGGTGGTGATAAAGCGGGTGGCAAGCTGTACGCCCGCAGCGCCCATTGCGGTAAAGTGGGCCATATCGGCACCGGTGTACACGCCGCCTGCCACAAACACGGGGATGCTGTGGCCAAACTGTGCTTCAAAGGGATTTACCTCGGCCAGCACCTCGGGCAGAATGTCGTCGAGGGTCTGGCATTTGCCTGCCAGCAGGTCATCTTCGGCAAAGCCGAGGTGTCCGCCTGCCTTGCAGCCTTCGATCACCACAAAATCAGCGGTGCGGCCAAACTCTTTGGCCCAGCGGCGCAGGATGAGCTTTGCTGCTCTTCCGCTGGAAACGATGGGCGCAATGGCAACATCCGTTGTGCCCACGATGCCGGGCAGCTCCAGCGGCAGGCCTGCGCCGGACACCACCGCGTCCACGCCCGCTTCCACAGCGGTGCGGATCGCGGCCGCATAATCCTGCGTTGCCACCATGGCGTTGATGGCTACCATGCCCGCGCCCTTTGCGATCTGCTTTGCTTTTTTAATTTCCGCTGTCAGGGCACGGTGGTTGGCGCTTGCCGGGTCGCGGGCAAAGTCCGGCTCCCGGTAGCCTGCATCGGCGGTGGAGATGCACCCCATGCCGCCGCAGGCTGCAACGGCACCGGCCAGCCCGCCGAGGGAAACGCCTACACCCATGCCGCCCTGTAGGATGGGCACAGACAGGGTCTTTCTGCCGAGGGTCAGCATTCGGTGCTCAGCGCGGCAATGCGCTGCCTCCCGCCGTTCCACAGATCTGCAAGAATATCCGCCACCGGGCGCACCTCGTGCAGCATGCCTGCCACCTGACCGGCCATCAGGCTTCCGGTGGTGGTGTCGCCTTCAAACACGGCGCGGCGCAGGCTGCCAAGGGTGTACTTTTCCAGCTCCATCTTGTCGGTACCGGCATTTTCCTGCCGGACATATTCGCGGCTCATGCGGTTTTTCAGCACTCGCACCGGCGCACCCACGCTTCGGCCGGTCACGATGGTATCGCTGTCCTTGGCCTTGAGCAGGGCGGCTTTGTAGTTTTCATGGATGGGGCACTCCTCGCTCACCAGCAGGCAGGTGCCTACCTGCACGCCGCAGGCGCCCAGAGCCAGAGCTGCTGCCAGCTGACGGCCATCGGCGATGCCGCCAGCCGCAATGACGGGTACATTTACGGCATCCACCACCTGCGGCACCAGCGCCATGGTAGCCATTTCGCCCACATGGCCGCCGCTCTCGGTGCCCTCAGCAATGACAGCATCGATGCCCAGCGGCTCCAGATGCTTTGCCAGCACGGCGGCGGCGACAACCGGGATCACCTTGATGCCTGCCGCTTTCCACGCAGGGATATATTTGCCCGGGTTGCCTGCACCGGTGGTCACAACGGGCACGCCCTCTTCCACCACGATCTTGGCAAACTCATCTGCCTGCGGATGCATGAGCATGATGTTCACGCCAAAAGGCTTGTCGGTCAGCTCTTTGCAGCGGCGGATGTTCTGGCGCAGGGTGTCGGCGTTCATGCCGCCCGCACCAATGATGCCCAGCGCACCCGCGTTGGAGCAGGCGGCGGCAAACTCGCCGGTGGCAATGTTGGCCATACCGCCCTGAATGATGGGGTATTTTGTGCCTAGAATTTCATTTAAAAGTTTCATAGTTTTATCCTATCGGTAAGCGTCCTCGCCCTCTCAGTCTCGCTCTGCTCAACAGATTCCCCCTTTTGTCGCTTCGCGACATCTTCCCCCGGCGCGGGGGAAGTCTTTCCTCAAAGGGAGAGCCCTTGGCAGTACGGTAAACTTTTCGGTTTTGCCAAAGGCTCCCACTTTGGGGGAGCTGTCACCGAAGGTGACTGAGAGGGCGAGCCCGTTTGCCGAACATGATTTTTACTCTTTGTATTGAAAAATTGCGCCGCCCCATGTCAGGCCGCCGCCAAAGCCGATGCAGGCCAGAAGCTGGCCCGGCTGCAGCTGCCCGTTCTCGGCAAGCTCGTTCAGGGCTACCGGGATGCTGGCGGCGCTGGTGTTGCCGTGGCGGTCCATGTTCTTGTAGAACTTTGCCGGGTCGGCCTTCAGCGCCCGCACGCAGTGGTCGATGATGCGGCTGTTGGCCTGATGGCAGACCACCCACTCAAGATCATCGAGGGTCAGCTGTGTTTCATCCAGCACAGTGTGCAGGCACTTGGGCAGGGCATCCACTGCAAAGCGGAATACGGCCTTGCCGTCCATGGTGATGGGCGCAGAACCTGTGCGGTTCGGCCCGCCCGCATGGAGAACATCGCTGCCGCGCGCGCCCAGCGTCAGAGCAAAGGGAGTGTCCGACAGCTGAAAAATGGCAGCACCGGCTCCATCCCCAAACAGTACACAGGTGGAGCGGTCGGCGGGGTCCATCAGGCGGGAAAGGGCTTCGCACCCAATGACGAGGGCATACTGTCCACCCAAAGTTGTCAGCAGTCCCCGCGCCACGGCTATGCCGTAGAGGAAGCCGGAACAGGCCGCGTTGACATCCAGCGCAGGCCGGTCCTCGGGAAGGCCCAGCGCCGCCTGCACCTGACAGGCTACACTGGGGGTCGCGTCTGGGGCGGACAGGGTGGCACAGATGCAGCACCCGATCTGCGCAGGGGCAAGGCCGCTGCGGGCCAAAGCCTGCTTTGCGGCGGAAATGGCCAGCGTGGCGGCAGATTCATCCTCCGTGCACCAGTGCCGGGTGCGGATGCCGGTGCGGCTGGTGATCCACTCGTCACTGGTATCCACCATGCGGCTCAGATCTTCGTTGGTGACCGTTCGGCCGGGGATGGCCCCGCCGGTGGCGATCAGCTGTAAACCACTCATGCGTTCCTCGTTTCTCCGATCTGGCGGTATTTTTTATAGCGCTGGTCGGCCAGCTGGCGGCCGCTCATGCGGCACAGCTCTTTCAGGTGCACCCGCAAAGCAACATCCAACTGTTCAAACAAGGCTGCGTGGCTGCGCTGTGCGCCGCCCAACGGTTCCGGGATCACCTGCTCCACGATGCCATCGCTGTACAGATCCTGCGCGGTCAGCTTCATCATCTCGCAGGCTTCGCCGCTGCGGGAAGCATCCTTCCACAGAATGCTGGCAAAGCCCTCGGGGCTGAGCACCGAGTAAACGGCATTTTCCAGCATGAGGATGTGGTTTGCCACACCCAGTGCCAGCGCACCGCCGGAAGAGCCTTCGCCGGTGACAACGGCAATGACCGGCACGGTCAGGCCGCTCATTTCCATCAGGTTGCGTGCAATGGCTTCGCCCTGACCGCGCTCCTCGGCATCCTTGCCGGGGTAAGCGCCCGGCGTGTCAATGAAGGTGATGATGGGGCGGCCAAACTTTTCGGCCTGCTTCATCAGGCGCAGGGCCTTGCGGTAGCCCTCCGGCCCCGGCATACCAAAGTTACAGGCCAGATTTTCTTCCAGTGTGCTGCCCTTGCGGTGGCCGATGACCGTCACCGGCAATCCGTGAAAACGGGCGATGCCGCCCAGAATGGCAGGGTCTTCCTTGCACTGACGGTCGCCGCGCTGCTCAAAGAAGTCGGTGAACAGGGCAGAAACGGTCTCATCAATGTGGGGGCGCTCCGGGTGCCGGGCCAGAAACACCCGATCCTCGGCGGTCAGTGGGCCGCAGGTGCGCAGGATCTCGTCCTCTTCCACAGCCAGCTCTGCCAGCTCGGAGGCATGGGCCGTGATGGCATCCATCTCGTTGCCGCTGCCTTTCAGCGCGGCGATCTGGGCATCCAGCGGAGCCAGCTGCTCTAAAATTTCCTTGATCATTCGTGTTTTCCTCCTGCATGGAGCTGCAAGACCTGAATCAGGGTATCCCGCAGCTGGCTGCGGGGCACCACCTGATCCACAAAGCCGTGCTCCATCTGGAACTCGCTGCGCTGGAATCCGGCAGGCAGCTTTTCGCCAATGGTCTGCTCAATGACCCGCGGACCTGCAAAGCCGATCAGCGCGCCAGGCTCTGCCAGCATGATGTCGCCAAGGCTTGCAAAGCTGGCCGTCACACCGCCGGTGGTGGGGTGGGTGAGCACACTGATGTACAACCCGCCCTTTGCCGAAAAGCGCTGGATGGCGGCACTGGTCTTTGCCATCTGCATCAGGCTGAAAATGCCCTCCTGCATCCGCGCGCCGCCGCTGGCCGAAAAAATAACCAGCGGCAGGTGCTTTGCGGCGGCGTACTCGATGGCGCGGGTGATCTTGTCGCCCACGGCAGTGCTCATGCTGCCCATGAAAAAGCGGCTGTCCAGCACGGCAGCCACGCAGGCCACCCCGCCGATGCGGCCGGTGGCCGTTACAGCGGCTTCGCGCAGGCCGGTCTTGTTCTGGGCGGCGGCAAGCTTTTCACGGTAGCCCGGAAAATGCAGCACATCCTGCGGAGCAAGGTCGGCATCCAGTTCCCGGAAGCTGCCGTGGTCCAGCACCAGACTGAGCCGGTAGTACCCGCCAATGGGCATGTGGTAGCCGCAGTTTGGGCAGACGTAAAGGCTTCTTGCCCACAGGGTGCGTGCAGCGCGGCGGCCGCACTGCTTGCACTCCACAAACTGCTGCTCGTGCCAGACGGCACCGGCATCCCGCTTGGCCTTCAGCTGGAAGGTGCGCTCCCGCATTCGGCCGGGGAAAAGATCTCGGATATCGTTCATTGCTTTTTGCCTCAGATATGTGCAGTGATGTAGTTGTAGATATCGCCCACGGTCTTGAGCTTTGCCAGCTCTTCGTCCGGGATGGACACGCCGCAGGCATCTTCCAGAGCCATGTTCAGCTCCACGGCATCCAGACTGTCGGCCTCCAGATCCTCGGTCAGGTTGGCCTCCATGGTCACCTTGTCCTCGTCGCAGTTCAGGGTATCAACAACGATCTTCTTCATTTCTTCAAACGTCATGGTAGTAGTCTCCTTTGATTTGTTTTGAATATCTAAATTTTTTGAAGTTTCTTGCGAACACGACCATTATAGCCGAATCGTTGGATAAGTCAAGAATAATAGTTAAAATATTTTATCTTTTACAATTCTGACACAGTTTTCTTCCTTTTATATATTGTCCTCTTTTACGCCGGTGTGCAGTGTGGTATACTTGACCCAGCAGTCTGAGAACAGTGTTTCCCTGTGAGGGAAAGGAGCCTTCCGATGATTACGATTTCAGAGCGCAGAGAGCATGAATCTGCAAAAAGTTTTGTTCTGCGGGTATTGATCGATAATATTATCAATACCCGTCTGGAGCCGGGTGAAAAATTGAACGAGCCGGAATTGTGCGAACAGCTGGGGGTGAGCCGCACCCCCTTCCGGGAAGCAGAGCTGGAGCTGGCGCAGCGGCGGCTCATTGAGATCCGGCCCAAGATTGGCACCTATGTTTCTCTCATTGATGCAGAGCTGGTGGAAGAAGTGCGCCATCTGCGTGCTGTACTGGAAGCAGAGATCGCCCGCATGGCGTGCGAAAAGCTGACCCCGGCGGATATCGACCAGCTGTGGGAGAACGTGGCGCTCTGGCGCATGTACATTGAGCGTGCACAGGAAGAAAAGATCTTTGAGCTGGACAAGGGGTTCCACCGGCTGCTTTATGTGCAGTGCGGCTGCCCGTACTGGTACGACCTGGTGGAAAATCTGGCTCCGCATTTTGACCGCACCACCATCCTCAGCTTCCGCTGCAGGCCCGCAAAAACGATCTACGAGGATCACGTCAGCCTGCTGAAAGCCATTGAACAGAAGGATGCGGCGGCAGCACACCGCATTGCCGGGCAGCATATGCAGCGCTACACGGAGAACCTTTCTGCGATCCGGGAAGCATTCCCACACTATTTCAAAGCCTGAAACAACTGTATCACGTTCAGAAATGCCGTATCTATGCCAAAAGATGCGGCATATTTTTGTGCAGTTTTTTGCCGGAAACGGCTTGACAGAGATTACGAAATGTTATATATTTTAGTCAATGAAATATATAACACAAAAGCCGGATCTCCAAATCAGGAAGAAAGGTGGATACCATGAAAAAACAATACGATGTGGTCATCATCGGTGCGGGTGTCGTGGGCAGCGCCATTGCACGCGAACTTTCGCGCTACAAATTGAGCATTGCAGTGCTGGAAAAAAATCTGGATGTCTGCAACGAGACCAGTGGCCGCAACTCTGCGGTGGTGCACGGCGGCTTTGCCAACCCCATTGGAAGCCTGAAAGCAAAATGCTGCGTAGAAGGCAACCGCATCATGGATCAGCTGGCCGAAGAGCTGAACTTCCCGTTCAAGCGTTGCGGCAAGGTGCTGGTGGGCAACACCCCCGAGGACATGGAGCAGCTGGAGCGCACCATGAAGCAGGGCGCTGTCAACGGCTGCACCGGCCTTGAGATGATCGATGAAGCAAAGCTGCACGAGCTGGTGCCAGCCGTGGTGGGCAAGTTTGCCATGTGGTCCAAAAACAGCGGCATCATGGACCCGTTCCTGTACACGGTGGCTCTGGCCGAGAACGCACACGCCAACAGCGTGGACTTCTTCTTTGACCACAAGGTAGAGGCTATCACCCGGGAAAATGAGCTGTACTACCTGCATACTGCCCATGGCGATTTCTGCACCCGCTGGGTGGTCAACGCCGCTGGTCTGGGCGCAAAGCAGATCTCCGACCTGCTGGGCCTGACCGGCTACCGTGTCATCGGCTCCCGCAGCAACTACATCATCCTGCACAAGCGCATGGGCAAGCTGCTGCCTATGCCGGTGTACCCGGTGCCCAGCAACACCTATATGGGCATCCACATCACCCCCACCGTGGACGGCAACGTGACTGTTGGCCCGGACGCGGAGAACACCGATGTGCTGGACGACTACGGTGTGCCGCAGGCCAACATGGACAGTCTGGCCGTGGAGGGCGCAAAGCTGTGGCCCCACATCTTTAAAAAGGATCAGATCCGCACCTTCGCCGGCATCCAGCCCAAGTGGGTGGATGAAAACGGTGCCATTCAGGACTGGAAGGTGGAGATCCGGGACGACGTAGCACCCAATGCCGTCAACCTCGTGGGCATTGAATCCCCGGGCCTGACCGGCAGCGTGCCGCTGGCCCGCTACGTCATCGGCCTGATGCAGGAGCGCGAAAAGTTTGAGGAAAACCCCGGCTTTGACCCGCACCACAAGGGCATCGTCAAGTTTGCCGAGTGCACGCCGGAACAGCAGGCAGAGCTCATCGCGCAGGCCCCCGATTACGGCGAGATGATCTGCAGCTGTGAGGAAGTGACCAAGGCCGAGATCCTGCAGGCTATCCACAACCCGCTGGGCGTTTCCACCATGACCGGCATCAAGTACCGCACCCGCGCCATGATGGGCGGCTGTCAGGGCGGCTTCTGCCAGATGAAGATCGAACACTTCATTGAGCAGGAGCTGGGCACCGAGCCGGAGAATGTGCGTTACAGCCGTCAGGGGTCATGGGTACTCACCGGCAATATGCGGAAGGAGGAGAACTGAGCGATGGAACAGAAAGACGTTGTGATTATCGGCGGCGGCCCTGCAGGTCTTGCCGCAGCGGTGGAGCTGCACAAGCAGGGCATCCGCAACATGATCATTCTGGAGCGCGAGGCGATGCTGGGCGGCATCCTGCGCCAGTGCATCCATGACGGTTTCGGTCTGGGCCGCTTCGGCGAGAGCCTGTCCGGCCCGGAATATGCACAGGCGTTCATTGATGAAGTGAACAAGCGCGAGATCCCTTACGAGACCAGCGCCACGGTGCTGAGCCTGACGGAGGACCGTGTTGTCACCGCCTCCACCCGCAGCGGCCTGCGCCAGTATCAGGCAAAGGCTGTGGTGCTCGCCATGGGCTGCAAGGAGCGCAGCCGCGGCGCACTGGGCATTCCCGGCGAGCGTCCGGCGGGCGTGTTCACCGCAGGCACCGCGCAGGCTTACATGAACCTCTACAACCGGATGCCCGGCAAGGAGGTCATCATCCTCGGTTCCGGCGATATCGGCATGATCATGGCACGCCGCATGACGCTGGAAGGCGCTCATGTGCAGGCAGTGTTCGAGCTGATGCCTTACCCCTCCGGCCTGCCGCGCAACATCGTGCAGTGTCTGGATGACTACAATATCCCGCTCTATCTCAGCCACACCGTCACCGAAATCCATGGCCGTGACCGTCTGACCGGCGTGACCATCTCCGAGGTGGACGCGAACCGTCGGCCCATCCCCGGCACCGAGAAGGAGTACAAGTGTGATACGCTGATCCTCTCCGTGGGCCTGATCCCGGAGAACAAGCTGCTGGAGGATGCCGGCATCGCCATTGACCCCCACACCAACGGCGCTGTGGTGGACGAGAACCTGCAGACCAACGTGCCCGGCGTGTTCTCTGCCGGCAATGTGCTGCATGTGCATGATCTGGTGGACTTTGTTTCCATGGAGTCCGAGGCACTGGCACGCCACGCTGCCGCCTACGTTGAGGGCAAGGGCATCGACCCCTGCACGCTGGACGTGAAGTGCGGCGAGGGCGTGGGCCACACCATTCCGCAGAAGGTCAGCGGCAAGAACGACTTTAGCCTGTCGCTGCGCGTGCGGAACCACTACCGTGACTGCCGCATCGTGGTGCGCCAGAACGGTGTGGAAGTTGCTGCCAAGAAGATGAAGAAAGCCATTCCTGCGGAGATGATCCAGTTCAAGGTCTCTGCTGCCAAGCTGCAGGAAACGGGCGCACTGGAGGTGTCGGTGGAATGAAAAAGCAATTTACCTGTATCGTCTGCCCCAACGGCTGCGAGATCGAAGCCGAAGTTGAAAATGGTCAGGTGATCTCGGTCACCGGTCACACCTGCCCCCGCGGCGAACAGTATGTCCGTCAGGAGCTGACTGCGCCCCGCCGCACCATCGCCAGCTCAGTGCTGGTTAAGGGCGGCGAGCTGCCTGTTACCAGCGTGCGCCTGACCAAGGCCGTCCCCAAGGATATGATCTTCCCGGTGATGGACGAGATCCGCAAGGTGGTGCTGACCGCCCCCGTCAAGGCAGGCACCATTGTGCTTCACAACGTCTGCGGGCTGGACAGTGACGTGATGGTCACCAAGAATGTGGATGCCTGCTGACCGGCTGAAATAAAGAAATACGGAAAAACAGCCCTGATCGTCTGCCTGCTTTTACAGCGGACACGGTCAGGGCTGTTTTGATGCTATAAACCTGTTGACATGATGTGGAAATGGGCTTATATCGGCCTCAACGTGGGAAAGGACTGCGGCAAACGCCAAAAGCGGGCAATGCCGCAGCACATGGCTGGTCTGTACAGGCGCGGCCCATGCACTGGGTGTGGAGCCTGCCAGCATTGCAAAAATACGGGCACAAAAAGAACTGTTTGCATTTTGGAAACGAGATGCTATACTATTGATTGTACATACAACGATGTAGATATAACTTCCTGCAATGAAGCCCGGAGGAGTCTATGGATATTACGGAACGAAAAATCACAAAGATCGCACGCGAAGCGGAAAAACTGGTCCTGCTCACGATGCGGGAGGAAGGAGTCGGCACAGCAGAGATCGACCTGATCCATGCAGTGCGGCATCACCCCGGCTGCACGCAGGCGCAGCTGGCGGAACTGCTGCACGCAGATAAGGCTGCCATTGCGCGGCGGACAAAAAATCTGGAAGCAAAGGGTCTTCTGATCCGCAGAGATGCCCCCAGCGACCGGCGCAGCCAGCTGCTGTACCCCACCAAAAAGGCGGAAAGCCTGAGATCCTCCAAGGCAGAGATCGAAGCGGCCTTTTACGAATACCTGACCAATGTGCTCACCGCCGAGGAAGCCGCTGCCTTTGCCGCTGCGCTGAACAAGCTGTACACAGCATCCAAGACCGAGAGCCGCGCGGGCTTCCCGCATTTCCGGAAAGCTGCAGGAGGTGAGGCTGCTCATGAAAAAGGATAAAACGTTCCGCCCGGACAGGGTGCTCTCCTATTTCAAAGCAGAGTGGCTCCCGCTGGCCTTTGTCACGCTGTCGGGCCTTGTGTATAATATCGGCCTGCTGGCAACGCCTTGGTTCGAGGGCAGGCTGGCCCAGTGCCTTGCCGACATTCTGGGCGGCAGCGAGACGGCGGCAAAAATGGCCATGCTGGTGCTGGCCTATATCGTGGTCACGCTGGCGGTGCAGGCGGCGCGCTTTATCAAGCGCTTTTATGTCCGCCGCTTTGCCAACAACATCAACCGCCGGATGAAGGGCATCCTGTATGCCAATCTGGTGCGGCAGAGCCGGGCGGCGCTGGAAAAAGAAGGCGCCGGTGAACTGATGACCAAGGCCATCTCGGATGTGGACGACTGCGTAGAGGGGATGCGCAAGTTCACCACCGAGATCTTTGATACCGGCGTGGCGCTGGTGGGCTATGCTGTGATGCTGCTGGTGTACGACTGGCGGCTGGCGCTGCTCAGCCTGCTGTTCACGCCGTTTTCCTACATGTGCGCGGCATGGATGAAAAAGCCGGTGCAGCGCGCCGGTGCGGCGTACAAAAAGGCGGCAAGTGCGCTGAGCGCTGCCACCCTCGACCGCGCCCGGAATGCTGTGACCTACCGCATTTACGGCTGTGAGGATGCCCGCGTAGAAAAGTACGAGGAAGCCCTGAACACCTACGAAAAAACAGCAGTGCGCAACAATGTGTGGCAGTCCGCTCTGCCGCCGCTGTATCTGGCAGCGTCTGAGGCAGGCGTGCTGTTCATTTTGTGGTTCGGCGCTAAAAATGTGCTCGGCTCCGGCTGGAGCACATGGGACATTGCGGCGTTCACCACCTTCCTTTCCTGCTTCACGAAAATGGTGGTCAAATCCTCCAAGGTGGCAAAGCTGTTCAACTCGGTGCAGAAAGCCGAGGTCTCGTGGAAGCGCATCAAGCCGCTGATGAAGCAGCCGGAACAGCTGGAGGCATTGAATATCCCGGCGGCGCAGGACGTGACGTTGGAAAACCTCTCCTTTTCCTATGGAGAAGGACCCATCTTTTCCGGCCTGAGCCTGACGGCGCACCCCGGCGATATCATTGGCATCACCGGCCCGGTGGCCTGCGGCAAATCCACCTTCGGCAGGGTGTTCCTGTGCGAAGCACCCTACGGCGGCTCGGCAAAATTTGGCAAAACGGAATTTGCTGCCCTGACCCCGCGGCAGATCTCCGCCACCGTTGGTTACTTGGGCCATGATCCGGAGCTGAGCGCCGATACAGTGCAGAACAATGTTCTCTGCGGCAGTGAACAGGATGCCATGCCGTGGCTTGCTGCCGCCGCGTTGGACGGCGAAGTGCTGGCTATGGAGAACGGTGTGGATACCGTCATCGGCCCCAGCGGCACCCGCCTTTCCGGCGGTCAGGCCCAGCGCTTGGCACTGGCAAGAACGCTGGCCCACCCGCGCCCGGTGCTGATCCTGGACGACCCGTTCTCTGCGCTGGACCGCCATACCGAGGATACCGTGTTTGCCGATCTGCAGAGCGATGCAAAGGATAAGGTGGTCTTCCTCATCTCGCACCGGCTGTACCACTTCCCGCAGATGCAGAAAGTGATCTTTATGGACGGCGGTAAAACCACCGTTGGTACCCATGCCCAGCTGATGGAAACGGTTCCGCTGTACCGCCAGCTGTACGAGAGCCAGACGGTGCAGAAAGAAGGCGATCTGGATGAAGAGTAAAAAAGATAACGGCGTATTTGAAGCCATCCGCATGGCCGCTATGTCGCATCATCTGCTCACGGCGGGCACCATCCTGTGCGTGGCGGCATCGGTGGTGGCATCACTGTTGCCGCCGCTGCTGCTGGCCGGTATCATTGACCAGCTCACCGCAGGCATCCCGCTCACCTTTGCAGCAGTGCTGCTTTACTTTGGCAGTCTGGCGCTGGAAGGGGGGCTTTCCTCCGCGCAGGAAAGCCTGCTGGTGCTCTTTGGCCAGAAAATGACCCACGCGCTGCGGTCGGAAATGTCCCGGAAGCTTACCCGGCTGCCCGCAAGCACGCTGGCAGGCCAGAACCCCGGCGAGGTGGCGGCACGCTTTTCCGGCGATGTGGACACGGTGGAAGCGCTGTTCACCTCCGGCATCATCAGCATGGCGGCAGATGCCTGCCGCATCATTTCCATCATGGCGGTCATCGCGGTAAAAAACACCGGCATTGCGCTGGTGCTGCTGCTGGTGCTGCCGCTGTTTGCGGTGTTCACCCGCCATGTGCAAAAGCGGATGCTGGCCGCACAACTGGATAACCGCCGTGCCGTTGCGGCTGTCTCCGGTCAGGTGCCGGAGACGCTGCACAACATCCGCACCATCCGGGCACTGGGGCTGGAAAGCTATAGGGAACGCCGCTATGACCGCTGCATCGGCGAGAGCTACGCCGCTATGGAGCGCACCAATTTTTACGATGCCATCTATTCGCCGGTGGTGCTGGCGCTGAACGCGGTGGTGGCAGGCATCGTGATGCTGCTTTCCGCTTCCGGCAATGCCATGGTGCTTACATTCTTTGGGATGTCGGTGGGTACCTCGGTGGCGATCATCAACTACATTTCCCGCATTTTTGCTCCCATTGAAAGCCTTGGCATGGAGATCCAGACCATCCAGTCGGCCATGGCGGGCGTCAAGCGCATCGATGCCTTTCTCGCTCAGCCGGAGCGCACGATCCCTGCCGAGCGCCGGACCGCTGCGCGCGGGGATGTGGAGCTTGCGCATGTGACCTTCGGCTATGGCGAAAAGCCCGTCCTGAGTGACTTCTCCATGACGGTAAAGCAGGGCGGGCAGGTCACGCTGGTGGGCCGCACCGGTGCGGGCAAGAGCACGGTGTTCAAGCTTCTGCTGGGCCTGTACCAGCCGCAGGCGGGCTCTGTTACCATTGGCGGTGTGGATGTGGCACGCATCACCGACCGCGAGCGCCGCACCTGCATCGGCTGCGTGGAGCAGCATTTCTCCCGTGTGCCGGGCACCGTGCTGGAGCAGATCACGCTGGGCGATCCGCAGATCACTGCAGAGATGGCACGGAATGCGGCAAAGCTTGCGGGCATTGACGAAGCCATTCAGGCCCTGCCGGAAGGCTGTGACACCGTTTGCAGCGATGGCATGTTTTCGCAGGGCGAGTGGCAGCTTCTGTCCATTGCCCGCGCTGCTGCGGCGGACCCGGCTGTGCTTTTGCTGGACGAGGTCACGGCAAATCTGGACGCTGAAACGGAAGCCCGTGTGCTGGAAGCACTGCGCCGCGCCTCTGCAGGCCGCACGGTGCTCTCAGTCTCCCACCGCATTTACGAAAACCTGGGCGGCAGAACGGTGAAGATCGAGCCGCAGAGCATGTGAACCGAAACATTTTTCGCAATGCACGAAAAACGTTTCATCTCTTGACAGAACAGGCGCTGTGCTGTAAAGCAAGGCGCGAAAGCCGGGCAAAGCTCGTCTCGTTCTTTCAGGAATGGTAAGGAAGATCAAAAATCTGTTTTTTCATGTCAGACATGAAGATACTTCTTGTTCTTTCGCAGAGAAAGGAATATAATGAGAAAGATAAGATCACCAGCATGCACATGATAAAACTTGGAGTGCGCTCAAGGTCAAGAGGAAGATGATTTCTTTCCCGGCAGGACTGTGCTATACTGACAAAAAGATCTCCGGGTGCAGCGCAAAAGCTGCTGCAGGGAAGCTGAAACTTACAGAAATGAGGAACACACACGGCAATGGCACAGCACGAACGCAGCACGGCATATTATCATCTTCCGGGACTGTTTGAATTTTATGAACTGTACCGTGTGTTTCTGCCGCTGTTCCGTGAACACAGGGAATATTTTTACGACTGGTGCGAGATCGGTTCGGTCTACGGTGCACCGGCCGACTGCATCTGGGGCGGGGGCCGCACTGGCTTTGGCGATGCACAGCCGCACCGGGTGCTTGCACTGATGCAGGAATATGGCATATCGGCCCGGCTCACCTTCAGCAATTCGCTGCTCCGGGAAGAGCACCTTGCAGACCGGAAATGCAATGCCCTCTGTGCGCTGTTTGAAAAAGAAAACCGTGTGCAGAATGGTGTCATCGTCCATTCGGACCTGCTGCTGAACTACCTGAAAAGGCAGTATCCGGGCCTTTATTTCGTGTCCTCCACAACAAAAGTCCTTACAGATTTTCAGCAGCTCCGCAGAGAGACGGAACGGGAAGAGTTCCGCTATGTTGTGCCGGATTTCCGCCTGAACAAGTCGTTTGCAGAGCTGGATACCCTGCCGCAGGATCAGAAGGACAAGGTGGAATTTCTGTGCAACGAATGCTGCTGGTACGGCTGCCGGGACAGAAAGCACTGCTACGAGAATGTCAGCCGCAAAAATCTGGGCGAGGACTGCCCGGACCACCGTTGCACAGCGCCGGGCGCACAGCAGGGCTATCGTTTTTCAAAGGCAATGGAAAACCCCGGCTTCATCGGGGCCGGGGATATCCGCAAAATTTATCTGCCCGGCGGCTTTTCCAACTTCAAGATCGAGGGGCGGGGACTGGGCAGCGCGTTGATACTGGAATTTCTGCTTTACTACATGACAAAGCCTGAGTATCAGCTGCGCGTCCGGGAAGAAATTTATCTGGACAACATGCTGGATCTGTTCTGATGGCCCTGAGCCGCGTTCATATTTGCTTCCGTGATGTATCCTGCCGTCTTCGGGCGGCTTTTGTTTTAGGATGTACGGATTGACACCCTCAAAAGCATCCTGCAGGGAGGTGCAGCCTGCATTGTTCTCGGAACGCTATGTGGACCGTATGATCTCTTACCATGCAGGAATTTTCCGTTCCCTGATCGCAGGCGGCGAAATTCGGGATGAGGACCCGGATACATTGGCATGGATGTACGTTTCCCCGGTCATCACCCTGCTCAGCGTCTGCGACCGCCAGCCGGAACGAGAAGCCAAAAGCCTTGAAAAGCTGGACGCTCATGTAAAGCTGTTCTTCCGTACCTTTAACATTGAACGAGGTGAAAAATGAAATCATCCGATGGATCAATACGAAGGGTGGTGTGAAATAATGGCTTCCAGCAAAGAATATCTTCATTTTATTTTGGAACAGCTATCAGATTTGGATGATATCTCGTATCGGTCTATGATGGGAGAATATATCCTTTATTATCGCGGTAAAATCGTCGGCGGAGTCTATGATGACAGATTGCTTGTAAAGAAAACAAGATCTGCTTTGAAATGTATGCCTGCGGCGGCATCATGGAGCCGGTGGCCGTCTGGGTGCGCAAGGGCGGCGAATGGGCCATCATCCACCGCTGCAAACGCTGCGGAAAGCTCAGCTCCAACCGGGTGGCGGCAGACGACAATCCCATGAAGCTCATGAGCATTGCCATGAGGCCCCTGTGCTCTCCGCCGTTTCCGCTGGACTATCTTGAGGAAATGACCGCCTTGATGGGCGGCGATGGACGGATGCGGTAAGCCGCAGCCAAAAACAAAAAGGTCGCTGTGTCGGAGAAGCGCTCTGCGGCACAGCGGCTTTTTACAACTTACTGCACTCATCATGGAACAATCGGGCGTTCTGTGCTATATTCTTTAAAGAGCCTTGAGTGGAGGAGATCCAAAGCATTGCTGCCGGGCAGATCACCGTCAACGGCACGGCAGACGGGAAAATGGAAGAAACTGTGCCGGAAAAGGCATAAGGATATAGGGGGACGCTTCGATGGAGTATATCCGAATCACAAAAGAAAACATCGACAAGGAACACATCTGTTGTGCCATGTCCGGCAAACAGAGCCTTGCCAAGAAGGAATGGCTTAAGCAGCGATTTGAGGAGGGGCTTGTTTTTTACCGCAGTGCGGAGCGCGGCAAATGCTTTATCGAGTACATCCCGGCAGAAAACGCATGGGTGCCCATTGAAGCGGCAGGCTGGCTTTATATCAACTGTCTGTGGGTCTCCGGCTCCTTGAAAGGGCACGGCTATTCCAGCGAGCTGCTGGAAGAATGCCTTCGGGATGCCAAGGCGCAGGGCAAAAACGGCGTTTGTATTCTGTGTGCAGAGGGGCGCAAACGAGAATTCCTTGCTGACCCAAAGTTTTTGAACCATAAGGGCTTTAAGGTTTCGGACATCTCCGATTGCGGCATCAACCTCATGTATCTGCCCCTTGCAGAGAATGCCCAGCCGCCAAAATTCAAGGCCTGCGCCAAGCATCCCAAGGTGGAGGAAAACGGCTTTGTCCTCTACTATACCGACCAGTGCCCCTACACCTATTATTGGGTGCCAAAGGTGCAGGAGGTTGCAAGGGAACACGGGATTCCGTTCAATGCCATCCACATCACCGAGAAAGAGACGGCACAGAATGTGCCCGCACCCGTCACAACATACGCGTTGTTCCGGGATGGGAAGTTTGTGACCCAGAGCATCCAGTCGGACAAGAAATTTTTGAAATTGGCGGCAGAATAATTCCATCAAGCAAAACGCCAGACGCTCAGACGCAGTGCAGCCCATAGAATTGGGGTGCGCTGCGTTTTTTATTTTGGAAGATAAAGAATAGGAGACCCTGCAATGAAAAAAATAAGGACGGCTTCGCTTCTCCTGCTTATGGTTCTGGGAACCGGGCTGGTGCTGATGGCTCCAAGGTGAAGGAAAAGCGGTTCCGTTATAGCTGCCATTATAATGTACGGCATCCGGGTCAATGCGATGGACAGTCCGGCTACGGTGTAACAAAACTGGACGCAATCGTAGAGAGTATCGTATGCACCAAGTTTTCGGAGATTTTAGAGTGTTCCAAAAGCAAGCTGCTTCAGGATATGCTTCGCAGGGACATGGAAGTAGCGCAGAAAGAAGTATCACGTGCAAAGAGTGAACTCGACCTCAAGGGCGACGAACGGAATGCATGCACTTTTTATATTTGGCATCAAGTTATAGATTGACAAGAGTACGCATACACGATAAACTTTATATAGTACCATGTGGATTAAAAGGAGACTCAACCATGAGTGTCAAGTATACTACCCCTGCCCAGCACAAGAGCAACCTCCGCAATGTGTATGGAACCTTTGCCATTGAGGGCATGACCATCAGCAAAGATACACGCAGCAACCTTGACCGCATTGGCAGCGGTCAAGCCAGCTATCAGCAGGTCGTGAATGAACTGCGCGCAAAGTACGCGAAGAAGGGCTGATTATGTTCTCAAAGTATGATGTCTACACCACAGTGCAGTCCATGTACTGCTACCCGGATACGGATGTTCTGATCAACAAGTTGAACATTCATGATAAAGCCGAACTCAAACAGGCCGAAGAAGAATTTACGGCTGTAAAACAGATGGCTCTGTTACAGGAGCCAATCAAGGGACGTTTTACCAAAACTCACCTATTTCGGATTCACCGCTTCCTTTTTGAAGATGTGTACCCGTTTGCAGGGCACATCCGCAAGGAGCAAATCAGCAAGGGCGACACGATGTTCTACCCGCCAGACCTGATTGACCGAGAATTAGAAGCGGGTGTTCAAAACCATTCACTCCAAGAAGCTGCTTGCCGAACAGGATAAAGAAAAGCAGATTCAAAATCTGTCGCAGACGATGGCCGAACTGAACATCATCCATCCATTCCGTGAGGGAAATGGCCGTAGCACCCGTGAATTGATTCGCTGCATGGCGTTGGAATATGGTCTACATATTAACTGGGGCAACACTGATCGAGAGACTTTGATCAACGCTGCAATCGCTGCTGTAGATGATGATATGGCGTTCTGTGATGTTCTAAGACAGTGCGTTGAAACGGAAAACTAGCGAAAAACGCCCTGCCGAGATACGGCAGGACGTTTTGTTTTTTATGGACCTAGAGGGATTCGAACCCTTGACCTCTCGGATGCGAACCGAACGCTCTCCCAACTGAGCTATAGGCCCATGTGATGACCCTGTAAGTGTAACTCTGTTCGGGAAATTTGTCAAGTATTTTGGGCAGGGCCAAAAAGCATCGCTCAGCGGTTGCCTAGCTGCCAGAAAGCAACAGCGCTGGCAGCGGCAACGTTCAGGGAATCCACACCGTGGGACATAGGGATTTTTACGGTGTAGTCACAGGCGGCAATGGTGCTGTGGGCAAGGCCGTCACCCTCTGTGCCCAGCACGATGGCGAGCTTCGGCTCGGCGGAAAGAGCGCTGTCGTCAATGCTTACGGAACGGTCGCTCAGAGCCATGGCAGCAGTCTTGAAGCCAAGACTGTGCAGCTGAGCAATGCCGTTTTCCGGCCAGTCGGCAGGGCAGGTGCCGATCTGCGCCCAGGGCACCTGAAACACGGTGCCCATGCTCACACGCACGGCACGGCGGCACAGCGGGTCGCAGCAGGAAGGAGTAACGAGCACGGCATCCATGTTCAGTGCAGCGGCGCTGCGGAAGATCGCTCCCACATTGGTGGAGTCCACAATGCCCTCCAGAACGGCCACCCGGCGGGCATTGCGGCAGACCTCTTCCACGCTGCGCGGCAGCGGGCGGCGGAAGGCGCACAGCACGCCGCGGGTCAGCTCGAAGCCGGTCAGGCTGGCAAGGGTCTCGCGGTCGGCTGTGTACACCGGGGCATCCCCGCAACGGGTCAGGATATCGGCAGCCGGGCCGGTAATCTGTTTGCGCTCCATGAGCAGGGAGAGCGGTGTGTATCCGGCATCCAGCGCGCGGGCGATCACCTTGGGGCTTTCGGCAATAAAGATGCCTTTTTCCGGTTCCAGACGATTGCGCAGCTGCGCCTGCGTCAGGCGGGCATAGACAGCCAGCTCCGGTGCGGAAAGGTCTGTGATCTCGACAATATTCGGCATAAGGAAGTTCTCCTTTGGAAAAGCTTTTTTCTTATTCTAACACAACCTGTGAGGGAATGCAAAGTGCGGGCTGTATTTTTGGCGCTGGCAGAGCGCAAGGATACACATGCCGGATATGTAAAACTGATATGGACCAAGCTGTAAAAATATATTATAATAGGGTACGAAAAGAGGGGAAAAGGTAATATGAAAACAAAACATCATGGGCAGATGTCAGAGTCCTTCCTGACGGCGGTGTTCCTTTCGCTTTCGGGCGGGCTGCAGGATGCCTATACGTATCTGTTTCGCGGTAAGGTGTTTGCAAATGCACAGACCGGCAACATCGTGCTGCTGAGTTCCAACATCATGGATGGTCAGTGGGATCGGGTGCTGCACTATCTGGTTCCTCTGTGTGCTTTTGCGCTGGGCGTACTGGTGGCAGAAAAGATGCGGGAGAGCTTTTGCAACATGCAGCGGCTTCACTGGCGGCAGCTGGTGGTGCTGGGCGAAGTGCTTCTGCTGTTCATTGTAGGTTTTTTACCGCAGGAGCAGAATCTGCTGGCAAACGCCATCGTTTCCTTCTCCTGCGCAATGCAGGTGCAGGCGTTCCGCAAGGTGAACGGCTATGCATTTGCCAGCACCATGTGCATTGGTGACCTGCGCAGCGGTGTGGAAGCATTCTGCATCTGGAGCAAGACCCATGAACCGAAAGTTAAGGATCGGATGATGCGTTATTTTGGCATCATTCTGTTGTTCGCGGTGGGTGCCGGTATTGGAAGCATGGGCGCAGCGCGGCTGGCAGGAAAGACCATCTGGATCTCCTGCGGGCTGCTGCTGGTAAGCTTTGCGCTCATGTTCATTCGGGAAGAAATCGAAGAAAACCCTGCGATCGAAAAGGATCTGGCTGAGATCCGGCAGGAGACACGGGAGATCGACCGGACTCTCAAGCAGGAACTGAAGGAAGAGCGCGAGGAACTGCATGAGGAATTACACGAGAAATTGAGATAAAGCACCGGACATCAAAAAAGGAGCCGCTGCGTGATGCAGCGACTCCTTTTGCTTGTCGAGAAAGAAAATTACTCAGAACGCAGGGCGGTGACGGGGTTGCACTTGGCTGCGCTGCGGGCGGGAATCAGACCGCCAAGGATCGTGAGCAGGGTAGCCAGAACGATCAGGACCAGTGCAGCCTTGGGCGGCAGCACAGCGGTGACGCTGGTGGTTCCTGCAATGGAGTGGATGAGCATGTTGCCAGGGATCAGCAGCAGCAGGCACAGGCCCACGCCGATCACGCCGGAGCACATTCCGATAATGAAGGTCTCGGCATTGAACACCTCGGAGACATTGTGCTTGGATGCACCGATGGCACGCAGAATACCGATCTCCTTGCGGCGTTCCAGCACGCTGATATAGGTGATGACACCAATCATGATGGAAGAAACCGCCAGCGAGATGGCAACAAAGGCCACCAGCACATTGCTGACCATATCCACGATCTTGGTCACGGCGCTCATCAGGGTGCCGACCGTATCCGAGAATACAATCACCTTGTCCTCTTCGCCCTGCGCACGCATGGCGGCGTTGTAGGCGTTCAGGCTGTCCACGATGCGGTTCTTAGCCTCAAAGCTCTTGGGGTAGATCCAGATGCTGCCGGGCTTGGCATAATCCGAATAGCCCAGTGAACCAAGAACACTGCCGTAGGAGGTGGTGCTGGACTGCAGGTTCATCTTGACCAGATCCACAAGGTCGTCGGTGCTCATGTTCACCTGCACGGCACTCTGGAACACAGTGGGGTCGATCTTCAGGGCATCTTCCACCTGACTGCTGAGCTGAGCGATGTTGTTCTGGATGGCGGACTGGATCTGCTGGCTGAACTGAGTGGTCAGCTGGGTCATCAGCTGCTGCATCACGGTGCTCATCTGGGTCTGAATGGCAGCGGTGAGTTTGGTCTGCAGAGCTTCGCCCAGCTTCTGGCTCAGCTGTTCCGAGTAGCTTTGCAGATAGCTCGTCATGATGCCCTGCAGGTTCTGCTGCAGCGAAGCGGTGAACTGCTCCTGCAGGCCGGTGGTGTCCAGCAGGTCGCCCATGGATTCGGACAGAAGCTGTTTGAACTGGTCGCTCTCCATATAGGAAGAGAAACCAATCTTATCCAGATTCAAGATGCCGTTGCCGATGATATAGCGCTTATAGCCATTCATGATCTTCTTCATCAGGCTCTGCAGCGCATCCTCCGAGACGGACAGGTCCATATCGGCAAACAACTGGCTCAGATCCAGCGCGTCCATGTCCGGAAGCTCCACATCGCTCATGTCGATGTCGCTCAGGTCCAGATCGCTCAGATCCAGCTGGAATGCGGACGGATCAAGGATGGAGGAAAAGTCAAAGCTGCCATCCTGCAGATCAAATGCACCGCTCAGGTCGAACTGCAGCTTGCTTGCATCGAACTGGAAGGCATCCTTCAGCATATCGGTATCCACCGAGAACAGGGAAGAAATGTCAAGATCGGTTTCGCGCTGGTCGGCATCAAAGCGCTCGCCGGTCAGCACGTTCACTTCCGGGTCGGCAAGCTGCTGCTTTACCACTTCACTTTCGGCTGCATGGTCGATGGCGTAGTAGGTGAGTGCATGGGTATAGGCAACGCCTATGGGCAGAATGGTGGAGCTGGCATCTGCGCGGGGCTGCACCACGCCCACGATGGTCAGATCCGGACTGTTTTCCACAAGCTGCTCCACATACGCTTCATCGTCGGAGCGGTTGCGCCAGATTTGGCGTTCTTCGTCATAAACGTAATAGTCCGAGCTGGTAACGATCTTATATTTCAGGCCCACAAAGGTATCGTAGGGGTAGGTGCCGTAGCCGGTGGGAGCCTGTGTGTTCTTGTTTTTTGCGTACTCCTGCAGAAAACGCATCATCACGCTGTCGTCCTCAATGCCCAGAATATAAAGAGCGTAATCGCTGATGCTGCCATCCGAATTCAGCACAAGAACGGCCTCGTTGTAGCTTTCCGGCCAGCGGCCTGCCTTGACATCGTACTGATCTTCGTACAGCGAAGGCTCTTCGGCCATCTCGGTAAACACGCTCTGATTGGTCATGGAAGAGACGATGCCGGCGGCAGAGGTGGTGTTGTTCAGCGCAGAAAGGCTGCTGTCCGGGAAGATCTGGCGCACGGTGCCGTCCTTGTTCTGGCGGTAGATCAGCGGTGCGATGCCGTAGGAATACTCGATGGAAGCAGCATCCTCCGAGATGGTGCACTCGTCGCTGTCCAGATATTTTTTCAGGGAGGCAAGGTCATTGACGGAGGAATTATCCTCGGTCAGCTGGCTCAGCAGTTCACGCACCGTGACCATGCCCTCCGGGGTGGAAGAAGCGCTGGTGGCACCCACATTGGTGTTGTTGGCAACGGCGCTGGTGTAGCTTCCCGGGTCCAGCAGGGCGGCAAGGTCTACGCCGGTGGTCGAGATCTGCAGCGGATATTCCGAAAGGGTGGAGCGTTCCATCTCCTGGATATAATTGCTCACACCGGCCGAGAGCGAAAGGATGAGCGCAATGCCGATGATGCCGATGGAACCCGCAAATGCGGTGAGCAGGGTGCGGGTCTTTTTGGTGAGCAGGTTGTTGAAGCTCAGCGCGAGAGCGGTGAGCGGCGACATGGAAGAACGGCCCAGATTTTTGTGCACCGGCGGCACCTGAGCGGAATCATCCGGCGCAAACGGTGCGGTGTCCGATTGGATCACGCCGTCCCGCAGGCGGACGATGCGGGTAGCATACTGCTCTGCAAGCTCCGGGTTATGGGTGACCATGACCACAAGGCGGTCTTTGGCCACCTCCTTCAGCAGCTCCATCACCTGAATGCTGGTGTCGCTGTCCAGTGCGCCGGTCGGCTCGTCGGCCAGCAGGATGTCGGGGTTATTGACCAGTGCGCGGGCGATGGCCACACGCTGCATCTGGCCGCCGGACATTTCGCTGGGGTGCTTGTGCAGCTGGTCGCCCAGACCTACCTGCTCCAGCGCCTTGGTGGCCCGGCTGCGGCGCTCGGCACCGGAAATGCCGGAGATGGTCAGCGCCAGCTCCACATTGGAAAGCACTGTCTGGTGCGGGATGAGGTTATAGCTCTGGAACACAAAGCCAATGGTGTGGTTGCGGTAAGAGTCCCAGTCGCGGTCGGTATATTTTTTGGTGGAGATGCCGTTGATGATCAGATCACCGCTGTCGTAGCGGTCCAGACCGCCAATGACGTTCAGCAGGGTGGTCTTACCGGAACCGCTGGGGCCGAGAATGGCGACGAATTCGTTGTCCCGCAGGTTCAGGCTGACATCATCCAGTGCTTTCTGCACCAGATCGCCGGTTTTGTATTCTTTCTTGATGTGGTTGAGTTGGAGCATGTGTGAGCCTTTCCGGCGCATCCTCGCAGGAACGCTGCCGCTGTACATTATAATAAACTGCCCGGATACAGGACCCGCAGCAAGGCGTTATACACTTCTATTTTACCGAAACAATATGAAAAAACTGTGTATATTTCAACATAAATTTTGACCGGACCGGTATTTTTGGCTTTTGAGGCAGAAAAACAGGAAAATAAAGGAAAAATTGACGTGGAGGTTGAATTTGCGTCGCCGTCGTGCTATTTTAATAGCGGAAGATCCTGATAAAACAGAAAAGCATCGCGAAAGCAGAATTACACTGCCAATACGACGCAAAAAATCTGCGATGAACCGCAAGCACAAAATAAAATGTGTCGCGGCGCAGAAAAACACGACAAAAAAATGCAACGAATGTGATTTTGATGTTTTTAGACGCTTTTTCAGGATTGAACCAGCCCTCTCTGCTCTTTAAAATAAGATAAGAAAAACAAGGAATGCCTTGAAAACGTCGCAGAACCTTGTAGCAAGGGAGGAAAAATTATGGAACGTACATTTTCACCTATGATCCGTCAGTTTTCGGCAATCGACGGGTTGCAGAAAGCATATACGCTGGTATACTCAATGGATACAGGCAACGAAAACGGCTGCTGCCTGACGCTTTGCCGTACCGGGAACCGGCAGTACATGCAAAGCTGCTACATTGCAGCTGCACCAGAGTTCTGCTACCGGATCCTGCGCTATCTGTGTGAGAATGGCGTCCAGCCGGAGATCTGGCAGGATGTGGTAGAAGAACTGACCGATACAGAACAGCTCAGGCAGAAAGGCGGCGCGTTGCGTGGAGAGTGAGCACACAGCAAAAACGCTGCAGATCGCCCTTGGAAGCTACGACCGCAAGGAGCTGCGGGTGGAAAAGAACTACCTGCAGGAGCAAAGCCCTGCGTTGGAGTGCACCTGCTTCCAGAACGGCGGCCGTCTGCTGGAACAGCTGCGTCAGGGCCGTCAGTTTGATGTTGTGATCCTCTGCAGCCAGCTGGAAGATATGAGCGGGCTGGAGTTTTTAATGAATATCCGCAGCATGGATCCCAAACCGAATGTTGTTCTGTTTGATGAGGGCAGGCGGCAGAATACGAGTGCCATTTGTCTGGAATCGGGCGATGGATTCTGCTATGTGGGCCATGCCGAACTGAAGAACCTGCTGTGGGAGCTGTACCGCCTGCCGGGACGGCAGAGCCAGCGCATGGAACGCAAGTGTCAGGAACTGTACGAGGGCTGGGGCATCCAGCTGCCGGACGTGAACTGCAACTATCTTTCCTGTGCGGTGGGCGTGGTGTACGGCACCAGCCAGAAGCTGGCCATCCGCAAGGAGATCCTGCAGGCGGTGAGCGAGCAGTACGATGTGTCGGTCTCTGCTGTGGACAGCGGCATCCGGCGTATGATCGACCAGCTGGAAGCAAAGCCCTCGGCCAAGTGGCTGCGCTTCAAGGACGAAAGCGGATTTGCGGACGAGAAACCTACCACTGGTAAACTGATCTACACTGTCAAGAATTATCTTCAGCGTCAGAAGGACGACTGAGCATAAAACACAGGAGGCGCAAGGGTATGGAGCAGATGCGGCAGAACGAGGCGGGTGCACTGACCGCGCAGGCGATCCCGCAGAAGGATGTGGAACAGGCATGCTTCCATGCACTGGGCCTGATCGGACGCAATTGCGAATATCTGGACCAGCACCTTGCGCATGTGGGTGCCGACCAGCAGACCCGGCAGGCGGTGAACGATATCAGCGCTGCGTCGGCAAGGCTGGACCGCACTGTGAACGAAGTGATGTCGCTGCTGGATTTTCTGCGCACCGAGGAAGACCCGCGGCTCTATCCGCTGGACCTGTGCCAGCTGCTGCAGCAGGTCGCCGCACAGGCCGATATGGTGCAGGCACAGCTTGGGGTGGAACTGACGCTGGACTATGGCGGCTGGACAGCCTGCCGGGTCATGGCGGACCGCAATGATGCAGAACTGCTGTGCCTGCATCTGCTTTCGAATGCCTTGCGGGCCTGCAGTGCGGGCGGCAAAGTGCGGCTGATGCTGCGCCGCAGCGAAAGCTTCTGGCAGTTGACGGTGATGGATAATGGCTGCGGCCTGCCGGAAGCAGGCGAGGATGCATGGCTGGAGAACCGGCGCTGCTTTCTGGGCGGCGCAAAGCTGGGCCTGCTGCTCTGCCGCGAGTGCTGCCGCCGTATGGGCTGGGGCCTGCGGGTGGAGCGCGCACCGGAAAAGGGCACACAGGCAGTGGTGACCATTCCGCTGTGCACCGACCGCATAACGGAGCCGACGGTAGAGCTGCATACGGGCGGCGATACGGCACAGGCACAGCAGCATCAGTACCAGCTGCGCAATATGCTGGTGCGGGAGCTGCGTACCATGCCGGAGCGCGGCGACCCGGACGAGCTGTGATGCATGCTGCATGATTGCATTATAATAATGAAAAAGGACTGCTGCGGGGGAGATGCTCCTGTGCGGCAGTCCTTTTTTGTTGGCAAAGGTTAAAAACCTTTGCCAAGACACCGGCGCAGCCGCATAAAAAGCGACAAGTTCACAAAATGTTTAACTTTTTGAGCGGAAAATACTATTTTTTCTGTGTAAAATAAAGAACGCTGATTGATTGTGCCGCAAAATTGGATTATAATACATTTGTATGCGAATTGACAAAATGATTCGTTAACAAACTAATTTTTGGCAAAGAAATTGATTTTGCCGTCCACCGGGGGCTTTGCCTCCGGCATTTGTCCTTAGGAGGAAAAACAACGTGAGAGTAGGTCTTGACATCGGCAGTACCACCATCAAGTGTGTGGTGCTGGATGAACATGATGCGCTGCTGTATTCTACATACGAACGGCATTACAGCCATATTCTGGAAAAGGCGCAGGAGCTGCTGCGCCGCATCGATGCCGAGCAGCTGCACGGTCAGAAGGCGCTGCTGAGCATTTCCGGTTCGGCGGGCATGGGTCTGGCCGACAGCTGCGGCGTGCCCTTTGTGCAGGAGGTGTTCTCCACCCGCGTGGCGGTCAAGCGCTTTGTGCCTGCCACCGACTGCGTGATCGAGCTGGGCGGTGAGGATGCCAAGATCCTGTTTCTGACCAACGGTACCGAGGTGCGCATGAACGGCAGCTGTGCCGGCGGCACCGGTGCCTTTATCGACCAGATGGCCACCCTGCTGAAAATGGGTGCCGACGAGATGAACAAGGCAGCAGAGAACGCACAGCGCACCTACACCATTGCGTCCCGCTGCGGCGTGTTTGCCAAGAGCGACGTGCAGCCCCTGATCAATCAGGGTGCCCGCACCGAGGACATTGCTGCCAGCATTTATAAGGCTGTGGTCAACCAGACCATTGCAGGCCTTGCACAGGGCCGTCCCATCAAGGGCAATATCCTGTATCTGGGCGGCCCGCTCACCTTCAGCAGCGTGCTGCGCAAGAGCTTTGACGAAGCGCTGAACGTGACCGGCATCTGCCCGGAGAACAGCCTGCTGTATGTGGCACTGGGCGCTGCCCTCTATGCCGACAAGGCTTTTGTTCTGTCTGAGGTGGCCGATGCGCTGGATCAGTATGCTGCCACTGCCACCTACGCCAGCGAGCCACCGCTGTTCGCCAGCAAGGAGGAGTATGAGGCGTTCCACGCCCGCCACATGTCCCACAGTGTGCCGCGTGTGCCGTTCAGCGCGCAGTGCGGGCCGGTGCATATCGGCATCGACTCCGGCTCCACCACCGTCAAGCTGGTGGTGGTGGACGAGAAGAGCCAGATCCTTTACACCAACTATCAACCGAACCTCGGCAACCCGCTGCCCCTCATCCGGGAACAGCTGCTCAAAATTTACAAGGAGCACCCGGGCCTGCAGGTGGTCAGCGTGACCACCACCGGCTACGGCGAAGAGCTGGTGAAGAACGCATTCCGCTGCGATTACGGTCTGGTGGAAACGGTGGCGCACTTTACCGCTGCAAAATACTTTATGCCGGATGTGGATTTCATCATCGACATCGGCGGTCAGGATATGAAGTGCTTCAAGATCGAAGATGGTGCCATCAGCAACATCTTCCTGAACGAAGCATGTTCCTCCGGCTGCGGCAGCTTTCTGCAGACCTTTGCACAGGCACTGGGCTATGACGTGAAGAAATTTGCAAGCTTGGGCCTGTTCGCAGACCGTCCGGTGGATCTGGGCAGCCGCTGCACCGTGTTCATGAACAGCTCGGTCAAGCAGGCCCAGAAGGACGGTGCAAGCATCGAGAACATCTCGGCTGGTCTGTCCATCAGCGTGGTCAAGAACGCACTGTACAAGGTCATCCGCGCATCCAGCCCGGAAGAGCTGGGCCGCAAGATCGTGGTGCAGGGCGGTACCTTTTATAATGAAGCCGTGCTGCGCGCCTTTGAAAAGGAGATGGGCGTGGAGGTCATCCGCCCGGACATTGCCGGCTTGATGGGCGCTTACGGTGCGGCTCTGTTCGGCCTGCGCCAGAGCCAGAAGGCCCACAAGACTGCTTCTGCCATGATGAACGAGCAGGAGCTGGAAGCCTTTGCGCAGAAGGTGGTCAGCGTCAAGTGCGGCGGCTGCGGCAACCACTGCCAGCTCACCGTCAACACCTTTGCGGATGGCCGCAAGTACATCTCCGGCAACCGCTGCGACAAGCCCGTGACCGGCAAGAGTGCCGACGACAGCCTGAACCTCTACGCCTACAAGCAGCAGCTGCTGGCCGAGTATAAGCCGGTGGCCGGCAAGCGCGGCTCCATCGGCATCCCGCTGTGTCTGGGCTTCTACGAGCTGCTGCCCTTCTGGTGGGCCTTCTGGACAAAGCTTGGCTTTGCGGTGCACACCAGCCCGGTGTCCAGCCGCGGCCTGTACCTCGCCGGTCAGGCTACTATCCCCAGCGATACCGCCTGCTTCCCGGCAAAGCTGAGCCACGGCCACATCAAGGCCCTGAGCCAGATGCAGCTGGACGCTATTTTCTACCCCTGCCTGACCTACAATGTGGACGAGGGCCTGGGCGACAACCACTATAACTGCCCGGTGGTGGCCTACTACCCCGAGGTTCTGGCAGGCAACTGCCCGGAGCTGGAGGGCACCAAGTTCATCTATGACTATGTGGGCATCCACCGCCCTAAGGACTTTGTGCACAAGATGGCAAAGAACATCCTGCCCAAGTACTTCGGCGGCATCTCGGAA
Source organism: Faecalibacterium sp. BIOML-A1 (assembly GCF_009679715.1). NCBI lineage: Bacteria > Bacillati > Bacillota > Clostridia > Eubacteriales > Oscillospiraceae > Faecalibacterium > Faecalibacterium sp. BIOML-A1. The sequence goes on from NZ_WKZJ01000001.1 coordinate 154,870, forward strand.
AAAGAGGTGCAGGCCGCAGCGGATGCCGCCTATGCGGAATACGAGTCCCACATGGCAAAGATCCGCGTGAAGGGCAGCGAGATCATCGATGAAGCCCGCCGTCAGGGCAAGCGCATCATCGTGCTGGCAGGCCGCCCCTACCATGTGGACCCCGAGGTGAACCACGGCATCGACCGCCTCATCACCCGCCACGGTGCTGCCGTTGTTACCGAGGACAGCATTTCCAACCGGGTGCAGAAGTTCCCTACCAGTGTGCTGAACCAGTGGACCTACCACAGCCGCCTGTATGCCGCCGCCAAGTACTGCACCACCCAGAAGGATATGGATCTGGTGCAGCTGGTGTCCTTCGGCTGCGGCGTGGATGCCATCACCACCGACGAGACCCGCGAAATTCTGCAGGAGGGCGGCAAGCTCTACACCCAGCTCAAGATCGACGAGATCACCAATCTGGGTGCCGTGAATATCCGCCTGCGCAGTCTGTTTGCTGCTCTGGACGAGCGGGACGAGGTGGCCGCAGAAAAGGCAGAATAAAATAGAGATAGAGCAAAAAGCTTTTTAAGAAAGCAACATAGGAGGAACCTATGGAATACAATTATCCCAAATTTACCCCGGAGATGAAGAAGACCCATACCATCCTCATCCCCAACATGGCCATTACCCAGTTCCGCCTGCTGGAGTACGCCCTGCGTTACGACGGCTACAAGTGCGAGATCCTGGGCAACTGCGGCAGTGCCGTGGCACAGCTGGGCCTGAAATACGTCCACAACGACACCTGCTACCCGGCTCTGCTGGTCATCGGTCAGTTTCTGGATGCGCTGAACAGCGGCAAGTATGATCTGGATCACACCGCCCTGCTCATCACCCAGACCGGTGGTGGCTGCCGTGCCTCCAACTACATTCATCTGCTGCGCAAGGCACTGGTCAAGGCGGGCTATCCGCAGATCCCGGTGGCCAGCCTGAACTTCTCGGGTCTGGAAAAGGACAGCGGCTTCCAGATGACCCTGCCGCTGGCCCGCCGTGCGCTGGCCTGCATCTTCTACGGCGATATGCTGTGCGCTTTGCGCAATCAGGTGGCACCTTACGAGAACGAGAAGGGGGCTGCCGATAAGATGGTAGACCTGTGGGTGGAACGCTTGGGCCGCGTGCTGCTGGCAGGCAAGGGCTACACCTCCAAGGAGATGAAGCACACCTTCCCCCTCATCGCAAAGGACTTTGCTGCCATCCCCGTTACCCGGGTGCCTAAGGTCAAGGTGGGCGTGGTTGGCGAAATTTACGTCAAGTACAGCCCGCTGGGCAACAACGACCTGCAGAAGTTCCTCGAAAGTCAGGACTGTGAGGTGAACTTCCCGGGCCTGATGGGCTTTGTGCAGTACTGTGCCTTCAACATGGGCGAGGACCACGTCCTGTACGGCGGCAAGCTGGCGGTGAAGATCGGCATTGACCAGTTCCTGAACTGGCTGGACAGCATCGAGCGCGCCATGCTCAAGGCTGAGGCCGACGCAGGCTTCTACGCCCCCGGCCCTTTCAAGGAGCTGGTGGAAAAGCCCAAGGGCATCATTTCGCTGGGTGCCAAGATGGGCGAGGGCTGGCTGCTGACTGCCGAGATGATCGAGCTGGTGCAGGGCGGCTACGGCAACATCGTGTGTGCCCAGCCCTTCGGCTGCCTGCCCAACCACATCGTGGGCAAGGGCATGGTGAACAAGATCCGCGCCCTGTACCCCAGTGCCAACATTACCCCCATCGATTACGACCCCAGCGCCACCAAGGTCAATCAGGAAAACCGCATCAAGCTGATGCTGGCAGTGGCCAAAGAGCGCCTGAATGCCCCGGTGGAGGCAAAGCCTCTGACGGCAGAGGAGATCGCAGGCGGCGCGCCCAAAGTCGGCGCAGCGGTCTGATGTTCTAAAGCGGAGAATACCGAAATGCAAAAAGCCCGTCCGGGCGTAAAACTCGGACGGGCTTTCATCATGCCTTGAGAAAAATCAATGCAGGAGAGATCACTTCTGATTCTTCATGTAGATGTGGTGGGGCAGACCGGCAATGTACAGCGGGGTCAGCTCGGCCTGGATCAGCGGGCGGGCATAAGCCAGGAACTCATCGGTCATCTGGGTGTGGTTGGCGTTCATCCAGCTCAGCGGCACCTTCTTTTCGAGGTTTGCCACCTCGCTGATGGGGTGCAGCTCAGTGGTGCACTGGTACGGGCTGTTGGAGATGCGCTTCAGGGCCACCATCTGGCCGGTAACGCCCTCAAAGGCCGCCTTGGCGGCAGCACCGCCCACCTGATAGGCTTCAGTGATGTCGGTGCGGCTGGTCAGATGGCCTGCGCAGCGCTGCAGGGTGGAAAGCTCGATGCAGCGGGTCTTGGTGTCCAGATTGCGGGCCACCACATTTGCCAGATACCGTGCGGTACCGGTCAGGGCCTTGTGGCCAAAGGCGTCCACTGCGTGCACATCGTCGGCCAGCTCACAGACGTAGCGGCCATCTTCCAGCTTCACGCCTTCGGAAACGGCGATCACAATGCTGGGCTTCTTCTCCTGCATCACGCGCACCTTCTCAATGAAGTGTTCCACATTGAAGGGCACTTCGGGCAGGCAGATCATGTCCACACCCTCGCAGTCGTCACTCTTTGCCAGAGCGGCGGCAGCGGTCAGCCAGCCGGCGTTGCGGCCCATGATCTCCACCACGGTGACGTACTTGGTGCCGTACACGGTGGCATCGCGGATGATCTCCTTCATCACCACGCCAATGTACTTGGCAGCAGAGCCGTAGCCGGGGGTGTGGTCGGTGACCATCAGGTCGTTGTCGATGGTCTTGGGCACGCCCATAAAGCGGATGTCGCTCTGGATGCGCTCGCCGTACTCGGCCAGCTTGCCGATGGTGTCCATGGAATCGTTGCCGCCGATGTAGAAGAAGTAGCCGATGTTCAGCTTTTCCAGAATGGCGAACAGCTTTTTGTAGACGGTCTCGTCCTCATGCCAGTCCGGCAGCTTGTAGCGGCAGCTGCCGAGGAAGCTGGACGGGGTGCGCTTGAGCAGCTCGATGTCCAGATCGTCCGTCAGCACGGTGGAAAGATCCACCACCCGCTCCTCCAGCAAACCGGCAACGCCATTGCACATACCGTAAACGATCTCTGCGCCGCGGTTCTTGCAGCTTTCAAATACGCCTGCAAGGCTTGCATTGATGACGGAAGTAGGACCGCCAGACTGACCAACGATTGCATTTTTACCCATGATGATTTCTCCTTTTTTGTTTTTCTGTTTCGGCAATATAATATTACGTGCAGGATGCACGAAAACAGACGCGGGAAAAGGGATTACAGACGGATGTGGCGCGGGGTGCCGTTGACGTAAACGGGGGTCACCTCGTCCAGGATCAGCGGACGGGCATACTCCTCAAAGGCAGCAGTCACCTGCATCCCGTCGGGGCTGATCCAGTCCAGCGGCACCTTCTTTTCAAGGTTTGCCACCTGCTGCACATCCACCGACTCGGTGATGCACTGGTAGGGATAAGCGGAAATGCGCTTGAGCGCGATCATGCGGCCGGTCTCGCCCGCAAAGGCGGCGGCGGCTGCGGCACCGCCCACAGCGTAGGCTTCGTTCACATCCGTGCGGCTGGCCAGATGGCTGGCGCAGCGCTGCAGGGTGGAAAACTCGATGGCACGGCTCTTGCAGTTCAGCTTGTCGTGGATGAGGTCGGAGAGATAACGGCTGGTGCCGCTGAGCACGGCCTTGTGGCCAAAGGCATCCAGCTGGCCTGCGGTGGACACCAGATCGCACAGATAGGTGCCGTCGGCGGTCTTTACGCCCTCGCTGGCCGCAATGATCACATTGGACTTGCGGCGCTGCAGCTCGTCCACCTTGGCAAGGAACTTGTCCTGATCGAAGGGCACCTCCGGCAGCAGGATCAGATCCGGGCCTTCGCAGTCGTCGCCGCCCGCAAGGCAGGCCGCACCGGCAAGCCAGCCCGCATGTCGGCCCATGATCTCGGCCACGGTCACGCTGCGGATGTCATACACGGAGGAATCCCGGATGACTTCCTTTAAAATAGTGGCAATGTACTTGGCGGCAGAGCCGTAGCCGGGGGTGTGGTCGGTCAGGCACAGGTCGTTGTCGATGGTTTTGGGCACACCGATGAACCGCACGCTGCTGCCCACGCGCTCACCGTAGCGGGAAAGCTTTGCGATGGTGTCCATGGAGTCGTTACCGCCAATGTAGAACACCGCGCAGATGTCGTACTTGTCAAACAGGGTGAACAGTTTGATGAAGGGTGTGGAGTCCACATCCGGGTCCGGCAGCTTGTAACGGCAGCTGCCAAGGTAGCTGGAAGGCGTGCGCTTGAGCAGTTCAATGCTCATGCGGTCGTCCAGCAGGACGTTCAGCTCCAGCATTTCTTCCTTGAGCAGACCTTCGATGCCGTATTTCATACCGTACACCTTGTCTGCACCCAGGCTGCAGGCGGCTTTGTACACGCCTGCCAGACTGGAGTTGATCACGGCGGTAGGACCGCCGCTCTGACCAATGATCACATTCTTGGCCATGAGTACCTCCTTTTGCAAATTTCATTCTTATCATTTGTACATCGCTGCAGGTTCCGGCTTCCGCGCCGCCAGAGTGGGGTTTGGTCTAAAGGCCCTGCACTGCCCGCAGACCGTGCGGCAAACAAACCGGATGCTGCAAGTGATACAAAAAAGTTTGCGGCATGTGCACACCCTTTTTGTAAAATGTGCAAAATTACCACATCCTTATTGTACCTGTTTTGCCTGTTGTATGCAAGACCTAATTGGTTGCACAGGCAAAAAAATTATGATAAAATAAAAAACGCACAGCCCCGGGCGGATAAAACCCCCTTCTGTGCGGGAAAAATGGAGAAAGTTGGAAAAACCATGGGCATTTCACACGAGTATCATTCTGCGCCGCGCCGAGCACGGCGCGGTACAGTCAGCGGCAAGCTGCGCTTTCTGGGCGCAGTGGTCGCCATTTTGCTGGTATCCTACGCCATCACGGCCATTCTGGAAAAGGGCGCAGAGGGCGCGGACGATACCCCGTCCACCAACGCCAGCGGCATTGCCGAGAACATTCTGGCACCGCTGCCCATGCAGGGCGAAGCGGATAGCAGCAGTGCTGCACAGGATGACAGCACCGGTGGGCAGGCCGTCACACTGGAGAACTTTGGCCCTGCAAAGCAGAGCGCTGGGGCCTACACCGTCAAAGCCTATGATGCCAGCGTCATCCGCCAGCCCAGCTGCGGGCAGGTGGACCTGAGCTACTTTGCGGACGCAGCCTTTCTGGGCGACAGTCTGACGGTGGGCTTCTCGGATTACCAGATCAATCTGGACGGGGCACTCATCTGCGGCTATACCGGCGTTGGCCCGGATGCCATTGTGAACCGCAGCGCAGTCAAAAGCCCCACCCGCGGGCAGGAGGTAGCGCTGGATGTGCTGGCCGCTGCCCGGCCCAAGAAGCTGTATATCCTGCTGGGCACTAACACCCTCACCACGCTGGGCGCTTCGGACCGCTTCCTTGCCTACTATGGCCAGATGCTGGATATGCTGCGCGAGGCTTTGGGCGAGGACTGCGTGATCTACGTGCAGTCTATCCCGCCGGTGCGAGCCTCGGCAGCTGCTGAAAAGCCCGGCCTTGCATCGGATGTGCTGCGCGGTGTGAACGAGCAGCTGGCTCAGCTGGCCGCCAGCAAGGGATGCGTTTACCTTGACCTGTGGGAGACCCTTGCCGACGGCGAGGGCAACCTGAAGGAGATGCTTGCAGCGCCGGATGGCGTGCATCTCTCTGCAGGCAACGGCTACGGCGCGTGGGTCACCTACCTGCGCAACCACGCCAAGTACAGCGCGGATAATTCCTGGACGATGGGCAGCATTTACAGTGCACAGTAAAACGGAGTGAAAAATAAAGAGCCGTTGCACAAAATGGATGTGCAATGGCTCTTTTGTGTATGATGCAGTTTCCCACAGCGACCCTACGGTGAAAAAGTGTTTCAGAAAAGCCCGCAGGCTTTTCTGAAACACAAATATAAAATAAATTTTCCGCTGAAAATGCCCAGAGCGAACGCGGAGGGCATTCCGATCATAAAATTACTCCTGCTGTTCCAACTCCAGCAAATATTGCTTCATCTCCACGCCATAGGCGTAGCCGGTGAGCTTGCCGGTGCTGCCCACCACCCGGTGGCAGGGCTGAAGGATGGCGATGGGGTTGCAGTGGCAGGCACCGCCCACGGCACGGCTGGCCTTGGGTTTGCCAACAGCGGCGGCCAGCTGGCCGTAGGTGCGGGTCTCACCGTAGGGGATCTTGTTCATCTCGGCCCAGACGGCCTTCTGGAAGGGGGTGCCCTTGGGGGCCAGCGGCAGATCGAATTCCCTGCGCGCCCCGGCAAAATATTCGTTCAGCTGCTCCTCGGCTTCCTGTAAAAGCGGTGTCTCGCACACCTTGCGGGGCAGCGGTTCCAGTTCCGGCACCCCGTCCGGGCAGAGGGTCAGCCCGCAGATGGCATCGTTTTCCTCTTCCAGCCGGAAGGTCCCCAGAATGCTGTTCACATACCAGACGTTCAAAAGTTGCGCTTCCTTTCCTGTGAGTTTGTGTTATACTGAAGCTATCTTAACACAAATGTACATCCGGCGAAAGGGGCGTTTTTTGTTATGGTACAGGCATTGGAAGAGATCATTGCCAAAAGCAGCAGCATCGTGTTCTTTGGCGGGGCGGGCGTTTCCACCGAGAGCGGTATCCCGGACTTCCGCAGTGTGGACGGACTTTATCATCAGAAGTACGCCTACCCGCCGGAAACCATCCTGAGTCACACTTTCTGGGAGGAGAACCCGGAGGAGTTTTACCGTTTTTACCGCGATAAGCTCATCGTGAAGGGGGCAAAGCCCAACGCGGCCCACCTGCGGCTGGCAAAGCTGGAACGGGAGGGCAGGCTGAAAGCGGTCGTCACCCAGAACATCGACGGCCTGCATCAGGCGGCGGGCAGCCGCACGGTGTACGAGCTGCACGGCAGCACCCTGCGCAACTACTGCACCCGCTGCGGTAAGTTCTACGATGTGGATTTCATTGCCAACAGCACCGGTGTGCCCCGCTGCACCGAGTGCGGCGGCATCGTCAAGCCGGATGTGGTGCTGTATGAAGAAGGGCTGGACGAGGAGGTGCTGTCCGGCGCGGTGAACGCCATCCGCCATGCGGATACCCTGATCATCGGCGGCACAAGCCTTGTGGTGTACCCGGCGGCAGGACTGATCCGGTACTTCCGGGGCGACCATCTGGTGGTCATCAATATGCAGCCCACCGGGGCAGATGCGGAAGCCGACCTGTGCATTGCAAAGCCCATTGGTCAGGTGCTGAGCGAGGATGTAACGCTGGATCTGTAAAACAAAAAGAGCGGCCCTGTTTCGCGCCGATTCTCGCCCCCGGTCCGGTATGCTGGATGCATACTGAAAAAGAATGGGGGAAACCAAATGATCCAGGTTTGTGACCCGCCGCGCACGCGGCAGGTAAGGCGGCTTTCGGCGGAGGAATTCTGCCAGCTGGCGCAGAGCGAAGTGAGCAGTGTGTACCGTCCGCGCAGCGAGGTGCTGCGGATGCTGACGGTAGGCGAGGTGTGGGGCATGTACAGTACACGCGGTGTGCCGGGAGCTGGGTGCATCCTGCTGCCCATGGATGCCGATGTGGCAGCGGCGGCTGCGCTGCGCCGCTTTCTGGGCTGGAACCGCACGTCAGGCGGATATTTTTTGACCCCGGCAGCCGGGCCGGACGGCCATGCCGCCGAGACCCTTGCACCGCTGCTGGCTGCGGCTGCTGCCCGGCAGGAGTTTCTTGCCCGGCAGCGGGCACGGTGGGCCGTGGTGGAATGTGCGGCAGAAGAGCTGATCCCGCTGTATCTGCGTCAGGGGTTTGCTTTGCGGGCTATCCGTCCGCTGGACAGTCTGGCACCGTGTTTCCTGCTGCAGGCCGGGTGCCTTGCGCAGAATGTGCCGCCGGTATGGCTCCCACTGGCCGACCGGGTGCACATTGCCATCCTGCTGGCTCGAGGCTATGCCGCGCTGGAAAGCCACGAAAGCCCGCAGGGCACCGTGCTGGCACTGTATCCCGTATGATGTGAAAGTGAGGAAGTTGAAATGAAAGCAGTGGTTCTGGAAGATTATGCCATACAGCAGGGAGATCTGGACTGGTCGGGTGTGAAGGCGCTTGTGCCGGACATCACCCGCTATGGGCGCACCGCGCAGGAAGAGGTGGTGCCGCGCATCGGGGATGCGGAGATCGTGTTCCTGAATAAGTGCCTCATCGACGAAGCCGTTCTGGCCCAGTGCCCGAAGCTCAGGTGGGTGGGCATCATTGCCACCGGCACGGATAACCTTGATCTGAAGGCCTGCCGCCGCCATGGCGTGCCGGTAGCCAACGTGCCGGGCTATTCTACTTACAGTGTGGCACAGATGACCTTCAGCCTGCTGCTGGCCATCTGCCAGTGCGCCGACCGTTACCATCGCCTTGTGCAGGACGGCCATTGGCGCACCGAGGAGCCTGCGGCCTACGGTCTGCTGCCGCAGGTGGAACTGCTGGGCAAGACCTTTGGCATCTATGGCTACGGCAGCATTGGCCGACAGACCGCCCGCATTGCCAAGGCCTTTGGCATGGAGGTGTTGGTGTGCACCCGTACCGTTCGGCCGGAGTACGAAGCCGACGGTGTGGAATTCGTGGATCTTGACACCCTGCTTGCCCGCAGCGATGTGCTCAGCCTGCACTGTCCGGCAACACCTGCAACACAGGGGCTGATCAACGCGGCCACCCTTGCCAAGGCAAAGCCCGGCATGATCTTGCTGAACACCGCCCGCGGTGCGCTGGTGGACGAGCAGGCCGTGGCCGATGCGCTGAAAAACGGGAAGCTTGGCTTTTACGGTGCCGATGCCTTTGGCACTGAACCGCTGCCGCAGGCAAGCCCTTTGCGCGGCCTGCCGAATGCCCTGCTGACACCGCACATCGCGTGGGCCACCAACGAAGCCCTGCAGCGGCTGATGGATATTACTGCCAACAACCTGCGCACATGGCTGGATGGCGCGGGAGAGAATATTGTGAACGCATAAAAAAAACGGGAACGCCGCATGGACGTTCCCGTTTTTTTAGTTCAGGATACCGCTTGCCTTGATGGACTGCACCGCCTCGGCAATGCGCTCCGGCGGCAGGGTGAGGGCAAAGCGTACGTAGCCTTCGCCCAGCGGGCCAAAGCTGGAACCCGGCGTGCACAGCACACCGCTCTTTTCCACAAGGTCAAGACAGAAGTCCATGCTCTTTGCGTACTTTGCCGGGATGGGTGCCCACACGAACATGCTGCCGTGACTGTCCGGCACATTCCAGCCAATGGAACGCAGGCCGCCGCACAGAGCGTCGCGGCGCTGCTGGTACAGGCCGCACTGCGTTTTTACCATGTCCAGCGGGCCGGTCAGGGCGGCGATGGCGGCTTTCTGCACCGGCAGGAACATGCCGAAATCGATCTGGCCGCGCAGCTTTTTAAAGGCGGCTACCACGTCCCTCCGGCCCACAAGAAAGCTGATGCGTGCACCGGTGACGTTGAAGCTTTTGGACAGGCTGAAGAACTCCACGCCCACATCCATGGCACCCGGCGTATTGAAGAAGCTGTTGCCCACGGCCCCGTCAAAGATAATGTCGCTGTAGGCGTTGTCGTGGATGATGAGAATGTCATACTTTTTGGCAAAGGCCACCAGCTCGGCGTACAGCTCCGGGGAGCCGACGCTGCCCACCGGGTTTGCGGGCAGGGAGACGATCATATACTTTGCCTTGCGGGCCACATCCTCCGGGATGTCCTTCACATAAGGCAGGAAGCCGTGCTCCTTGGTCAGCGGGTAATACCACGGCTTTGCGCCGCCCAGCAGACTGCCCGCGATGAACACCGGGTAGCAGGGAGTGGGCAGCAGCACGGTGTCGCCCTCGTCGCACAGCACCATACCAATGTGGCCCACGCCCTCCTGACTGCCCGCACAGCTGGCCACCTGATCCGGGGTGATCTCCACATGAAAGCGGCGTTTGTAGTAGCCGCACACGGCATCCAGCAGCTCAGGTAGGTCGCGCAGGCTGTACTTCCAATTCTGCGGGTCGGCAGCGGCATCCATCATGGCCTTGCGGATGTGCTCGGCGGGCGCAAAGTCCGGCGTGCCGACGCTCAGATTATAAATGGTGCGGCCCTGTGCTTCCAGAGCTACCTTGCGTTCGTTCAGTGCGGCGAAGATCTCGTCGCCGAACAAGTCCAGTCGTTTGGAAAATTCCATGATACAATACCCCTCAAATCCTCTTGTTTTCAACATGAACCATTTTAATAATAGAGCCATTTTAGCACGTTTTGCCTGCCTGCGCAACGAAAAGGGCAGATGGGGGAGAAAGTTTCAACTTTCGGTGATGGGAAGCGAAGGATGTTTCACGGGGGAACTCCTTCAGTCAAACCCTTTGGGTTTGCCAGCTCCCTCAATGAGGGAGCCTCTGGCGAAGAGGAAAAGCTTGCGGTTTTGCCAAAGGCCCCATCTCCGAGGGGGCTGGCACCGAAGGTGATTGGGGGAGTTTCTGCTAATCGATCGTCGTTTTTGTCCGTCCCACGCCGATGACGGCGGTGCTGATTTTTTTCCAGCTGTTGCAGCCGCACACACCGTCCACACGCAGGCTCGTGCGCCGCTGGAAGCCTTTCAGCGCTTCCTCCGTCCGGGCACCAAAGATGCCGTCGATGCGGCTCCCGGTCTGGTAGCCCAGCGTGGAAAGCGCGTCCTGCAGAATCATCACATAGCAGCCACGGCTTCCCCGCCTCAGGGTAGGATACCCGGCGGTGGTGCCGCTGCAGGCGGGCGTGCCGTAGCGGCGGTCCATGTGCACCCATGTGGGGGTCTGGCTCAGCGGCTCCACATAGCCCCATGCCCCGGTGCCCCGGGCTGCGTTGTAGATGGCCGTGCGGGCGGTCCGGGTCAGGCTCTGGCCCACGTCGAAGGATACGCCCGCGTAGTGCTGGCTGCGGGTGCCGTGCCCGCCCTCCCAGATGCGGCGGAAGGCATACCCCACCGGGATACCCTTGCCGTACTTGCGGCGGGTCAGGTTCCATGCTTCCATGGCTGCAATGGTGGTCCACAGGGTGGGGCTGGCAGATTTACCCCGGAATTCCCGCACCCGCAGGGTGGTGCCGGTGCTGTAGGGCATGGGGTCGTTCTCATTCAGGTTTGCATAGGTGTATACCTTGTTCTCGTAGGCATCATAGATCAGAAGTCGTGCCATCGCTCATTCCTCCTTGCTGCAGTGTGGGCAGCTCTGGGCCTGCAGCGCGGCCCATGTTCTGCGGTCCACGGTGCCGGTCACCAGCAGCCCGGCCCGCTGCTGTGCCAGCCGGACAGCGGCAGTCTCTTCCGGGCCGAAGCAGCGGTTCTCGGTCACATAGCCCTCGGTGCAGTACAGGCAGGAACGCCCGTTCAGCCATGTCTCCACCTGCGCCACGTCTGGCCCCACGCTGCCCGCGCCGATGGCCCGGCCCGGGTAGACCGGGCCATGCCCGATGCTGCGGTCGGGGTTGGGCATTTCGGCGGCGAGCTGCAGGCTCAGCGCTTCCACAGCTGTCCATGTGTCGGCATCCGCAATGCCGGTCTCGGGCAGGCCCAGCAGCTCCTGTGCGCTGCGGGTGGCGGCGGCAGTCTCGTCGGTGTACTGGTCGGAGAGGGGAGGGTTCTCCACACTGGTAAAGTAGTAGGCAATGCGCTGCAAAAGCAGGCTGTAGTAGAGCACTGCACTGCCGGAAGACCCCACTGCGAGCGGGGTACCGGGGTAGGGCAGGCGTTTCAGGGTGACCACCGGCCCGGATGTCCGCAGAGTGGATGCATTGTCGTACAGGCTGTTCCATGTGGTACGTCCTACGATGCCATCTACAGTCAGCCCCGCAAAGCGCTGGTAGGCCCGCACGGCAGCTTCGGTGGAAGCACCGAACTGTCCGTCGATGCCAATGGCCGGGATGCTGCTCTCGTAGGCGCTCATGAGGTAGAGGTAGAACTGCAGCTCCCGCACCGCTGTGCCGGAAGAGCCTTTGCGCAGCACGCCCGGGTACTCGCCGGGGCGCAGGCTGGACGACAGCAGCTTGTTGGCGATGTCGTTGTACACCTCGTATAGCTTGTTCCATGTCGTGCGGCCCACTACACCGTCGCTGGTCAGGCCAAAGTAGGTCTGGAACCGCTTGACTGCCGCTGTGGTGGCACTGCCGAACTTGCCGTCCACCGTGATGTTGTTCAGGTTCGAGTACACCGTGCGCGCGATCTTGAGCCAGAACTGCACCAGCCGCACATTCTGTCCGCTTGCACCCTCCCGCAGGGCGGTGCCGGGGTAGGCATTGGGGGTGCCGTTGTCGGACTGGATGCTGCGGAACTGGTCGTACAGCCCGGTCCATGTGCTTTGTCCCACCACGCCGTCCACGGTCAGGCCGTATTTGCGCTGGAAGGCCCGCACCGCTGCGGCTGTGCCGCTGCCGAATACGCCGTCCACCGTGACCGATGGGATGGAGGAAGTGTACTGCGCCAGCGTATTCAGCCAGAACTGCAGCTGTTCCACAGCACTGCCGGTAGAGCCGGTGCGCAGCACGGTGCCGCCCCATGTGCCGTCCGAGAGAGTGCCGCTGGATACCTCGCCCTCGCTGGTCAGCTCCGCAAGATCCTTGACCGACACATAGATATAGCTGATCTTGTACCATGTCTGCCGTCCAACTGCACCGTCGGCGGTCAGGTTGAACTGCTTCTGGAACGCCCTGACCGTGGCGGCCATCCTGGCCCCGAACACGCCGTCCACAGTCAGCAGGCCGAGGAAGGGATAGTCCTTGGTGATGCGGTTCAGCTGGCGCTGCAGGGTGAACACCGCTGTGCCGCTGTCGCCCTGCCGGATGGGCGAACCGGGGTAGCTCTGGGGGATGGACTGGATGTTCGAGGTGCGGATGATCTCGATGTCGTTGCCGTAGTAATACTTCAGGATCTGCAAGGCGTTACGGCCCTGATTGGCCAGCGTCACGGTGCCCCACTGCTTGAGACCCGGGCAGGTGACCGATTTACCGTCGCAGTATTCAGAGTAGTAGGGGTTTAAGGTGCCGGTCTTGCGGATATAGGTGTTGAAGATGTCGTCGGTGATGCGCACCATCACATCGAACACCGTGCGTCCGTGAACGTAATACTGGTCGTAGCTGGTGGAGTTGGTAATGTTGAAGGTGTAGCCTTTGCTGGGGTACCACTCGGTGTAGATGCGGTTGAGTGCCAGCGAGATCTGGCAGTGGATGTTGGCCCGCAGGGCCTGCTCCGGCCAGGTAGGGTAGCACAAACCAAAGAAAAAAATAAACGCACGATCCCCCCCGAAAAACAGCAGTTTTTCAAGTTCTGAACCGTGCTTTCAAGCTTTTTTGGGCGGTGAGCGACCGCCTGCGGGGGTGCAACCCGGCGTTTGCCGGTATCGGCATCATTTTCGGGTTTGGCATGGATGTGCAGGACTCCGTCCAAAACGTTGGGATCCGGTGCCCCGGAGGATGCCGGGCAGTTGACATGCTGCTGCCGCGATTCGCCGAAACTGGCAAAAAGCCACCGCATCCACCGCATTGCTTCTCCGGCTGTCTCTGCCGGTGCTTATGGCTGTCCGCCGGACGGGCCTGCCAAAATTACAGTGGATACAGTGGCTGATTGGCTGCAAAGCCATGCCAACGATGATAGGAAGGGCATCTTCTTACCGGGTGGTTTTGCGGTACACCACCGCCGAGGAGACAGTGAGCTCCGAGGGAATACGGTGATTTTTGAGTTTGTGGATCAGCATGGAAACTGCGGCCACACAGGCTGCCTCCACACTGTTGTCCACGGAACTCAGCTCTGGGGTGCAACTTTCCGTAAGGTTCGTGTTGCCAAAACCGATCACACACAGATCGTCCGGCACTGCAATGCCGTGCCGCTGGGCATACTTGAGTACACCCACCGCAATGCTGTCCTCGGTGGCAATTACACCGTCGAACTTCAGCCCTGCTTCGGCCAGTCGCTCGACCTCGGCAGCACTTTCCTGAATATCCAGCGAACAGGAGCAGATGTACTCCTGCCGCACGGTAAGCCCGTTCTGGTGCAGAGCCTCCTGATAGCCCTCCAGCTTGCTGCGCACACTGCCGGTCATGTTGTGGTGCAGAAACAGGATGTCTTTGGCACCGCTCTTTGCCATCTGGTTCACCGCCTGAAACGCGCCCTTGCGGTCACCGCAGCGGAAGGAGTATACGTTGGGCGCATCAATGTAGCCATTGACCAGAAAAACCGGTACCTGCTGAGCAGCCTTGATGATACAGGCATTCTTTTCCGGGTCGCCTTCCACAAAGAAAGAACCCAGCACCACAATGGCATCCACGCGGCGGTCGCACATGGTCTGCAGGCAGCTTGCCTTATCCTCCATATCGTAGCCCACGCAATAGATGACGGTATCATAATCAAAGCCGCGCAGCTCCCGCTGTACATAACCGATCCCCATGGAAAAATTGCCGCAGGCATTCGGGTCGGAGGGGTCCACGCACAGGATGCCCACAGTACGCATGGTATCATGGCTGAGCCCCTGTGCGAAGGCGTTTGGGATATATCCGCTTTTATGGATCACATCCAGCACTTTTTTGCGGGTAGCGGGGCTGACCTTGCTGCTTCCGTTGATCACTCTGGATACCGTGGCAGCAGATACATTTGCCTCTCTGGAAACGTCGTAAATGTTCATCTGTACGCAGGTTCCTTTACTTGGATTTGTTGGTACAAAAATACCATATTCACGGCAGCAATGTCAAGCTGCCGTGAACCATTTTTGCGTCCGGAACTGCCGGGTGTGCAAAGATGGTCCCGCGCCGCCGCTGCATCCGAAAAACACCCCTTGCGCAGGAGCTTCCACGCAAGGGGTGTCTGGGAACAATGACCGGTTCAGCCGACAGATCACTGCCGCATCACTTGCCCACGTCACGCCCCAGCGTGATAGGCTTTGCACCTACAAAATTTTCAACGCTGCGGTGTTTTTCGTGGAAGTGAGGCATCACCTTGGCAAAGCCGCCCCGCTGGTAGTACACATCGTCACCGGTAAGGGGCAGCGTGACGGTGGTGCCCGTGTTGGCGGATTTGTAGATGGCAGTGATCAGCTCAATGGTCTTGCGGCCTTCGGCACCGTCTACAAACAGAGCTTCTTCCCCACGGATCGCCCGCAGGAAGTTGAGCAGCTGGGCAGGGTGGCCTTCACGCTCGAGATCGGGCAGATCATCGTAATATTTTTGCAGCTTTTCCTCTTCTTCCCGATTTTCCTCGGGGAAGCCGTTGACCATGGAGGCGTTGGACGACACGTTCCACGGCACTGCAATGCTGGCCTTTTCGCCATTGAACTGTATCTGCTGCGCTTCGTCATGGTTCACGATGGAGGTGGTAAGCCGCACCAGCTTGTCCGGATAGTTCAGGATGGCAATGCCCAGATCCTCGCATTCGGAGTTGTCGTGCCCTACATTGCGGATGACCGCGTACACGCTTTCCGGCATTCCAAGCATCCACTGCATCAGGTCGATATGGTGCACACCGTGGCTCGCCATCGCGCCGGAGGACTCCTTATCCCATGTGCCTCGCCACCACAGGTCGTAGTAGCTCTGTCCGCGCCACCACAGCGAATCCACAGTGGCAAACAGCACCTTGCCGATGAGCCCCTCGTCCAGGATCTTTTTCACCTTCTGGTTGGGGGTCTTGCAGCGATTCTGCACCACCACGCTTAGGAGCTTTCCGCTTTCTCTGGCTGCGGCGATCATGGCATCGCACTCTTCCAGTGAGCAGGCCATGGGCTTCTCACAGATGACATGGCAGCCGCTGCGCAGAGCTTCCACGGCGATTTCCGCGTGCATCTGCGGCGGCAGGCAGATGGACACTGCGTCGATGCCGCCGGAAGCAATGGCTTCCCGGCAGTCCTTATAGGCTTTTGCGGCGGTCAGCCCGTTTGCCTGAATGAGCTGTTCGGCTTTTTCCGGGAAAAGGTCGCACACCGCGCACACCTCGCACAGATCCGGATACTGCAGATAGGCCTTGATATGTACATCTGCGATCGCGCCTGCACCAATAATGGCGATTCGGATTTTTTTCTGTTCCATCAATTTCACCTCTTAAAGCCAACTTTTTCCGCTTCGCGTTCTGCCTGGATCGCAAGCTCGATCACACGGAAGATGTAATCCTGCTTCATCACCAGCTCGGTGTGATCCAGACAGTCACGGATCATGCCGCCAAAAAAGGGAAAACCGCACTTGCCGCTGGCGCAGCAGTGATGCTCGCCTTCGTGGTCAACATAATACACCTGATCGCCTTCTGCGTTGTTGGCGATATCAATATACTTTCGGATCTCAATGTAGCCGTCCGTGCCCTCGATGATGGTGCGACCATCACCCCATGCACCCAGCCCCTTCGGGGTGAACCAGTCCACCCGGAAGTAACCGGTCACACCGTTGTCGCATTCGATCATGCAGTCGCCAAAGTCCTCGAGTCCGGGGCGGCCCGGATGATTGTAGTTGCCTGCGCGGCTGTGCACGATGCGGGCATCTTTGGCTCCGGAAAAGAATATGATCTGCTCGATCTGGTGACAACCGATGTCCGTGAGGATGCCGCCGTAAACATCTTTCTCAAAAAACCAGTCCGGACGACTGCTCTCAGGGCCCATGCGGTGGGGGCCCCAGCCCATTACCTGCACGACCTTGCCGATCTTGCCCTGTTCCAGCAACTGCTGTGCATACACCGAACCTTCCACATGCAGACGCTCGCTGAAATAGCAGAAAAACTTCTGCCCGGTCTCGCGCACCGTCTGACGCACCTGCTCCAGATGCTCGAGCGTGATCAGCGGCGGCTTGTCCACAAAAAAATCCTTGCCGTGGCGCATAGCCTCCACGCCCAGCGGCCCGCGATCCAGCGGGATGGATGCCGAAGCGATCATCTTCACATTGGAGGCGTACACCTCATCCTTGCTCGCCGCAGCCTTCGCCGAGGGGAACGCCTGTTGGAATTGCGCCACCTTTGCAGGGTCGGAGTCGTACACCAGCGTGATCTCGGCACCCGCCTCGGTCAGACCGTTGCACATGCCGTAGATGTGACCAT
This sequence comes from Faecalibacterium sp. BIOML-A1, assembly GCF_009679715.1. Taxonomy (NCBI): domain Bacteria; kingdom Bacillati; phylum Bacillota; class Clostridia; order Eubacteriales; family Oscillospiraceae; genus Faecalibacterium; species Faecalibacterium sp. BIOML-A1. The sequence goes on from NZ_WKZJ01000001.1 coordinate 171,998, forward strand.
GGTCCAGCCCGATGACTCCTACGGGGAAGTCACCCGGGGCGCATACCGGCTTTGACCTGCCCTTGGGTGCATACATTGCTCCATCTTTTTTTTTCTGCATAAGGATACCCCCTTTTCTTTATCAGCCGTAGATGAGACCCGGCAGCCAGGTGACCAGCGGCGGGAATACGAATGCCAGCGCAACGACGATCACGACGGTCGCGATGTAGGGCAGCAGAGGCTTGGCCGCTTTTTCTACCGGAAGTTTTGCCACGCCGCAGGAGATGAACAGGAAGGTGCCAACCGGCGGGGTGATCGCGCCCAGCTGCATGACGATGACCATGGGAACGCCGAACTGAATGGGATCAAAGCCCAGCGAGTTGCCAATGGCAAGCACGGTGGCTGCAAACATGGCAATGATGACAGTGGGATCCAGGAACATGCCAAGGATCACAAATGTCACGATGAGGAACAGCACTGCCAGCACCGGGCTGCCCAGTGTGTTGACCGCAAAATTCTGCACCTCGGTCTGGAAGTGCAGGCGCACCAGCACATTGGAAAGCACACCGGCACCCACAATGGTCATGTACACCACAGAGGTCGTCACGGCAGAATCGATCAGGATGCCGGGAATGTCGCTCCACTTCAGAGTCTTGCTGATGCAGAAGCCATACAGCAGACCGTACAGGATGGCCAGAACACCGGACTCGGTGGGCGTAACGATGCCGAAGCAGATGCCGCTGAGAATGATCAGGGGCATCATCAGTGCTCCCAGAGAATGCCATGCGGTCGTCAGCAGATTCCGGAGAGAGAAGCGGGTGCGGGGAATGTCATATTTGCGCAGCCGGTATTCCAGATACACAACACCCATCTGCAGGAGTCCCAAAAGAATGCCGGGCACCAGTGCACCCATGAACAGACGTCCCACGGGCACCTCTGTATAATAAGAATACAGGATCATGGCGATGCTGGGCGGAATGATGGGCGACAGCATGGAGGAGCCTGCGGTGACTGCCACAGAATAATCTTTGTCGTATCCCTGCTTTTCCATGGCAGGGATCAGCATGCCGCCAATGGCTGCAGCATCGGCGCAGCCGCTGCCCTGAATGCCGCCAAAGATCATGGAGGTAAGCACGTTCACATGACCAAGACCGCCGGGCAGCCAGCCAACGGCTGCATCTGCAAAGTTGACCAGCTTGTCGGTGATGCGAGCCTTCATAATGATGTTGCCCGCGATGACAAAGTATGGGATGGCCAGCAGCGAAAGGCTGTTGGCGCTGCCGAACATCTTGATGACGGTAAGTCCCAGCGAGTTGCCGCCTAACGTAAGGAACAGGATGCCGGTGATCAGCAGCGACATAAAAATGGGAAATCCCAGAAAGATAAAGGCAAGCAGAACAATAAAAATCAAAAATACGGTAAGCATCTGTGTCCTCCCTCCTTCTCAAAACGCGCCGGTCACATTGTCGTCCTCACCGGGCGAGGAAGCAAACGGGTTTTTGCCGAACACCAGGATCAGAATATATTCGTAAAGAAGATACGCACATCCCACCGGGATCGCTGCATAGAACCATGCATTGGAGATGGGCAGGTTCTGCAGGAAACTTGTGCGCATTTTGATCGTTTGCTGAATGCCGATCACGATCAGCAGAACCAACGTAGCAATGACGATCACCTGTGCGGCCTTGTGCAGGATCCGGGATGCTTTGGCGGGCAGATATTTCTCTGTAAAGCTCTCCAGACTGACATGCGCATCCTGCCGTACGCCAAGCCCCGCCGCCAGAAATACTACCCAGATCGCCAGCATTTGCATCATCTCGTTTACCCATGAAAACGGACGAAGAAACGACACACCTTTGATCAGGTAGCGCAGAACGACATTCATTGTGCACATGCCCATCATGGAAACCAGCAGTGCGACCAGTACGACCGACCGGACCCTATTCAGGATCTTATCAATTTTTCTCAGTGCATTCAAAGCAGACACCTCCTGCCGCAATGATTTTGTGTATCACCAAAAAAGTCCGGGCTGAAAATTTCTGGTTCCAGAAAGATACAGCCCGGACAACTCCATTCAAAATACAGGGATAGCCGATGCCGGCTTTTTACTTAATGGAGAGCAGCAGGTCAGTGAACTTGGCCCAGGCATCGCCCTTTGCGCGATACTCGTCCAGCATCGGTGCACAAGCATCCTTCCATGCCTGAATATCGGCAGGCTCGGTGACCTCCACGCCATCCTTCTTCATCTGCTCCAGTGCGTCCTTCTGGGCATCGTCATCAATGGACTCCTGATAATCCACGGCTTCCTTCACGCAATCGGTGACGAGGGTGCGCACATCTTCCGGCAGAGATTCCAGCCAGTCGGTGTTGAAGAAGAAGTAAACGCAGGCAATGATATGATTGGTGATGGCCAGATACTTTGCATTATCCTGCAGCTTGGACGCATTCAACATCACGGGAGAGCCTTCGCAGCCCTGACAGACATTCTGCGAAAGGGAAGTATAAATATCGTTCCAGTCCATGGTGATGCCAGCAGCGCCCAGACACTCGAACATTCCGTTGTAGATGGCGTTGGGACCGCGCATGACCAGATCTTTCATATCGGCCAGCGTCTTTACGGGCACGGTGGTCAGCATATCGCGGGAGCCCATAGACATGCCGCCCATGCCGCTCAGGCCGATGGTGTTTGCCAACTCGTTCACCTGATCCTCGGCACCCTTCAGCACACGGCGGTACTGATCGTTATCCTCAAACAGGAAGGGGAACTCGAACATCTGCATCTGCTCCAGACCGTCGTATGCACCCGGGCCGGTGCCGGGAGTGGACAGGACCAGCTCCAGATCGCCTGCAATGGCCATTGCCACCTGCTCAGCCTGACTGCCCAGCTCAGAACCGTAGTTTGCCGTTGCTTTGATCCGACCGGCACTCTTTTCGTTGACAAGCTCCACAAACTTTGCCAGCGCCATGCCGATGGTGCTTGTGGCTGCCTGATTGGAAGAAGCACGCAGAGTGTACTTCTTTCCGTCCGCTGCAGGGGCTGCACTTGCACTGCCGGAAGCTGCAGTGCCGGCAGTGCTGCCGGAGCTTCCGCCGCAGGCATTCAGTCCGACTGCAGCTGCCGAGATGCCGGTGATCTGCAGGAAACGGCGACGAGAGATCTTTTTCATTTCAATAGCCTCCTTGTTTTTTGTCCTCTTGTATTCGTGTGGAAAGCTCCACCTGAGACACGGTTCGTTTCGGCCATCGGCATGGCCTGCGGAGTTCAATGGAAACATTGTGTATCCGCTTTCATTGCGATTTCATAATACGGCTTTGCTCCTTTTTTGTCAAGTATTTTTTATTCTTTTTATCAATTCTTAGTTTTTATGGTCGTTTTGACTGATTTTTGCCTTTATTTTTGGCGGATTTGTTTTAAGGAAAGTCTCTCAGCGTTCTTTGAAAAGAAACGCGTTTCATTCACAATTGCACTTCTTCCATGGCAGAACGGGTGTGGCGCGCTTCCATTATAATAGGGGGCTCTGCGCTGACGGATACAGAGCCGATGCCCCGATTTTCGGATTTGACAACCTGCCCTGAAATCGCGTATAATGCAAAAAGCGATCAAAGAAAGGAGCGGTGAACAATTGTACGGACTTCTGAGCGCAGAAACGGTGAATCTGCCAAGAACTATGTGCTACGCGTTCTGGTGGACAACATTGTCAACACCTGTCTGGAACCCGGAGAAAAACTCAACGAGCCGGAATTGTGCCAGCAGTTGGGAGTCAGCCGGATGCCCTTCCGGGAGGCAGAGTTGGAGCTGGTGCAGCGGCGGCTCATCGAGATCCGTCCGAAGATCGGCACCTATGTCTCCCTCATCGACGCGGAGCTGGTAGAGGAGGTGCGGCACCTCCGGGCGGTGCTGGAGATCGATCTGGCCGAGATGGCCTGCCAGATGCTGAACAATCAGCAGCTGGACCACCTGTGGGAGAATGTGGCGCTGTGGCAGATGTACATTCAGCGAGCGCAGGAGGAAAAGATCTTTGCGCTGGACAAGGGATTCCACCGGCTGCTTTATGTGCAGTGCGGCTGCCCGTACTGGTACGATCTGGTGGAAAATCTGGCACCTCATTTTGACCGCACCACGGTGCTCAGCTTCCGCTGCCGTCCGGCAGAGGCCATTCTGGACGACCACACCAGTCTGCTGAAGGCCATCGAAGCAAAGGATGCTACCGCTGCGCGGACCGTTGCCGCCCGGCACATGCAGCGGTATACCGAAAACCTTGCCACCATCCGGGAGTCCTTCCCCCAGTATTTTAAGTGAATATCCCCGAATTTCCAGAAGCTCTGTCGTTTTTTCCAAAGGACAGAGCTTCTTTTTGTGCACGTTTTTTGCCGAAACGGCTTGACAATCCCGACTGCAAGATGTATTTAAAACGATGAAATATATTTCAATAAGGTAGAGGCTATCACCCGGGAAAATGAGCTGTACTACCTGCACACCGCTCACGGCGATTTCTGCACCCGCTGGGTGGTCAACGCCGCTGGTCTGGGCGCAAAACAGATCTCCGACCTGCTGGGCCTGACCGGCTACCGTGTCATCGGCTCCCGCAGCAACTACATCATCCTGCACAAGCGCATGGGCAAGCTGCTGCCCATGCCGGTGTACCCGGTGCCCAGCAACACCTACATGGGCATCCACATCACCCCCACCGTGGACGGCAACGTGACTGCCGCATCGTGGTGCGCCAGAACGGTGTGGAAGTTGCTGCCAAGAAGATGAAGAAAGCTATTCCTGCGGAGATGATCCAGTTCAAGGTCTCTGCTGCCAAGCTGCAGGAAACGGGCGCACTGGAGGTGTCGGTGGAATGAAAAAGCAATTTACCTGTATCGTCTGCCCCAACGGCTGCGAGATCGAAGCCGAAGTTGAAAATGGTCAGGTGATCTCGGTCACCGGTCACACCTGCCCCCGCGGCGAACAGTATGTCCGTCAGGAGCTGACTGCGCCCCGCCGCACCATCGCCAGCTCGGTGCTGGTCAAGGGCGGCGAGCTGCCTGTTACCAGCGTGCGCCTGACCAAGGCCGTCCCCAAGGATATGATCTTCCCGGTGATGGACGAGATCCGCAAGGTGGTGCTGACAGCACCGGTCAAAGCGGGCACCATCCAGATAGTTGTCCGGGTGTGTATCCTAGGTGACAAAGATCTGCTCCGGACGGTAGGTGCGGATCTTTTCCAGCACCTTCGGCAGAATGGCTTCGGCCTCTTTTGTGCCAAGCGAGCCGGTGATAAAGTCGTTTTGCATATCCACTACGATCAGAAATTTCATACGGAGTACCTCCCAAACGGATGTGTCAAGACACCTTTTCTTTCAGTATGACGTCTGAAAAAATGCAAGGTTTTGTGGACTGCTCCTTTACAAAATGTGAGCTGGACCACACCGCCCTGAAGGATTGCAGCCTGAAAAGTTCTGATTTCCTGCAGACGGAAATAGACTGAAAGGACGCACATCACAACAAGGTAAACCGAAAAGGGGGAGCCTATGGAGAAAACTTCTTTTATCCTGCACGAAAAATTCCATTCTGAGACCAACCAGCAGCGCAAAGAACGTTTTCAACGGGAGTTTGAACGATATATCGTTGATAGACTGTCTGCTGCCGATCCGTCAAAGGCCGGTGTCTGACAGAGTGTCACTGCAATGGTGCAAAGCATGAAAGCAGCAATTTATTGCCGTCTGAGCAAAGAAGACGAAACCAAAACCGGTGAATCAGAAAGCATCCAGAACCAGAAGTCGATGCTGATCCAATACGCCATGGAAAAGGGGCTTGAACTCTACCAGATCTATTCTGATGAGGATTACTCCGGCATCGACCGGAACCGTCCGGCCTTCAATGCGATGATCCAGGCTGCCAGCGAACATAGGTTTGATGTGGTGCTGGCAAAGACCCAGTCCCGTTTTACCCGTGATATGGAGCTGGTGGAAAAATACCTCCACGGAAAGTTCATGGAGTGGGGCATCCGGTTCATTGCGGTGGTGGACCATGTGGATACCGACGATACCGCCAACAAAAAGTCCCGGCAGATCAACGGTCTGATCAACGAGTGGTATCTGGAGGATCTGTCCGTCAATGTCCGTTCGGTGCTGGACCACAAGCGGAAGGAGGGGCAGTACATTGCCTCCTTTGCGTTGTATGGCTACCGGAAAGACCCAGCGGTGAAGGGGAGACTTCAGATCGACCCGGAGGCGGCGGAGGTGGTGAAGCGGATCTACGCCATGGCTCTCCGCGGCGTGGGAGCCCACAAGATCGCACAGATTTTGAACGAGGAGGGGGTGCCGAGCCCCACGGCGTACAAGCAGCAGAACGGAGACCGCTGCCACCTGACTCGGAAAACGCCCTATGAGCCGCTGTGGAGCAGCGGGACCATCTACCAGATGCTCCACAACCAGACCTATGCCGGGGATCTGGTGCAGGGGCGGCACAAAAGGGTGAGCTATAAATCCAAGCGGACGGTCTGGCTCCCCAAGTCTCAGTGGATCGTGGTGGAGAACACTCACGAAGCCATCATCGACAAGGATACCTACGCTATGGTGCAGCGGACGATGCAGGGCCGCACCCGCAGCGGCGTCGGCGGCATGATCCACCCTTTGGCACGGAAAGTGGTGTGCAGCTGCTGCGGCTGCATCATGGAGCAGACCGGCCGGCCGCCCAAGGCAGATGGCACCCGTGTGCGCTATGTCCGCTGCCGGATGCACCAGCGTGACCCCGGGCGGTGCGGGAACAGGACCTGCACCAACCTGAATGACCTGCAGGAGCTGGTGCTCCGGCGCATCCGGGAATATGCAGAGGACTACTTCGACCCGGAAAAGGTGGAGCTGCCCCGGAGGGATGACCCGGTGCGGCAACAAGCGCAGCGCAGTGAGCTGAAACGGCTGAAAAGCGAGGTAGAACGGCGCCGCAGGGCTGTGCAGCAGCTGTATCTGGATAAGGTGTCCGGTTTGATTGACGCCGTCCAGTTTTCGGAAATGAACCAGTCTTTTCTGAAAGAAGTGAAAAAGGCAGAGACACGGATCAATGCATTGGAGGCGGAACTGGAACAACAGCAGGAAGAGACCGGCGTGGTGCAGGCGCAAATGCAGCGTGTCCGAGAACTGGCACAGGTTTCGCATCTGACCCGCGAACTTGTTGTGCTGCTGGTGGACCGTGTAGTGGTCGGGCCGAAGGATGCACGGATGGGTGGGCAAAAAATCACGATCGAATGGAATTTTTGAGCGAAAAAGCTCTGGATGACCCGTTGGGTTATTTTCGTCCGGCCAGGTAGGGTAGACTTCGCTGGATGCAACATTGGCGATATAGTCCCGGAAGGAGACAGTCACATTGCGGGCGGATGCCGCAGGCCTGCCCAGATGCACCGTGATGTTTTTGGGAATGATGACTCTGTCCAGCACCCGGGGCACGCAGTTTTGCACCGGCTCCGGGCCGCTGCCGCCGTCTCCGGTGAAAAGCGAATGCTCCGGGATGACCACCGGCACATTCGGGATATCGCGGCCTTCCTCGGTATCGGGGATCATCTCCGGCTGGGCAAGGGTGACCTGCCCGGCAAAGATCTGCACGCCCTGAATGCGCACGGTGCGGTAGCCTGCTTTTGCGGCAGTCAGATCCACAACGGCATAGGGCCGGATGGTGTTGTCCTCCTGCAGGGACAGCGCACAGGAGGGGGCTTCAATGGAGAGGTCGGCAGCGGTGCCGGTCTCGTCGGTGATACGCTGAGCGGTAAAGCCGTTGCCGGACACGGTGACGAGAACACCCTCGATGGGCGAGGACTGACGGGCACCGAAAGCCTGAATGCGTAGAATGCCGGTGTTTTTCATAGGCGGATGCTCCTTTGCTGTAAAAGTGGTATCGCTTCTCTCACAGCGTATTCCACTGCGCCGCCGCGCGTGAATGGGGCTTTTCTTTTGCAGCAGAGGAGTGTATACTGGAAGCAGTTAGGCGGGTGCGCCCACTCCGGCAGGATGACACGAAGCCATGGTCTAAAGTGCAGGCTGCAATTAGGATCGACGATGCACCACTACGGGAAGTGCGAGGGCTTCTCACGCTGGATGGACTGGCGAGCGGAAGCAGGACGGAGTGGGCGCACCTGCCGTTCGGACAGCCTATGATAAGAAGCATAAAGGAGAATACAGCAATGCAGGCAACCATTCACAATGAATTTTTGACCTTGACTGTGGATACCCACGGTGCCGAAGCCGTCAGCCTGAAAAATGCGGCGGGGGAAGAGCTGCTCTGGCAGGCCGACCCGGCAGTGTGGAAGCGCCACGCACCCATTCTGTTCCCGTGGACGGGCAAGCTGCCCGGCGGCACCTTTGAGGCGGGCGGCAAAACGTACAAGGGCGGTCAGCACGGCTTTGCCCGCGATGTGGAGCACACCCTGCTCAAGGCCGAGGGCGACACCATCCAGTTGGAGCTGAGCTCGGATGATGCCATCAAAGCCGAACGCTTCCCCTTCGACTTTGTGCTCACCAGCACCTTCCATCTGGACGGCAAGACCGTGCACCATACGCTGACGGTGCGCAACCCCGGCACCGAAGAGCTGCGCTTTGGCATCGGCTATCACCCGGCGTTCAACATCCCCTTTGATGCACAGCACACCACCACGGATTACGAGTTCCGGTTCGACCAGCCGGAAAGCCCGGTCATTCTGGATGCCCGCCCGAACGGCCTGCTGTCTGGCAAGTGCTATTATCAGTGGAAGAACCAGCAGGCCATCCAGCTGACGGATGATCTGTTCGCAAACGACAGCTTTTGCATGGCGGGCCTGCGCACCAAGACCATTGGCATCTATGAGAAAGGCACCGGCCGCAAGATCACCTGCAGGGTGGAGGGCTACCCCTATTCGCTCATCTGGTCGGCTCCCGCAAAGCCGGTGCGGTTTGTGTGCATCGAGCCATGGCACAGCCTGCCCGCCGCCGAGACTGACCCGCAGGCGTGGAGCCAGCGTGCAGCCGCCGCCTGCCTTGCCCCGGGTGAAAGCTGGGAGACCACCCTGAGCACCACATTTGACCGCTGAAAAAGGTGAATGACAAAACCCTCTCAGGCGCTAACGCGCCAGCTCTCCCGAAGGGAGAGCTTCATGAAGCGCGCAAAAGCTCCCCCTTCGGGGGAGCTGGTATCGCGAAGCGATGACTGAGAGGGTTCGGAAAACAGCTAAGCTGATTTAAAGAATCATCGAAAAAAGGCAGTGCTGCACAGAATGCAACACTGCCTTTTTATCTAATGGTATCTTAGTAGGCCACGCCCCAGTAGACCATGGCCTTGGCGGGTTTGCCGCAGCAGGGGCACACATCGCTCAGGTGTTCCTGCTCAAACGGCATGCAGCGGCTGGACAGGCCGACTTCTTCCTTCATCTTCATCTCGCAGGCAAGGTCGCCGCACCACATGGTCTTGATGTAGCCGGTGTTTGCCTTGGCCAGCTCCTTCACCTCGTCCATGGTGGTGGCAGCCCAGGTGCGCTTCTCGCGGTTGGCAAGAGCACGCTCGTACAGGTCCTTGCGCAGGGCCTCCAGCTGTGCGGGAATCGCAGTCTCCAGCTCGTCCAGAGAGACGAAGACTTTTTCGCGGGTATCGCGGCGCACCAGCACGCACTGGTTCTTTTCCAGATCCTTGGGGCCGATCTCCAGACGCAGGGGCACGCCCTTCATCTCCCACTGAGAGAACTTCCAGCCCGGTGCGTTGTCGCTGTCGTCCAGCTTCACGCGGGCATACTTGCTGATCTTCTCGGCCAGCTCGGCAGCCTTCTCGGAAACGCCGGGCTTGTGGGCTGCGATGGGCACTACGACCACCTGAATGGGGGCCACTGCCGGGGGCAGGATCAGGCCGTCGTCGTCGCCGTGGGTCATGATGATAGCGCCCACCAGACGGGTGGAAACGCCCCAGCTGGTCTGGAACGGATGATGCAGCTGGTTGTCGCGGCCGGTAAAGGTCACGTCATAAGCCTTGCTGAACTTATCGCCAAAGTAGTGGCTGGTGCCGCTCTGCAGGGCCTTGCCGTCCTTCATCATGGCCTCGATGGTATAGGTGGCCTCGGCACCGGCAAACTTTTCCTTGTCGGTCTTGCGGCCCTTCACCACGGGGATGGCCAGATCCTGCTCGCAGACATCTGCGTAGCAGTTCAGCTGCTGCTGGGTCTCAGCCTCAGCCTCGGCGGCAGTCTCGTGGATGGTGTGGCCTTCCTGCCACCAGAACTCGCGGCTACGCAGGAAGGGGCGGGTGGTCTTTTCCCAGCGGACAACGCTGCACCACTGGTTGTACTTCATGGGAAGCTCACGGTAGCTGTGCAGCACGCGGGACCAGTGGTCGCAGAACATGGTCTCACTGGTGGGACGCACGGCCAGACGCTCTTCCAGCTTGTCGGAACCGCCCATCGTGACCCACGCCACCTCCGGCGCGAAGCCATTGACCAGTTCGCCCTCCTTCTGCAGCAGGCTTTCCGGGATCAGCACGGGCATTGCCACGTTCTCATGGCCGGTGGCCTTGAAGCGGGCATCCATGTCCTTCTGGATCAGCTCCCAGATGGCCTGACCGTAGGGGCGCAGGATGATGAAACCCTTCACGCTGGAGTACTCCACCAGCTCTGCCTTCACGCAGATATCGGTGTACCACTGTGCGAAGTTCTCTTCCTGGCTGGTGATCGCCTGTACGAGCTTCTTTGAATCTTTTGCCATTTTTGCTTTTTCCTCCTAAGGCCGTGCGCCAAACGGCTTGCGTTCCGCACGAACCATATTAAAAGCCCCGTCCATGCAGTGCGGCCGGGTGCCGCACCAGAAGGCAGGGCTTTTTGACTGAATCAGTTCTGCGCGTGGCTGTCCACAAAGTTTACCACATCGCCCACGGTGCGCAGGGACTCGATGGTATCGTCCGGCACCTCAATGCCAAACTCATCCTCCAGCGTCATCACCATATCCACGATATCCAGACTGTCGGCCTCAAAATCGCTCATGATGTCACTGTCCATCGTGATCTTTGCCGGGTCAACATCCAGCTGCTCCGCCAGCAATGCACGGATTTTTTCAAAAGTATCCATTCCTGTGGTCTCCTTTTTGCAGTTGTTTTGCCTGTCCTGTACACCGGTGCCGTGCGTGCGGCTGCCGTGACGGATGCACCCGCAGATGCTGCGCGGCCCCGGACTGTACAAAACTCTCTCTTTTTTTATATCCCATGCCATGCGTATTGTCAAGCCCTGTTTTCCATTCTGACAGATTCCTTTGCGAAAAATTGCCGGAAAGGTGCATTTTCGCTTGACAGGAGCGCCCCGGTTTCTTATCATTATAGAGTAGCGAGTTTATAGGGACTGACCACAAGTCCCATGAAGGAGTTTTGAGCATGAAGCTTTCATTTACCAAAATGCAGGGCTGCGCCAACGATTATATCTATCTGGACTGCCGCAAAAGCGGTGTGCCGGAGAACATTGCAGCCCTTTCCAAAAAATTGTCCCGGCGGCATTTTTCCATTGGTGCGGACGGCATCATCTGCATCTGTGCTGCGCAGACGGCGGGTGCGGACGGCATGATGCGCATCTTCAACGCAGACGGCAGCGAGGGCAGGATGTGCGGCAACGGTATCCGCTGTGTGGCTGAATGGCTGTACACCCACGGCATTGCCAAAGAGACCCTTGCCATTGATACCCTCAGCGGCCTGAAGACCGTCACCCACAAGGGTGCGGGCCTGTGGCAGGTGGAGATGGGCGCTTACAGTGCCATGCCTGCCAGCCTGCCTGCTGTGAACATGGGCGAAGAACCGCTTGTGGACAAAGAACTGACCGTGGACGGCAAAACGTGGCATGTGACCTGCATCAGTGTGGGCAACCCCCACTGTGTGACCGTGGTGGAGGATGTGGACAGCCTGAAGCTGGAAGAGATCGGCCCGGCCTTTGAGCACCACGCAAACTTCCCGGAGCGCATCAACACCGAGTTCGTGCAGGTGGTGGATCCCACCCACCTGAAGATGCGGGTGTGGGAGCGCGGCAGCGGCGAGACATGGGCCTGCGGCACCGGCACCTGCGCCACCGTGGCGGCCCTGACCGAGCTTGGCATCTGCCCGGCAGGCGAGGACATCCATGTGCAGCTGCGCGGCGGTGTGCTGACCATCCGGGTATTGCCCGGCAGACAGCTGCTGATGACCGGCGCCGCCGAGACCGTGTGCGAAGGCACGACAGAAGTGTAAGGAAAACGAAAACCCTCTCAGTCGCCTAACGGCGACAGCTCTCCCGAAGGGCGAGCTTTTCCACATCAAGAGGAAAAGTTTTTCTTCACAACAAAAAAGCTCCCCCACTCGGGGAAGCTGGCGTCGAGCGGACGCGAGATGACTGAGAGGGTCATACCAAAACAGAAGCGAGGGAAAGTACTATGAAGATGAACAAGCATTACAACGAGCTGAAGGCAAGCTACCTGTTTGTGGACATTGCCCACAAGGTGGCCGCTTATCAGGAGGCACACCCGGAGAAGGAGATCATCCGTCTGGGCATTGGCGATGTGACCCAGCCGCTGGCAAAGTGTGTGGTCAAGGCCATGCACGATGCAGCCGATGAGATGGGTACCAAGGAAGGCTTCCACGGCTATGGCCCGGAGCAGGGCTACCCCTTCCTCAAGCAGGCCATTCAGAGCTACTACGCAGGCCGCGGCACCCAGCTGGCAGAGGATGAAATTTTCATCTCTGATGGTGCAAAGAGCGATCTGGCCAACGTACTGGGCCTGTTCGATGTGGACAACACCGTGCTGGTGCCGGACCCCGTTTATCCCACCTACGTGGACGATAACGTGACCGATGGCCGCAAGATCATCTACAGCCGCACCAGTCAGGAGAACGGCTTCCTGGGAATGCCGGATGAGAATGTGAAGGCTGACATCATCTATATCTGCAGCCCCAATAACCCCACCGGTGCCGCCTACACCCGCGACCAGCTCAAGGCATGGGTGGACTACGCCCGTAAGAACGATGCCATCATCCTGTACGATGCTGCATACGAGTGCTTTATCTCGGACGAGAACCTCGCCCGCAGCATCTTCGAGATCGAGGGTGCACGGGAGTGTGCCATTGAAATTTGCTCCTTCTCCAAGATCGCAGGCTTCACCGGCACCCGCTGCGGCTACACTGTGGTGCCCAAGGAGCTGGAGCGCGAGGGCATGAACATCAATAAGCTGTGGCTGCGCCGCCAGACCACCAAGTTCAACGGTGTGCCTTACGTGGTGCAGCGCGCCGCCGCTGCGGTGTTCACCGAGAGCGGCATGGCCGAGATCCAGCAGAATTTGGACTACTACCGCAAGAATGCCAAGGTCATCGCGGACGCTCTGGACGAGTGCGGCGTGTGGTACTGCGGCGGCAAGAACAGCCCCTACATCTGGCTGCGCTGCCCCGGTAACATGAAGAGCTGGGAGTTCTTCGACTGGCTGCTGGAAAACTGCGGCGTGGTCGGTACCCCGGGCGTGGGCTTCGGCGAGTGCGGCGAGGGCTACTTCCGCCTGACCGCTTTCGGTGACGCCGAAAAGACCAAGATGGCCGCCGAGCGTATTAAGACCGCCATCAAGGCACTGTAAAACCTAAAAAATGCACCTGCTGTCCGTTTTGGACGGCGGGTGTATTTTTTTGCGTATTCTCTTGACAAATCCGTATTTACTGTATATACTGTAAATATACAGATAAAACACAAAAGCCAAAGGAGCAGCCGATGGAACTGTTTATCAACAACAAAAGCGGCGCGCCCATCTATGACCAGATCTACAACCAGATCAAGCAGCAGATCATCAGCGGGGCTTTGCAGCCGGACGAGGCCATGCCCTCCATCCGGGGGCTGGCACGGGATCTGCGCATCAGCGTCATTACCACAAAGCGCGCCTACGATGAACTGGAAAAAGAGGGCTTCCTTTACGCAGTACCGGCAAAGGGCTTTTTTGTAGCCCCTAAAAACACCGAGCTGCTGCGGGAAGAGAACCTGAAAAAAATTGAAGCGCACCTTACCGAAGCTGTGAAGCTGTCCGCATCCTGCGGGCTGAGCAGGGAAGAGCTGCGGGAGATGCTGGAACTGCTGTGGGAGGGCTGAACATGAACGCACTGGAACTGCGGGGACTTACTAAGCACTATAAGGACTTTACCCTCGGACCGCTGGATCTGACACTGCCCGGCGGCACCATCTGCGGCCTGATCGGTGAAAACGGCGCAGGCAAAAGCACCACCATCAAATTGATTCTGGACATGCTGCAGAAGGACGGCGGTACCGTGACCATTTTGGGCAGGGACAGCCGCACCGACCTTGTACACACCAAGGAAGAAATCGGTGTGGTTCTGGGCAGCGATGGCATTCCCCTGTGCCTGAACGCTGTGGAGGTGGGCAAGGTGATGGCGGGCATCTACCGCAACTGGGACGCTGGTGACTACACGGCGTTTTGCCGGAAATTTGACCTGCCGCCGGACAAAAAGTATAAGGATTACTCCGCTGGAATGCAGAGGAAGCTGTGCATTGCGGTGGCGCTTTCCCACCACGCAAAGCTGCTGCTGCTGGATGAAGCCACCAATGGGCTGGACCCGGTGGTGCGGGATGAAGTGGTGGATATCCTGCTGGATTTTGCCCGGGACGAAGAACGCTCCATCCTCATTTCCTCCCACATTGTCAGCGACCTGGAAAAGCTGTGCGATACCATCGCCTTTCTGCACAAGGGTAGGCTGCTGCTCTGTGAGGAAAAGGATGCCTTGCGGGAGGAATACGCCCTGTGGCATGGCACGGCGGCGCAGCTGGCGGCGTTGGATGCACAGGTGTACGGCAAGCGGGTCACCCCCTACGGGGCAGAGGCGCTTGTGCGCCGGGACGCCCTGCCTGCCGGGGCAGAGCTTACCCCGGTAAGCATTGAGGAATTGTTTGTACTGATGGTGAAAGGGGAGTGTGCAGAATGAAAGGCTTGCTGCTAAAGGATGCTTATCAGATATGGCACTATGCCAAAGGTGTCATTGTGGCCGCCGTGGTCATGATGGGCGCAGGCGTGGTTACCATCATGAATGGGGCCAATTTCTTTATTGTATATGCGGGCTTTCTGATGGGCATGATGCCCATGACCCTGCTGGCCTATGATCAGGCCAGCAAATTCAGCGAATACGGTGCCGCGCTTCCGGTCACAAAAGAGCAGTTGGTGGGCAGCAAATACATCGTTGGTCTGTGCGGGCTGGTGCTGGCGGAACTCTTCGCCGCCGCAGCCCTTGGCGTGGCAAGCCTGCACTGGACAGCTGTGGACCATGCGCTTGTGGTTTCCACGCTGGTGCAGGTAGGCATGACAACGCTGCTGAACAGTGCCGTTCTGCTGCCGTTGAATTACCGTTTTGGCTACGAAAAGGCAAAATATGCGTTTTATCTTATGGTCGGCCTGGTTGCGGCTCTGATGGGGTTTGGCATGTCCGCCAATGAGGACGGCCTGGCCCGGAACCTTCTGCCGCAGGGCGTTCCGCCACTGGCTCTGCTGGGCATTGTACTGATCGTTCTGGGGCTGTACTCCCTCTCTTGGCGGCTGTCCGTTGCCTGGTACGGAAAGGCAGAGCAGTAAAATGAAGAAAAGTCAGATCGCGGGTATCCTGTTCGGCGTTGCCATGGGCGTTTTGTTCAGCGTGTCGCTGGGGACAGTGGGTTTTGTGCTGGGCGCCAGCTTTGCAATTCTGGGCATGGTGATGTTCAAAGGATTGGATGACCCACAGGATAAAAAGTAAGCTGCAAAAAAGAGCGCCGCCCCTGCAGGAGAATCTTCTCTGGCAAGGGCGGCGCTGTATTTATTTTTCGGGCTTTTCGGCGTTTTTCTGTGCGTCTTCCAGCTCCTCCACCCGCTTTTGCAGAGCGGTGATCTTGTCGTCCATTTTCAGGAACGTCCACACCAGAACAGCCAGCACCACCGCAGGCGGAACCACCATCCACAGGGACTGCTGGCACCAGAGCAGCAGCGAATAGCCGCCGAACACGGTAAAGAGGAACACGGCAAACAGGCTTGCAGCCAGTACAGCAAAAAATCCCATATAAATGCCCTCTCTCGGCTTATTCCTCGGTCTCGTCCTCTTCGTCCGGGTCCAGCTCGATGCTGAACACGGCTTTCTTCAGTTTGCCGCAGCCCTGCGCCTTCAGACCGGATTTATAGGGCTCTCCGGCCAGATACAGGGCAAACCGCCCCTCGCACAGCATTCCGGCAATGCTGGTGCCTGCGGTACCCACGGTGGTGTCGGTGGCTTCGTCGGTGGGCTTTGTGGGGGTCAGCTCTGCAAGGCTCACCTCAAACAGCTCGCTGCCGTCCAGATCGGTCTCCAGCGTGATGTGGTTGTCGTGACGCTGGAACAGCGCTTTATCGGAAGTCAGCGGTGTGACGGTGCTCACAGTGACCACAGCCTTTTCACCGTCGATGCGGGTGCGTCCGGCGGGCAGGGTGGTGATGTCCCGCGCCATGATATACTCAATGACGGTGTCGAGGTTGTCGCTCACGCCCAGATAGTTGGGCAGATTGTTCAGGGTATCGTAGATCATGGAAAAGTCCTCCAGCTGTATGGTTTTGATTATCTGTATGGTATCACAGGCAGGGCATAGATGCAATACGAACGATTTGAATGTGCTCCGCTTTGCTCTGTACAAATTCAGCGGAAATGAATTTTTAATTTTGAAATACCCTTTTTCACGAAGAAGGGCTGAAACCAGAAAATGCATATTTCCATTCCGGCCTTTCCAGTGAAAATGCACCTCCGGGCAGACCGCAGTCTGCCCGGAGGTGCTCTACTTAAAAGTAATTTCCGCTGAAAACAGCCAGAGCGAAGCGAAGGCGATTCAAAACAAAAAGCTCACTCTGCGTCCTTGGGGTCGGTCATCAGTTCCTTGATGCTGGGCACAACGCCGCCCAGATTCTGAAGCTCCGAAGGAATGATGATCTTGGTTGCCTTGCCGTTGGCCACCTTGGCCAGAGCTTCCAGACTGCGGATGGCCAGAACCTTATCGCTGGGCATGGCCTCGTTCAACAGGCGGATGGCATCGGCATTGGCCTTCTGAACGGCCAGAATGGCCTGTGCTTCGCCCTCGGCTTCCAGAATGCGCTGCTGCTTCACAGCATCCGCGCGCAGGATGGCGGCTTCCTTTTCGCCCTCAGCGGCGGTAATGGCGGCCTGCTTTTCACCGTCGGCTTTCAGGATGACGGCGCGCTTCTCGCGCTCAGCCTTCATCTGCTTCTCCATGGCTTCCTGAATCTCACGCGGCGGGATGATATTCTTCACCTCCACGCGGTTCACCTTGATGCCCCACTTGTCGGTGGCTTCGTCCAGGATGGCGGTGATCTTGCCGTTGATGACATCGCGGCTGGTCAGGGTGTGGTCCAGCTCCATTTCGCCGATGATGTTGCGCAGGGTGGTGGCGGACAGGCTTTCGATTGCCGCAATGGGCTGGTTGACACCGTAGGTGTAGAGCTTGGCATCCATCACCTGAAAGAACACCACGGTATCGATCTGCATGGTAACGTTATCGCGGGTGATGACCGGCTGAGGGGGAAAGTCTGCCACCTGCTCCTTCAGGCTCACCTTTTTGGCGATGCGCTCGATGAAGGGAATCTTAATGTGCAGGCCTGCCGACCATGTGTCGGAGTAGCTGCCCAGCCGCTCAACGACATACACCTTGGACTGGGGCACGATGACGATATTGGTGATGATCACCAGCAGGACGACAAAGACCAGCGCGAGGATCAGAAAAAACATGACCATAGTGGTTCTCCTTTTTCAGATGGGTGCAACGTTTCAGCGCAGAACGCAGATCACGCTCTGCGGCTTTCGGTCAATACGGGCTCCACGATGAGCAGGGTGCTGTGCAGTTCGGTCACACGGCAGCGCTGCCCGGGGGTGAGAATGTCGCCGGGAGTGGCGCAGCGGGCATTCCAGTCCACGCCGTCCAGCCGCACACGGCCCGGCAGGTCGGCGGTGATCGTGGTCAGCACGGTGGCCTCCCGGCCAAGGTTGCGGTCGCCATTGGTGGGGGTGGTTTTCTGGCGCAGCTTTGCAGCCAGCGGCCGGAACGCCAGCAGGCACAGAATGCTTACCACGATGAACACCAGGGCCTGCGCCCGGAACGAATCCGTGAACAGGCAGGTGAGCAGGGCGGCAGCTGAGCCGACGGCGAACCAGACGGAGGTCATGCTGAAGGTGGAAGCCTCCAACAGCAAAAAGCCCACCACGGCAGCCAGCCAGAGAAATGGAACAGGATTCATGGTTCTCCCTCCTTATGCCCCTATTATAGAGTATCCCCCGGGTGGAAGGTCAAGCGTTTTTTGCTGGAACGTTGCGCAGAAAACGAAATAAAGAACAAAATAAATGAAAAGCAGTGCAAGATGTAGTTTGCGGATACGGCCCTTTGTGTGAAAATGCAACAACGGGCGGCCCGCAGGCTGCCCGTTGTTGCGAAAATAAAAGATAAAATTTCCTCTGAATGTGCCCAGAGCGAACGCGGCGGGCATTCAAATCGTTTTTACTTGATATCGTAATAGCTGTGGTTCGGGTTATGCCCGTTCTCCTCCACCACGATGGTAAAGCCCATGGGGTTCACCTCCGTGTGCTTGCCGGAAGCCAGCGGCTCCACGATGATGTGCTCCGAGCGGTTCACGATGATCTCGGCTGTTTCCGCTTCGCCTACGCGCTGGTAGTGCAGGATGCCGTCCTGCGCCCGGAGCACCCGCAGCTCGCCGGTGCGGAAGGCTTCACAGGTGTGGCGCAGCTGCGCCAGCTGTGCCAGCACCGGCTTCAGGCGCTTTTCGTGGCTGTCCCAGCAGAAGAAGGCACGGTTGAAGGGGTCGCGGTAGCCCTGCATCCCGATCTCATCACCGTAGTACAGGCAGGGCACGCCGGGCAGCGTGTAGATGATGGCATAGGCCATGCGCAGGCGCAGCATCCCTTCCTCGTAGGCTTCGCCGACCACACAGCGGCCGCTCTGCCACTCGCGGCCACGGCCGTTGGCGGGCTCGTCCGCAATGACGGTGAGGGCGCGTTCGGTGTCGTGGGTGGAGAGGAAGTTCAGCGCAGTGTCCATGGCAGGGGCGGGGTAGTGCTCACAGATGGACAGAATTTCGCCCATGGCCTGCTCGGCGGGCTTACCCTTTACAAAGTCCAGCACAGCGTTCTTGAAGGGGTAATTCATCACGCTGTCCAGCCCCTTACCCAGCAGATAGGTGCGGCGCTGGCCAAAGCCGTATTTGGTGGTGGCATCCTCCCACACCTCGCCCAGTAGGAACTTCTCCGGGCTGACCCGTTTGACGGCGGCGCGGATCTTTTCAATAAAGTCGTCCGGCAGCTCGTCGGCCACATCCAGACGGAAGCCTGCGGCACCGCGCCGCAGCCATGTGTCAATGACACCGCCCTCGCCGGTGATGAACTCCACATAGGAGGGGTTCTCTTCGTTCACCTCGGGCAGAGTCTCGAAGCCCCACCAGCTGCGGTAGCCGCCCTTATACTTGGGGTCAAAATCGTACCAGCTGCGGTAGGGGGAGTTGGGGTCGCGGTAAGCGCCGCCATCCCCATAGCGGCCTTCGCGGTTGAAATAGCGGCTGTCGGAACCGGTGTGGCTGAACACACCGTCCAGCACGATGCCAATGCCGTACTTGGCGGCCTCGCGGCAGAGCACCTCGAACTCCTCGTTGGTGCCCAGCAGCGGGTCTACGTTGAGATAGTCGGCGGTGTTGTAGCGGTGGTTGGAGTGTGCCTCAAAGATGGGGTTGAGGTAAAGGTAATCCACCCCCATCTCCCGCAGGTAGGGCAGCTTGATGCGGATGCCTTCCAAGTCGCCGCCGAAATAGTCCTCGTTCAGGTGGCCGCCGGTCTCGTTGGGCTGCCAGAAGGGTTCGGCGTGTTTGTCGGCCTGATACAGCCGGTCCGGGAAAGGCATGGGCTTGTTCTCAATGCCCTCGCAGAACCGGTCCGGGAAGATCTGATAGAACACCTTGCCCTTGATGCACTCCGGGGTCTGGAAACCGGCATCGTAGACGGTGATTTGCCACTTTTCGCCTTCCTGCCAGCTGACAACGCCGCAGTTGTCCGGCCCGCGGTAGATGCGGCGGAAGTCGGTGTAGAGGTCGAAGTAGTAGAAGTACAGGCCCGGGTCGTTCAGCGGCAGCTCCACGGAAAAGTGGTTCTGCTGGGGGGTCTGGCCGTCGAACTTCATGCGGTAGTGCACCGGCACGTCATATTTTCCCTCCTTCTGGAGCACCAGATGAGGATCGACATAGCCCAGCTCTTCCGGGATGCAAAGGGTCAGGCGTACGGTCTGACCGGCCCGCAGTGCGCCAAAGGGCTGCTTGAAATAGGGGTCGTAGCTATTGAACAGACAAGACAAAGCAGGGTCGTCCTTTCTCAAAAAAGCCCCGGCGGGCCAAACGCCGCCGGGGCAGATGGATTTTTTAAGGGAAAATTACTTGCCCATGGGCACCGGGGAAGCGTACCAGATGTCGCGTGCGTAGTCCAGCACGGCGCGGTCGGCGCTGAAGATGCCGCTGTTGGCGGTGTTCTTCAGGCTCATCTGTGCCCACTTCTCACGGTCGCCATACAGCTTCTGCAGGTCGGCCTGTGCACGGCGGTAATCCTTGAAGTCGGCCATGACCATGTACG
The DNA here is from genome assembly GCF_009679715.1 of Faecalibacterium sp. BIOML-A1. Classification (NCBI taxonomy): domain Bacteria; kingdom Bacillati; phylum Bacillota; class Clostridia; order Eubacteriales; family Oscillospiraceae; genus Faecalibacterium; species Faecalibacterium sp. BIOML-A1. Next base: position 192,593 of record NZ_WKZJ01000001.1, read on the forward strand.
GGTCGCTGGTGCGCAGGTTCTCGGTCACCTCGTGGAAGTTCTCACCGTTCCAGCCACGCTCCAGGAAGTTCAGGGTGTAGTTGGCCACGTCGTCGCCCATGATGAAAGAGTTGGGATGATAGCCCACCTGCTTGAGGCTGTTCACCTCGGGGGTCAGCATACCGAAGATCAGCTCGTTCTCCTTGCCGGCAGCGTCTGCGATCTCCACGTTTGCGCCGTCCAGAGTGCCCAGAGTGATAGCGCCGTTCAGCATGAACTTCATGTTGCCGGTACCGGAAGCCTCGGTGCCTGCCAGAGAGATCTGCTCAGAGACCTCGGCAGCGGGCATCAGGTGTTCGCTCAGAGAGACGCAGTACTCTTCCAGATAGACCACGCGCAGCTTGTCGCGCACAGCGGGGTCGTTGTTAATGAGGTCGCCCAGCTTGCAGATCATGCGGATCATCTGCTTTGCCATGTAGTAGCCGGGAGCAGCCTTTGCACCGAAGATATAGGTCTTGGGGATGAAGTCGGCGTTGGGATTCTCCTTCAGGTACAGGTACTGGGCAGCAATGTTCAGCGCGTTCAGGTGCTGGCGCTTATACTCGTGCATACGCTTGACCTGACAGTCAAAAATGGAGTTCGGGTCGATGACCTGACCGGTGCTCTTTGCCAGATAGTTGGCAAAGCTGGTCTTGTTCGTCAGCTTGATCTCGTTCAGGCGCTTGAGAACGGTCTTGTCGTTCTCGAACTTGTTCAGCTTGGACAGATCGGAAGCATCATGCTTGTAGCCGTCGCCGATGGTCTCGTCCAGCAGCTTGCACAGGCCGGGGTTAGAGGCCAGCAGCCAGCGGCGGTAAGCGATGCCGTTGGTCACGTTCTTGAAGGCCTGCGGCTTGAACAGGTAGTAATCGTGGAAGACGCTGTCCTTGATGATCTCACTGTGCAGCTTGGACACGCCGTTGATGCTGTTGGCGGTGTAGGCGCAGATGTTTGCCATGCGCACCTGATTGTCGCCGATCAGTGCCATATAGTCGATCTTGCCCTTGTCGCCGGGGAAGACCTTCTCCAGCTCTGCGCGGGCGCGGCGGTCCATCTCCACCACGATCTGGTAGATGCGGGGCAGGGTCATCTTGAAGATGTCCACGTTCCACTTTTCCAGAGCCTCAGCCATGACGGTGTGGTTGGTGTAGGAGAAGACCTTCTGGCAGATGTTGAAGGCTTTGTCCCAGCCAAAGCCGCACTCATCCAGCAGAATGCGCATCATCTCGGGGATGGCCAGAGTGGGGTGGGTGTCGTTCAGCTGGATGGCCACCTTGTCGGGCAGATTCTCGAGGGTCGCATAGCTGGACAGGTGGTTCTGGACGATATCGCCGATGGATGCGGCAGACAGGAAGTACTGCTGGCGCAGGCGCAGGATCTTGCCCTCAACATGGTTATCGTTGGGGTACAGCACCTTGGAGATCAGCTCTGCATTGGCGTTCTTGCTCATTGCAGTGTTGTAGTTGCCCAGAGAGAAGCTGGACATATCAAAGTCCGGGGCCTTTGCCTGCCACAGGCGCAGCTTTGCAACGCCCTTGCCGTCGTAGCCCTGCACATACATATCAGAGGGAACAGCCATGACGCTGTTGTAGTTGGTGTGCTGGATATAGTGGAAGCCGTTGTCCCAGTTCTCGTGGATCTCGCCGTCAAAGCGCACTTCCACAGCCTGATCGGGGTGGCTCTTCAGCCAGACCTGACCGCCGGGCAGCCAGTTGTCGGCACGCTCCTGCTGCCAGCCGTCCACGATCTTCTGCTTGAAGATGCCGTACTCGTACAGGATGGAGTAACCGGTGCCGCAGATGCCGGTGGTGGCCATGCCGTCCAGATAGCAGGCAGCCAGACGGCCCAGACCGCCGTTGCCCAGACCTGCATCCGGCTCTTCCTCAAAGATGCTGTCAATGCTGATATCAGCGTCGGACAGGGCCTTTTTTGCCACCTCGTCCAGACCCAGGTTCAGCAGGCTGGTCTTCAGGCTGCGGCCCATCAGGAACTCCATGCACAGGTAATACACCTGCTTGGTGCCGGTGCCAATGGCCTTGGACTGGAACTTCTTGTGGTTCTCACTCATCATCTGGCGGCAGATCAGAGCCAGAGAGCGGTAGATCTGCTGGTTGGAAGCAACGCTCAGCTCCACGCCGTACTCGCTGGTGAGCTTGTCCTGAAGAAGTTTACCGAATTCTTTCGATGTCATAAAGGTACTCCTATCCGCATAAGTTTTCAGCTTTGCTAAAATAATTGAAATAATTGGCGCCTGCAGGCACTTTCCCTCACTTGCTCTGCCGCCAACATGACAAAGATATTATAATATGGCAGAATGACAAATGCAAGGAATCAGGGGATTTTTTCCGTAACTGACATTTTTTTATTGAACTTTCTGATAAATATGCCAAAATTTCAAAAAATACACTTTTTCTTGATGCTTATTTATATTATAATAGGGAGAGAAAGCTGTGTTCCGAAACATTTTCGGGGACAAACTCCGGGAGAAATGTGCCGGGTAACTCGCCCGGCGGGTGACAAGACACCAAAACGGTACCGGGAACGGTGCCGCTTCCTGGCAAAAATCAGAAGATCACTGCCCGCTGCGGGCAGAAAAGGATAAAAAGGGGAAACAGATATGGTCAACAAGGTACGGGTGAACATTGCAGGTACGCCGTATGCCATTGCTACGACGGATCCGGAAAAATATATTTTGTCGCTGGCGAAAAAGCTGGATGAAGACATCACCAAGCTTTTGGACGATAATGCGAATCTTTCGGTGACGAAGGCGGCGGTGTTCTGCGCCATGGATTATCTGGACGAATACCGCAAGAGCACCGGCAGTGCTGAGAATATGCGCAGCCAGATCCAGGATTACATTGCGGATGCTACCCGCGCAAAGCTGGCGGAAGATAAGGTCAAAGCAGAGAATGAGGTGCTGCGGCGGGAAGCTGCCGCCCTGCGCGAACAGCTGGAAAAAATGCGCAATAAGGAAGCCCGGCGCGAGGAGCGCGCCCAGCAGGCGGCACAGCAGTCTGCTGCTGAGGGCGAAGCGGACAAGGCGGAATAAGCCGTTTACAGGATAAAGGAGAAGTATGTCAAAGATCGAGATCCTTGCCCCGGTGGGCAACGAAGAAATGCTGCGTGCCGCTGTGTTCAGCGGTGCCGACGCAGTGTATCTGGGTTTTTCGGGTTTCAATGCCCGCACCAGTGCCAACAATTTTAACGCGGATACGCTGAAAGATGCGGTCACCTTCTGCCATGCGCGGGGCGTGGCTGTGCATGTGGCGCTGAACACCACCGTCTATGGCGGCGAGCTGCCCGCGCTGGAACAGGCCATCCGTGCCGTTGCAGCCAGCGGTGCCGATGCGGTCATCTGTCAGGATCTGGCAGTGGCAACGCTGATCGGTAAAATTGCACCGCAGCTGCCGCGCCACGGCTCCACCCAGATGAGCGTGCACAGCCTGCAGGGTGCACTGGAGCTCAAGGAGCTGGGCTTCACCCGCGTGGTGCTGGCCCGTGAGCTGAGCATGCCCGAGGTGGAGCATATCACAAAGCACTGCGGCATCGAGACCGAGTGCTTCGTGCACGGCGCGCTGTGCATGTGCGTCAGCGGCCAGTGCTATATGTCGGTCTTTCTGGGCGGACGCAGCGGCAACCGCGGTTCCTGTGCCGGCCCGTGCCGCCTGCCGTTTGAGGCAAATGCCCTGCCGGAGGGCAAGCCGGGCCGCCTGCACCACCTGTCCTTAAAGGATAATTCGGTCATTGATAAGCTGGACAAGCTGCAGGCGCTTGGCGTGGCATCGGCAAAAATCGAGGGCCGTCTGCGCACGCCGGAGTATGTGGCGGCGGCAGTCAGCGCCTGTCTTGCAGGCCGCGAGGGCCGCGCCTACGACCGCGACCTGTTGAAGAATGCTTTCAGCCGTTCCGGCTTCACCTCCGGCTATCTGGATGGAAAGATCGACGGCACCATGTTCGGCGTGCGCAGCGAAGCAGATGCAGAACAGACCAAAAAGACCCTGCCCATGCTGCGGGAGCTTTACCGCCGTGAGCGCAGCCGCGTGCCGGTAAAGATGAAGCTGGAAATTGAAGAGGGTGGCGAAAAGCTCACTGTCACCGATGCAGACGGCAGCAAGGCCTTTGCCTATGGGGATGCAGAGCCGCAGCCTGCCCGTACTGATCCCACCGAAAGCCTGCACCGCAGCCTTGCCAAGACCGGCGGCACGCCTTTTGCGGTGGAAGATCAGGATATTACCGTGGAAATGGACGGCGGACCGTGGTTTATCCCGGGCGGTGCGGTGAACGAGCTGCGCCGGGAAGCGCTGGATGCCCTGCTCAAAAAGCGGGAAGTGCTGCGCCCATGGCCCACCACGGACGAGCATGTGCCCGCCCTGCCGCTGCGCACCCTGCCGTCCCGCCGCACCCTGCGTGCCCGGTTCGAGAACTGGGAGCAGGTGCCGGAGCGGGCGCTTGACGGCATCGAGTATCTCATCCTGCCCATTGCGCAGGCCGACCGCGTGCCCCGGGAATGGCGGGCAAAGACCCTTTTGGAACTGCCCCGGGTCATGTTTGGCAAGCTGGAAGAGGATACCGCCCGCCGCATCGCGGCCACGCAGGACGCCGGTTTTGCAGGCTATGAGGTGAGCAATATCGCCCACCTGCGCCTGTGCCGGGGCCTGCCCATGAGCGGAAGCTTTGGCCTGAACATTACGAACCAGCTGGCCGCGCAGTTCTACGCGGACAACGGCCTTGGCTCCATGCTCATCCTGCCCGAGGTGAAGGACAGCGACATCAGCACCATTGCGCCCACCCATAACGGCAGGCCGGTGCCCACCGGCGTGCTGGTGTACGGCCATATGCCGCTGATGATCACCCGTGCCTGCCCGCTGCAGAACATCCACGACTGCGCCCACTGCGATAAGACCGGCGTGCTGACCGACCGCAAGGCCAAGAAGTTCCCAGTGCGGTGCGGCCTTGGTGTGCGCACCATCTATAACCCTGTACCTATTTATATGGGGGATAAGCCGGGCGCTTTGACGGTGGACTACGGTGTGGCTTACTTCACACTGGAAAGCCGGGAGGAAGCGGCCAAAATTCTGGAGATGATCCGCACCCATGCACCCTTTGAAGGTGATTTTACCCGTGGGTTGTATTTTAAAGGTACGAACTGAAACTCCTTCCGTCATTGCTGACGCAATGCCGCCTCCCTGAGGGAGCTGTCGAGCGTATGCGAGACTGAAGGAGCTGCTATAAAATCAAAACGAGGTATACTATGGAACCCATTACAGTAAAATATAAGGTATTGGACACCCGTGCCAAGGTGCCCTCTTACGCAACCCCCGGCTCTGCTGCAGCCGACCTGTGCGCCGTACTGGACGCGCCGCTCACCCTTGCCCCCATGGAGCGGGCACTGGTGCCCACCGGCCTTGCCATCGAGCTGCCCGGCCCCCACAGCGTGGCACTGGTGTACGCACGCAGCGGCCTTTCCATCAAGCACGGCCTGTGCATGGCCAACGGCGTGGGTGTGGTGGACAGCGATTACCGCGGCGAGTTGAAGGTGCCCATGGTCAATCTGGGCAGGGAAGCCTACACCATTCAGCCCGGTGAGCGTGTGGCCCAGCTGTGCATCGCACCGGTGTACACCGCTGCCTTTGTGCCTGCCGAAGAGCTGGGCGATACCCAGCGCGGCGAGGGCGGCTTTGGCTCTACCGGAAAGTGAGATGGAATCATGAACCTGATCTTAGCTTCCGGCAGCCCGCGCAGGCGGGAGCTGCTCTCCTTATATACCACCAATTTCACCGTCTGCGTCAGTGACTTTGACGAAAGTGCAGTGCAGGCCGCTACGCCTGCCCATCTGGTGGAACAGCTGGCCCGGGGCAAGTGCCTTGCTGTTTCGGCCCAGCATCCGGGCGCTGTGGTCATCGGCTGTGATACGGTGGTGGATGTGAACGGCGAGGTGTTCGGCAAGCCCCACAGCAAAGAGGACGCAAAGCGGATGCTGCGCGCCCTTTCCGGTGCCACCCACGAGGTGCACACCGGCGTGTGCATCTCGGACGGTACGCGCACTGAAAGCTTTGTGGACAGCTGCCGCGTTACCTTCTTCCCGCTGGGTGAAGAGGAAATCGACTTCTACGCTTCCACCGCCGAACCCTACGATAAAGCTGGTGCCTATGCCATTCAGGGGCGGGCGGCCCTCTGGCTGGACCGTATTGAGGGCGACTACTACACCATCATGGGTCTGCCGGTGAGCCGCACCGTACAGCTGCTGGCACATTTTGTGTGATAAAACTGGAAAAAACGAAGAAAACTTGCGCAAACGCTTGAGAAATCATTGCCTTGCGGCTATAATAGAACCGTGCTATTCTGCGCAAAGGCGGCACAAAAGGGCTGCCGGATGTTCTGGCGCTATAGATAAAATGGGAAGCATAAGGAGAATTTTTACAATGGGCCTGTTTTCTAAAGATGTAGGTATCGATCTGGGTACCGCAAATACTCTGGTATATATGAAGGGCAAGGGCATCATCATGCGGGAGCCTTCGGTCGTGGCTGTGGATACCAAGACCGACGAGGTACGCTGTGTGGGTGCCGAGGCAAAGGCTGTCATTGGCCGTACCCCCGGCAGCATCGTGGCTGTGCGTCCGCTGAAGGATGGCGTGATCGCTGACTTTGACATCACCACCAACATGCTGGAAAATTTCCTCAAGAAGGCATGCGGCAACAGCATGTTCTCCCGCCCCCGCGTGGTCATCTGCATCCCGTCCGGCGTTACCGAGGTGGAGCGCCGCGCTGTGCGCGAGGCTACCCTGAAGGCCGGTGCCCGTCAGGTGTCCGTCATTGAGGAACCCATGGCAGCAGCCATCGGTGCGGGCCTGCCCATCAGCGAGCCTACCGGCAGCATGATCGTGGATATCGGCGGCGGCACGGCTGAGATCGCTGTGATCTCTCTGGGCGGCATCGTGGCCTCCCGCAGCGTGCGCATGGCAGGTGATATGTTCGATCAGGCCATCATCGCCTTCATCAAGCGCAAGTACAACCTGCTGATCGGTGAGCGCACCGCAGAGCAAATCAAGATCGAGATCGGCTCCGCCTATGCGCTGGACCCCGAAATGACCATGGAGATCAAGGGCCGTAACCTCGTGGACGGCCTGCCCAAGAACATCGTCGTCCACTCTGAGGATGTGCGCGAAGCTCTGCTGGAATGCCTGGTCAAGATCACCAGCGCCATCAAGGAAACGCTGGAGCGCACCCCGCCGGAGCTGAGTGCGGATATCATCGACCGCGGCATCACCCTGACCGGCGGCGGCGCACTGCTGCGCGGTCTGGATCAGCTGATCCAAAGCGAGACCGGCATCGACGTACACATTGCGGAAGACCCGCTGGACTGCGTGGCCAAGGGTGCCGGTGCGGTGCTGGATCATGTGGATGTCCTGCATGACGTGCTGGACACCGACGGCGGCCACATGTAACACGGGCAAGGCCCACACTTGCGGAAAAAGGCTCTTTTGCGCAGCGTCTGCGCTGATTTCCGCTGCAAACAATGTCTCTTGCGCGGATGGCAGGGCTGTCCGCGCTTTTCTTATGGCATGGCATCCACCCGAAACAGGAGGGTACTCCCTTGAAGGACTTTTTTGACACATGGAAATTTAAGATACTGGTAGCCGTGGCGGTGTTTCTGGTGGGCATCATGGCCTATGCCGGTGCCAACGGACGGCTGACTGCTGCCCCGCAGGAACTGCTGGGCGTGGTGCTGATGCCGCTCCAGAAGGTCACATCGGCACTGAGCGGCGGCATTGGCTCGGTGTGGGAAAAATACACCAGCATCGATGAGGTCATGGAACAGAACGAACAGCTGGAAGCGGAGAATGCTGAGCTGCGCCAGCAGATCGTGGACTATGACCGCATCAAGGCGGAGAACGAAGCCTACAAGGCACTGGCCCGCATTCAGGATTCCAACACCGAAGCAAGCTATATTTCTGCCTTTGTGATCGGCCGCGACCCGCTGGATGAGTTCGGAGGCTTTACGCTGGACTGCGGCACGGTGAACGGCGCAGCCGTGAACGATGCCGTGATCAGCGATAAGGGCTATCTGATCGGCATGGTGGTGGAAGCCGACACCACCAGCTGCAAGGTGATGACCATTCTGCACCCCAGCTTCAGCGCTGCGGGCGTGGTATCCCGCACGCGGGAAAACGGCATTATCAATGGCAGCACCGATTATGCCGGTGACGGCCTGTGCGTGCTGACCAATCTGGAACGCGCCACTGAGACGAAGATGGGCGATCAGGTGATCACCACCGGTCTTGGCGGAGTGTTCCCGCCGGATCTGCTGGTGGGAACCGTGCAGAAGGTGGAGCCGGAAGTCAGCGGCAAATCTTCCATTGCAGTGGTGCGCCCGGGTGCAGACCCGCGCACGGTCAAGCACGTATTCGTTATTACCGACTATTAAGGGGGCGCATTTGTATGGAATCACGCCGCATGCGCAGCCGCAGCCAGATCCTGAAATGGGTCTGCTACGCAGTGGCACTGTTTGTGTGCGCGGCACTGCAGACGACCCCCGGCCTGCTCCAGCTGGGGCAGGCAAAGCCGCTGTTCATTCTGCCGCTGTGTCTGGCTGTGGCCGTGTATGAAGGCGAGTTTGCAGGTGCGCTGTTTGGTGCCGTGAGCGGCCTTTTGTGGGACTACACCGCCGGGCGCACCGTGGGTATGCTGGCGCTGGAACTGCTGTTGCTCTGCTTTGCGCTTTCGGTGCTGGTTCAGGTGTATCTGCAGGGCAGCACATGGAACTTTGCGCTCATCAGCACCGGCACGGCCCTTGTGGTGCTCTCGCTGGACTGGCTGTTCTTCTACTACATGCCCGGCTACAGCTGGGCGCTGAGCCGCTGGCTGACCTTTGTGCTGCCTTCGGCCATGATGACGCTGGTGCCGTCGCTGATGCTGTTCAGTCTGGTGCGGCACATTTACAGCGCATTCAAAATCGACAACGGCGTAGTCTGAACCGCCGGAGGAAACGCGGATGAACCAAAACGAACGAAAAACCGTTGCGCGCCGGATGATCCTGCTCATTGCAGTGGCATGTGTTATCATGGGCCTGTACGTGATGCGGCTGATCTTTCTGCAGCTGGTCAACGGCGACGACTTCAAGGCCAAGGCCACCAACACCACCGACTATAACTTTACGGTCACGGCGGCCCGCGGCGATATCGTGGACAGCGCCGGGCGGCGCATTGCCACCACAACCACCAGCTACAATGTGGTCCTCAACAAACTGCTGATGGGCGACCGGGATCTGGACACCATGCTGCAGCAGATCGTGGAGCTGCTGCGTGCGAATGGCGAGAGCTGGAATGATACGCTGCTGATCGGTCAGGCGGACGCAGCAGGCAATTACGCCTTTACGGACGATGACACGTCCACCAGCGACCAGAAGCAGCTGGCAGACATGAAGGAAACGCTTGGTCTGCAGCAGTACGCCACCGCCAACGATGTAATGGAAATGCTGGTGGAAAAGAACGATCTGCAGGATTTTTCGCCGGAATGGCAGCGTGTGCTGGCCGGCATCCACTACGAGATGGACCGGCAGGCGTTCTCCAATGTGAACAATTTTGTCATGGCGGAGAACGTGAGCACCCTCGCGGTGGCCACCATCAAGGAGCACAGCCTGCAGCTGCCAGGTGTGGAGATCGTGGAAACCAGCGCCCGCAGCTACGACCAGAGCGATATCGTCCCGGCGGTGCTGGGCCGTGTGGGCAAGATCACGGCGGAAAAGTGGAAGGTGACCGATTCCAACGGTCAGGTGACCTATCCGCTGCGGGAAAAAGGCTATAACATGAACGATGTTCTGGGCATTTCCGGCCTGGAATCCGTTTATGAGGACGAGCTGCGCGGCAAGGACGGCGTGGAGACCATCACCCGCAATTCGGACGGCGTGATCGTGGATACAAAGCTCACCACTGTGCCGGAGCCGGGCCATACCGTGCAGCTGACCATTGACAGCAACTTCCAGCGTGCCGTGGACAAGGCACTGGCGGAAAACATTGATATGATCAACCGCGTGTACAATACCGGCACCATGAAAGCTGCCGCCGGTGCGGTGGTGGTGCTGGACGTGAAGGACGGCAGTGTGCTGGCTGCTTCCAACTATCCCAGCTATGACCAGAACCTGTATGCCGCCAACTATAGCGAGTACAGTTCCGACCCGAGCCTGCCGCTGTTCAACCGCGCATTGCAGGGCCTGTATACGCCGGGTTCTACCTTCAAGCCCGCCGTAGCGGTGGCTGCACTGGATAGCGGCCTCATCAACCAGTATTCTACCGTTTACTGCAACGGCGTGTACAACTACTTCAAGGATTACCACCCCCGCTGTACCCGCCATGGCCACAGCGGCAACATCGATGTGGTAACGGCCATCAAGTGGAGCTGCAACATCTTCTTCTATGATGTTGGCCGCCGCCTGACCAGCGATGTGTACGATGCCTATGCCTACAAGCTGGGTCTTGGCCAGCGCACCGGTGTGGAGGTGAGCGAGGCCGTGGGCCGTCTGACCACCAAGAGCGACTCCAACTATACGGCATCGCTGGATGTGCAGGCCGCCATCGGTCAGGGCAACACGGTGGTCTCGCCCATCCAGCTGGCTACCTACGCGGCAACGCTGGCCAACAACGGCACCCGTTACCGCACCCATTTCGTCAAGGCCATTCTGGACACCAACACCGGCGAGGTGCTCAGCGAGACCAAGCCCGAGGTCATGGATGTGATCGAAGGCACCGGCAACACCTTTGAGCTGGTGCGGCAGGGCATGAAGCAGGTGCCCAGCACCATCAGCGGCAAAATTTCCAGCTATCCGGTGCCGATCGCCTGCAAGACCGGTACACCTCAGCGCAGCGAGACCTATGCGCCCGGTAAGCACTATCTGAACGCCATGATGGTGGCTTACCTCCCGGCGGATGATCCGCAGATCGCCATTGGCATTAGCATTGAGTACGGAGGCTATGGTGCCCGTACCGGTGATCTGGTGGTGGACATTGCAAATGCCTATTTTGCCCTGAAGGATGGCAGCCTTGCCCAGCAGGCCGAAGCGGAAAAAGAAGCCGAGCAGGCCCAGCAGGAAGATCAGGCACAGACCACTGACCCAGCACAGGCCGCTGCAGGCCAGACCACCGGCAATGCCGCAGCCCAGCCTGCACAGATGACACCCGCCGCAGACACCGCTGCGCCGGAAACGGCAGCAGAAGGGGAAGCCCAGCCTGCCGTGCAGGACGAGCAGCAGCCCGCCGCAGACACCGAGCAGAACCCCGATGCCATTGCGCCGGAGAACTGAAAACGGGAGACAAAACCGACACGGGAAAGGGCACTGCAGCGGGGTTTTGAATGGAAACATCCCTGAAAAGAAAACAAAATTGAATGTTTTGTATAAAAACCGGTTGTAAAAGATTGGATTTTGTGATATCATTTCAACCGAAGGACTTTTTACAAGTGGGTCCGCATCGTGAAGAAAGAGGAGAGGGTAACGGATGACGATCGCACTCATTGCACATGACTCCAAAAAGGAGCTGATGGTTCAGTTTTGTACGGCTTACTGCCGTATCCTGAGCCAGCATAAATTGGTGGCCACCGGTACGACCGGTAAGTTGATCGCCGAGGCTACCGGTTTACAGGTGCAGCGCTTTCTGGCCGGTGTGCAGGGCGGCGACCAGCAGATCGCATCCCGCATCGCCTGCAATGAGATCGACCTGTTGCTGTTCTTCCGTGATCCCATCAACGCAAAGCCCAGCGAACCCAACGAAATGACACTGCTGCGCCTGTGCGATGTGCACAATATCCCCATGGCCACCAACATTGCCACTGCCGAGGTACTGATCCACGGCTTGGAGCGCGGCGATCTGGATTGGCGCGATATCGTGCATCCCCAGAACTGACAAAACGATTTGGAATGGCTCCGCGTGTGCTGCGCCATATTCAGCGGAAATTATATTGATAATGCGAAAATCGGGAGCATCTGCGGATGTTCCCGATTTTCATTTTCACGGGAATGGGGTCCGAACCGTAGAATGCATTTCTGCCGCCGTGCGGCTGTTTCCGCAGGAAGCAAAAACAGCAGATGCCGTGTGTCGCAGCGGCCTTGCCTGTAAAAAAAGAATTCCGGAGAATCCGCAGATTTTCCGGAATTCTAATATAAAAATAATGTTTCCGCTGAATATGGCCAGAGTGCAACGGAGGCCATTTGAAACGTACGGTTAAACTTTAAAATCCTCGGCCATCTCCGCCACATCTTCCGGGGCAAAATCGCCCAGCGGCAAGATCAGCCGTGCCAGCGTTTCCTGCGGCAGAGCTGCAAGAATCGTGCTGTCATCACTGCCGGTGCCTGCGGGCGGGCAGACGGTGTGCACGCCGTCTGCACCGGTCTCCACCCGGGCACGGTGAGTGGTTGCCACATATTGCATCCCAAGCTTGTCTGCAGCCGTCAGCAGGGCGGCAAACAGCGGCGTGCCGCCTTCGCCCAGAACGTCTGCGTCCTGTCCGGCCAGTGCTTCGGCGTTCAGCACGATGCACTCGATGCCAAGGGTCTCTGCTGCCTTTTTGGCGCTTTCCGCATCGGCGGTCTGTTCTGCTGCCAGCCGCACGGCAGCGCCCGCCACGGCAAAGCCCTGCTGCTGTAAAATGCGCACAGCTACGGCGCATTCTCTGCTGCCGTCCATCTGCACCAGAACCTTATCCTGACTCTCGTAGGTGTCGAACCCACTGCCGGGCAAAAATGTGTCGCTCATGTTCCCTGCCTCCCGCCATGTGCTTTGCTTTGGGCCACGGCCAGCTGGTCGCAGCGTTCGTTCTCCGGGTGGCCTGCGTGGCCCTTGACCCAGACATAGGTGATCTTGTGCCGGGCTTCCTGCTCCAGTGCCTGTGCCCAGAGATCCGGGTTCAGGGCAGGGGAGCCATCTGCTTTTTTCCAGCCCCGGCGCTGCCAGTTTTTGGCCCAGCCCTTCTGAAGCCCGTTGATGACATACTGGCTGTCGGAGCACAGCCGTACCTCGCACGGCTCCTTGAGCTGGCGCAGTGCTTCGATAAAGGCTGTCAGCTCCATGCGGTTGTTGGTGGTGCTGTCGTCGCCGCCGCTCAGCTCTTTTTCGTAAACTTTGCCGTTAAAACGGTAGCGCAGCACGGCACCCCAGCCGCCCGGGCCGGGATTGCCGCTGCATGCGCCGTCGGTGTACACTTCGACCTGCTTCATGCGGTTCTCCTTATAAAATGAGTTGCTTCTATTTAGCGCTATTTTCCGGCTTCTGTCAAGTGCGAATGTATATTCCGTGCCGGAGCTGCCAAACCTTGGAATTGACAAAAACGCCGGGAAATACTATACTTATCCTAACAAAATGCGTATAGGGGCGCACCGCAGGCGTGTGCCCGGGCGTTCCAACAGAAAAGCCACGGTCGCATCGAGCAGATGGACCTATCTGGCACAAAACCTCTTACGGAACAGGCAGCGGTTTGCAAAAAACACGCTGAGAAATAAATTCTATACGGTGCATCCAACGGAAGCCGATGCGATTTTTCAAGGTGCTTCCCATGCACAGCGCGGCTGTTCCCACAAGCGGGGACGGCCTGCGCTGTAATTATTTTGGAGGTCAGAATGGCACAGTCGAAAGAAAATACCAATAATTCCGCACGCAGCAAGGCAGCAGCTGCTGCTCAGAGCACCGGCGCACCCGCCGCGCAGACGGGCGAAAAGCGCCCCCGCACCACCCGCCGCCCTTATTATAACCGTCGGCCCCGCCGCCCGCAGCAGCCCAGAGAGGCCGCTGTGCCCATCCACATCTACCCGCTGGGTGGTCTGGGCGAAGTGGGCAAGAACATGACCGTGTACGAGTGCAACGGCGACATGATCATCGTGGACTGCGGCCTTGTGTTCCCGGACAGCGACATGTACGGCGTGGACATGGTCATCCCGGACTTCACCTTTGTGGTGCAGAACAAGGATAAGATCAAGGGCCTGCTCATCACCCACGGCCACGAAGACCACATCGGCAGCATCCCGTATCTGCTGCAGAAACTTGACCTGCCCATCTATGGCACCCGCCTGACCTGCGGCCTGATCCGCAACAAGCTGGAGGAGTTCGGTCTGGCAGGCAGGACCAAGTTCGTGGAGATCACCCCCAGACAGAAGATCAAGCTGGGCTGCTTTACCATTGAGCCCATCCATGTGAACCACTCCATCCCGGATGCGGTGGCCTTTGCCATCGACAGCCCGGCGGGCACCATCATCCAGACCGGCGACTTCAAGATCGATTACACTCCGCTGGCCTGCGGCGTCACCGACCTGTCCACGCTGGCTGAGTACGGTCAGCGCGGCGTGCTGGCCCTGCTGAGCGATTCCACCAACTCCGAGCGCCCGGGCTTTACCGCCACCGAGCAGAAGGTGGCTGCAGGCGTGCGCAATCTGTTCGCCCGTGCCCGCAACAAGCGGATCATCATTGCCACCTTTGCTTCCAACATCTACCGCGTGCAGCAGATCATCGATCTGGCTGTGGAGGATGGCCGCAAGGTGGCATTCAGCGGCCGCAGCATGGTGAACAACACCGCCATGGCGCAGGAGCTGGGCTATATGCACATCCCGGAGGGCACCCTCATCAGCGTGGATGAGCTGAACCAGTATCCTCCGGAGCAGGTAGTGCTCATTACCACCGGCAGCCAGGGCGAACCCTTGAGTGCCCTTTCCCGTATGGCATCCTGCAGTCACCGTCAGGTGCGCGTGGGCCCCGGCGACTTCATTATCATTTCGGCAAATCCCATTCCCGGCAACGAGAAGAGCGTGACCAAAATCGTCAATGGTCTGCTGCTGCTGGGGGCAGAGGTCATTTACGAGAGCATGTACGATGTGCATGTTTCCGGCCACGCCTGTCAGGAAGAACAGAAGCTCATGCTCACCCTGACGAAGCCCAAGTATTTCCTGCCGGTGCACGGCGAGTACAAGCAGCTCAAAAAGCATGCCCTCACCGCCGCAAGCCTCGGCATCCCCACCAGCAACATCCTCATTGCGGAGAATGGCTCCAACGTCATCCTCAGTCAGGATGAGATGAAGCTGGGCGAGCCGGTGACGGCCGGTGCCGTCATGGTGGACGGTCTGGGCGTGGGCGATGTGGGAAATGTAGTCCTGCGCGACCGCAAGCACCTGTCCGAGGACGGTCTGGTCATCATTGTGGCCACCGTGGACAGCAAGACCGGCAAGGTGCTGGCTGGCCCGGACCTTGTGAGCCGTGGCTTTGTGTATGTGCGCGAGAACGAGAGCCTGATGGACGGTGCACAGAGCATCGTGGAAAATGCGCTGGACCGCTGCGTGGATGAACATGTGCGCGATTGGAACAGCGTCAAGACCCGCGTGCGCGAGGCACTGAGCAGTTATATCTATCGGCGCACCAAGCGCAGCCCGATGATCCTTCCCATCCTGATGGAGGTCTGATCCGGGCACGCTGCCGCAAAGAATGCGGCGGAAGGCAGGAGATTTGATGAAACAAAAACCAAGATGGACATTGGAGATGCTCACCGCCAGTCTGGCCGTGCTGTGCGGCCTGCTGGTGCTGGTGCTGCTGATCCAGCGGCCCACGGCATGGCTGGCGCTGCTGGCACTGGTGGTGCTGTGGGGCGTTGTGGTGGTGCTGTTCCGCTGCCAGCTGCGCAAGTGGGTGGCCCGGTGGATGTGCGGCGGCAGCTTTGAAGGCTCCAAGCTGAAGTTCAGCCTGGAGCCGCTCTCTCAGCCGGCCGCGCTGCTTTCCGGTGAGACGGTGCTGTGGTACAATGCACAGTTCCGCACCCGCCTGTTGAACGGGCAGGATGCGCTGGTGAACCGCGTGCAGAAGGTGCTGCCCGGCCTTGATCTGCAGCAGTGCCGCAAGCAGGAGGGCCAGCTGCTGACCCTCGCGGACGGCATGTGGAGCGTACACAGCTCCACGGTGCCCGGTGATGCGGAGAGCATGACCCTGCTGGTGCTGAACGAGGAGACCGCCCTGCGCAAGGTGGAGGCGGAATACAAAGCCAGCCGTCCGGGCTATCTGGTGTTTCTGGTGGACGGCTACGACGATGTGTTTGGTGACATGCTGGACAGCGAGCGTGCCCGCCTGCTGGAAGGCATCAACCGCACGCTGGAGGATATGATCGGCCGGGGCAGCGGCTTTTTGCGCCGTGTGGCCAGCGGCCGCTATATCGCTGTGGTGGAAGAGCGCCAGATGGAGCAGTTCGCCAACCGGGGCTACGATGTGCTGGACAAGATCCGTGCGCTGGATCCCAGCGTGAACCTTTCGCTGTCCATCGGCATTGGCCGCGGGGCCAAGACTCTGCGGGAGGCCCAGGATATGGCCGTGCAGGCGCTGGATATGGCGCAGGGCCGCGGCGGCGATCAGGCCGCTGAAATGACACCGGACGGCTTTACGTTCTACGGCGGCGTGAGCCACGGCGTGGAAAAGCGCAGCAAGGTGCGCAGCCGCATCGTGGCCGATCAGCTGGTAAAGCTGATCAAGGAAGCCGACCATGTGGTCATCATGGGCCACCGCATGAGCGATCTGGATGCCATCGGCTCCGCTGAGGGCGTGCTGCGCATCTGCAAAATATGCGATGTCCCGGCGGTGATCGCGGTGCGGCGTGACGCTACCCTTGCAGGCAGCCTGATCGATGCATTGTGCCGTGCAGGCCAGAAGGACGACTTTATCGACCCGAAGGACGCACTGCCCATCATCTCCAAGCGCACCTTGTGCATCGTGGTGGATACATATCAGGTGGGCCTTGTGGAAAGCAAGGATATTCTGGAAAAATGCGGCAAGGTAGCCGTGATCGACCACCACCGCAAGGGCGTGGGCTACATCGAGAACCCGGCGCTGGTCTGCCATGAGCCGTATTCTTCCTCGGCCAGTGAGCTGGTCACAGAGCTTTTGCAGTACGTGGGCGAGCGCGACGACAAGCCCAACCGTGTGGAGGCCGAGGGCCTTTTGTCCGGCATCATGCTGGATACCCGCGATTTTACCCTGCACACCGGTGTGCGTACCTTTGAAGCTGCCGCTGCGCTGCGCCGCTATGGCGCGGAGACGGAGCGGGTGCGCCAGCTGTTCGATGTGACCATGGTGGAGTACAATGCCAAGGCAGATCTGGTGGAAAAAGCACGCATGTACAAAAATTGCGCGATCTCCGTCAGCGGCGAGGTGGCACCGGAAGCCCGCGTGGCCATTGCACAGGCGGCAAACGATCTGCTGACCATTCAGGGCGTGGATGCCAGCTTTGTGGCAGTGCAGGTGGGCACAGGCGTGAACATCTCGGCCCGCAGTCTGGGTGCCGTGAACGTGCAGGTGATCATGGAATCTTTGGGCGGCGGCGGCCACCAGACCATGGCAGCAGCACAGCTCAAGCATATCACGCCGGAAGCAGCCCGTGCCCGCATCGAAGGTGCCATCGACAAATACTATGCATCGCAGAAAAAGGGCGATGTAGAAGGAAAATAAACGGAACAGAGAGGATCACACCCATGAAACAGTACGATTACCTGATCGTTGGTGCCGGCCTTTATGGCGCGGTCTTTGCACAGGAAGCAAAAAAGGCAGGCAAGAAGTGCCTTGTGATCGATAAGCGCAGCCACATTGCAGGCAATATCTACACGGAGCCGGTGGAGGGAATCAACGTCCACCGCTACGGTGCACATATCTTCCACACCAACAACAAGGCTGTGTGGCAGTATGTGAACCAGTTTGCAGAGTTCAACCGCTACACCAACAGCCCGGTGGCAAACTACCACGGCGAGATCTACAACCTGCCCTTCAATATGAACACCTTTAATAAGATGTGGGGCGTTGTTACCCCTGCCGAAGCCAAGGCCAAGATCGAAGAGCAGAAGAAGGAAGCAGGCATCACCGACCCGCAGAATCTGGAAGAGCAGGCCATCAGCCTTGTGGGCACCGATATCTACGAAAAGCTTATCAAGGGCTACACTGGCAAGCAGTGGGGCCGCCCCTGCACCGAACTGCCGGCCTTCATTATCAAGCGTCTGCCGGTGCGCTTCACCTACGACGACAACTATTTCAACGCACTGTATCAGGGCATTCCCAATGGCGGCTACACCGCCATGGTGGAAAAGATGCTGGACGGCACCGAGGTGCGGCTGAATGTGGACTATCTGGCCGACCGCGAAAATCTGAACGCTCTGGCCGAGAAGGTGGTCTACACCGGCCCGGTGGATGCCTACTTTGGCTACAAGCTGGGTGCTCTGCAGTACCGCAGCGTCCGTTTTGAGACCGAGGTGCTGGACACCGACAACTATCAGGGCAACGCGGTGGTCAACTATACCGATGCGGAAACTCCCTACACCCGCATCATCGAGCACAAGCACTTTGAGTTCGGCACCCAGCCCAAAACGGTCATCAGCCGCGAGTACAGCGCTGAGTGGAAGAAGGGCGACGAGCCGTACTACCCCGTCAATGACGAGAAGAACGGTGCCCTGTATGCCGAGTACAAGAAGCTGGCCGATGCGGAGCCGGACGTGATCTTTGGCGGCCGTCTGGGTGAGTACAAGTATTACGACATGGACAAGGTCATTGAGGTAGCTCTGGACGTGGCCGCAAAGGAACTGAAATAAGAAAACTCCTTCCGTCATCACCTGCGTGATGCCAGCTGTTCCCCTTCTGGCACTTTGTGCCACCTCCCCCGGCCGGGGGAGTCTGTCTCAAAGAAGGAGTCTCTGGCGAAAAGGACAAGCTTTCAGTTTTGCCAAAGGCCCCATCTCAGAGGGGGCTGTCTGCGAAGCAGACTGGGGGAGTTCACCTGAGGAAAATGCTGCAATGCGTGCTTCCTCTTGCCCAAAAGCGACAAATGCGCTATACTATAAACACAACAACTGCACCGGTTTTCCGGTGAGAAGTGAGGGATAACATCATGAAAGTGATTCTCAAGCAGGATATCAAGGGCATTGGCAAGAAGGACGAGATCCACGAGGTCTCCGACGGCTACGCCCGCAACTATCTGTTCCCGCGCAAGCTGGCCGCTGTGGCAGATGCCAGCGCTGTGAACGTTGCCCGCAGCAAGGAAGCTGCTGCCGATTTCCACGAGGCTGAGACCGTAGCTGCTGCCAAGGATCTGGCCGCAAAGATCGAGGGCAAGACCGTGACCATCAAGGCCAAGGGCGGTGCATCCGGTCGTCTGCACGGCAAAGTCACCGGCAAGGAAGTTGCCGATGCGTTGGCTCAGCTGGCAGGCGCACCCATCGATAAGAAGAAGATCGAGCTGGAGACCAAGGACATCAAGGATGCCGGTGTGTTCAACGGCAAGGTCCGTCTGCACGTTGGTGTGGTCGCTTCTTTCAAGATCATGGTGGAAGTGGAACAGGTCTGATTTTTCTGCCATCTGCGCCCCCTCACAGCAGGGGGCGCTTTTTGGCTTTTCAGCGAAATGATGCAAAAGGATAAACTACCATGCCGAACGAACGACATTATTCCAATGAACTGAATCTGGAAAGCGTGGGCATCAACCTGCCCTACAACATGCAGGCAGAGCAGAGCGTGCTGGGTGCGGTGCTGCTCAAACCGGAAACGCTCACCGACTTGGTGGAGATCATCCGGCCGGAGATGTTCTACACCCGGCAGAACGCGCAGATCTACTCCGAAATGCTGCGCCTGTTCACCGCCGACCAGACCATCGACTTTGTGACGTTGCTGGACGCTGTTATCTCGGACGGTGTGTTCCCCAGTGCCGACGAAGCAAAGGTGTACCTGACCGGCCTTGCCGAGACGGTGCCCAGCATTTCCAACGTGAAGGCCTATGCCCAGATCGTGCAGGAAAAGTATCTGGTGCGCCAGCTGATGGGCGTTGCAAAGGACATCCTGCAGGATGCCGGAGATGAGCCGGATGCCGACCTGCTGCTGGAAAACGCGGAGCAGCGCATTTATGAGATCCGCTCCGGCCGCGATTCCAGCGCACTGACACCGCTTTCCTCCAGCATGGTGGAGACCCTGACCAACCTGCAGAAGATCAGCGGCCCGGATGCGGACAAATACAAGGGCATCCCCACAGGCTTCCGCCTGCTGGATACGGTGCTCACCGGCCTTGGCCGCGGCGACCTCATCATCCTTGCGGCCCGCCCCGGTATGGGCAAGACCAGCTTTGCGCTGAACATCGCCACCCGCGTGGCCATGCAGCAGAAGGTGCCGGTGGCCATTTTCAGCTTGGAAATGACCAAGGAACAGCTCACGAACCGCATCCTTTCTGCTGAGGCCGGCATCGACAGTCAGGCATTCCGCACCGGTGCCCTGCGCGCCGAGGACTGGGAATATCTGGCCCTTGCCACCGAAAAGCTGCACGATGCACCCATCTATATGGACGATACCTCCGGCATCACCATCACCGAGATGAAGGCGAAGATCCGCCGGGTGAATCAGGACCCCACCCGCCCGAATGTGGGCCTCATCGTCATCGACTATCTGCAGCTGATGACCACCGGCCAGCGCAGCGAAAACCGCGTGCAGGAGATCAGCTCCATCACCCGAAACCTCAAGATCATGGCAAAGGAAATGAATGTGCCCATCATCGCACTTTCTCAGCTGTCCCGTGCGGTGGAAAAGCAGGGCAACAATTCCAGCCACCGGCCCCAGCTTTCCGACCTGCGCGATTCTGGTTCTATCGAGCAGGATGCCGACTGCGTTCTGTTCCTGTACCGCGATTCCTACTATGCCAGCCAGAACCCGGACGGCGCTGAGGTGGATGCTGATACGGCAGAGTGCATCGTGGCGAAGAACCGTCACGGCGAGACCAGCACGGTGCCGCTGGGCTGGGATGGTGCCCACACCCGCTTTATGGATGTGGACTTTAAACGCTGATGAACAATGAAAAAATTCTGGCGCATGTGCGCATGTTTGTTCTGCGAGAAAAGCTGCTTTGTCCGGGTGAGCCGCTGCACTTGGCTGCAGCAGTGTCCGGCGGGGCGGACAGCATGGCACTGCTGCGCATCCTGCTGGCCCTGCAGCCGGAATTCGGGTTTGTGCTTTCGGCCTGCCATGTGAACCACGGCCTGCGCGGTGAGAGCGCTGACCGGGACGAAGCCTTTGTGCGGGCGGAATGCGCCCGGCTGGGTGTGCCGCTGCGGGTGTTCCATGCTGCAGAGATGGCCGACGAAGTGGGCCTGCCGTCGGAACATGCCGGGGAGGACTGGGCGCGCCGCCTGCGCTATGCCTGCTTTGCGCGTTTGTGCGGGGAGGGGATAGATGTCGTTGCAACGGCCCATACTGCAAATGATCAGGCTGAGACCCTGCTGCTGCGGCTGGCCCGGGGCACGGGGCTGCACGGTGCGGCAGGCATCCGGCCAAAGCGCGGGTGCTACCTGCGGCCATTGCTGGCTCTTACCCGGCAGGATACCGAAAGCTTCTGCCGTGCAGCCGGGCAGGCATGGGTCACAGATGAGACGAACGCGACCGATGCCTATGCCCGCAACCGGGTGCGCCGTGCGGCGCTGCCTGCGCTGCAAAGCACCAACGGCGCAGCGGCGGAAAACCTTGCCCGCTTCTGCGAGAAGGCAGCCCGCGCGGATGCCTATTTTGCCCGGAAGGCCGAAGAGCTGCTTTCTGCTGCACGTCTGGATGCGGCACAGGCTGCCATCAAAAGCCCGGAAGCCTGTACGGTGTGGCGGCTGGGCCCGCTTTCCGCTGCGGATGCGCTTATTTTGGAAGCAGCCATGCACTCGCTGACGGCTCCCGTGCGTGACGCAGAGGAAAAATATGTGCAGCTGCTGTGCGGCCTTGTGCGGCGCGGCAGCGGTGCGGTACAGCTGACTGACCGGGTGCGCTTTTGTGCCGGAGACGGATGCTTCTGGCAGGAGATTGTGCCGGAACGGTCCCGGCAGCAGGAAGACAAACGGCCGGAAAGCCAGCCCTTTCAGCCGGAAAAACAGGCAGAATACTGCCTTGCGGGCGGCTGGAAGGTGACTGCAGGGCTTTTTACGGCTGATTTTGAAGAAAAAATACAAGTCGTTCATAAAAAAGACTTAAAAAATCAGGCGGATTATGCTAGAATAACTACGTTGTATGCTGGTCTTGTCCTGCGCACTCGCCAGCCGGGAGATGTCTACCGCCCGGCGGGGCGAAGTGTACACAACCGGCTGCGCAAGTGGATGAACGAAACGGGCATCCCGGCCAGCCAGCGCGATCAGCTGCCGCTGCTGGCGGCGGGCAGCGAAGTACTGTGGGTCTGCGGTGCAGGCTTTGCCGAGGGCCTTGCCCCGGATGCAGACACTGCGCAGGTGCTGCAGATGGAAATGGAACATAGGGAGGAAATAACATGAGTATGCATGATGATATCAAGACTGTTCTGGTCAGTGAAGAAGAGTTAAAGGCAAAGGTTGCTGAGCTGGGTGCCCAGATCAGCAAGGATTACGAGGGCAAGAACCTTGTTCTGGTGTCCATCCTCAAGGGCTCGGTGGTGTTTATGGCCGACCTGATGCGTGCGGTGAGCATTCCCTGCAGCATCGATTTTATGGTGGTGTCCAGCTACGGTGGCAGCAACACTGTTACCAGCGGCCTTGTAAAGATCATCAAGGATCTGGACGGTGATCTGTCCGGCAAGGATGTGCTGATCGTGGAGGATATTCTGGATACCGGCGTCACCCTCTCGAACCTTGTGCCCATGCTCAAGATGCGCAACCCCAACTCGGTAAAGATCTGCACCATTCTGGACAAGCCCAGCCGCCGCAAGGCCGATATCCAGCCTGACTACGAGGGCTTCCAGGTGCCGGACGAGTTCGTGGTGGGCTACGGTCTGGACTACGATGAAAAGTACCGCAACCTGCCTTATGTGGGTGTGCTCAAGCCTGAAGTCTACGAGAAGTGATTTCTCACACTATAATTCATCCAAGAACTGGAGTTGATTTTTTTGCAATCCAAAAGACCCCGTTTCAATCCGCTGATCCTTGCTCTGGCGCTGGCGGCGGTGCTGATGGTCTGGTCGGTGCTGGGCGGCACCGGCTCTGCCAGCAGCTCTTCCATGGAATATTCCACGGTGGTGCATTATTTTGAAAGCCTGCAGGTCACGCAGTTCTCGCTGGACCTGAACACCGGCGTCATCACCATGAACCTCAAGGAAGGCGGCAAGAACAACCTGCCCCTGCCCGATACCACGTCCCAGAGCACCACGCAGGCCACCGGCGGACTGCTGAGCGGTATGCTGTCCTCCTCGGATGAGGATACTGCTGCGCAGAAGAACAGCGACGGCACTGTGACTGTGCGCTACAAGCTGCCCTATGCATCCATGTTCGTCAAGTATGTAGGCGACTACATTGCCGCCTACGATGCCGCAAACCCGGATGCTCCCATGGTGTACGATTATACCCCTGTCAAGGAAAACATCCCATGGATGGAGATCCTGTTCTATCTGGCAATGCTGGGCTGCACCGGCTTCTTGCTGTTCTCCATGATGCGCGGCGGCGCTGGCGGCGGCGGGATCATGAACGTTGGCAAAGCCAAGGTGAAGGACGAGCACGAGAACCAAAAGACAGCCACCTTTGCCGATGTTGCCGGTGAGGACGAGGAAAAGGAAGAGCTGAAAGAGGTCGTGGAGTTCCTGAAAAGCCCGGAGAAGTTCAACACTCTGGGCGCACGCATTCCCCACGGCGTGCTGCTGGTAGGCCCTCCGGGCACCGGCAAGACCCTGCTGGCCCGCGCCTGCGCAGGCGAGGCCGGTGTGCCCTTCTATTCCATTTCCGGCTCTGACTTTGTGGAAATGTACGTCGGCGTGGGTGCATCCCGCGTGCGTGACCTGTTCGATAAGGCAAAGAAGTCCATGCCCTGCATCATCTTCATTGATGAGATCGATGCTGTGGGCCGTCAGCGCGGTGCCGGTTTGGGCGGCGGCCACGATGAACGCGAGCAGACCCTGAACCAGCTGCTGGTGGAAATGGACGGCTTTGAGGCCAACGACGGCATCATCGTCATGGCGGCCACCAACCGTGCCGACATTCTGGATAAGGCCCTGCTGCGGCCAGGCCGCTTTGATCGTCAGGTCTATGTGGGCCTGCCGGATGTCAAGGGCCGTGAGGAGATCCTCAAGGTCCACACCAAAAAGAAGCCGCTGGCCCCGGATGTCTCTCTCAGGGTCATTGCACAGCGCACCGCAGGCTTTGCGGGCGCAGACCTTGAGAACCTTGTCAACGAAGCGGCTCTGCTGGCTGCACGCCGCAACCGCAAGGCCATTACCATGGAGGATATCGAGGAAGCTTCCATGAAGGTGATGGCTGGCCCGGAGAAGAAGAGCCGCGTTGTGACCCCGGAGGAAAAGAAGCTGACTGCTTACCACGAGGCAGGCCACGCTGTGGCGGGCTTCTACTGCAAGCATCATCCCCGTGTGCACGAGATCACCATTATCCCGCGTGGTCAGGCTGGCGGCTACACCATGTACCTGCCCGAGAAAGACCGCAGCTACGTGACAAAGGGCGAAATGTTCGAGGATATCGTTTCCAGTCTGGGCGGCCGCGTGGCCGAACAGCTGATCCTGGAGGATATCTCCACCGGTGCTTCCAATGATCTGCAGCAGGCCACCAACATTGCCCGCCAGATGATCACCAAGTACGGCTTCTCGGAGCGGCTTGGCCCTGTGGTGTACGGTACCTCGCAGGAGGAAACCTTCCTGGGCCGCGATCTGGGTCAGGGCAAGGGCTACAGCGAGACCACCGCTGCTGAGATCGACGGCGAGATGCGGGATATCATCGATGAAGCCTACGAGACCTGCCGCCGCACCCTGACCGAGCACATCGATCAGCTGCACGCGCTGGCACAGGCCCTGATGGAACGCGAGAAGCTCAACGAGCAGGAGTTCAACACCATTATGGCGGGCGGCACACTGCCCCCGCGTGAAGGCGATGAGCCGAAGCCGGAACAGCCTGCTCAGACCGTGCAGGCTGCCCCTGCAGAGACTGCTCAGCGGGCCGAAACTGCTGAATCTGCAGAGACCGCTGAGCCTGCGGAGCAGGCCGAAACGGCAGAGCAGATGCCGGCTTCTCCTGCACCGGAAACGCCGGATGCACAGGACCCGCAGAACTGATTTGATCCAAATGGAAAGGAGCGAGTGTCGTGGAGGAAAATTTTAACCCGGTCGCACGGACCCGCGCAAACTATTACACCCCCGGCAGCCCGGTGCAGTTCGTCTGCGTGGAGCTGCTCAAGGGTGATGTCAGCGGGGAGCACGCGGTCTGCCTGACCTTCAAGAATATTTCCAAGGTGACCCTGACCGCGCTGGAGATCCACTTCAAGTGCAAGGGCGTGGACGGCGTGATCCTGTGCGAGGACCGGTTCGAGTACCGTGACTTGGAAGTAAAGCCTGGCGAACTGTTTGGCATGGACGATGCGGTGTTCGTTACCGCAAAGGCCATCACCAGCGTGGATGTTTCGCTGTGCAACGTGTACAACGGCAAGCGGGTGGTGCATCTGGACGGCATCAAGCGCGTGCGCCTGCCTGCCCCCAAGCGCCTGTCTGCTGAGCTGGAAAAGGCGCTGGAGACCCGCATGAACCGCCCGGAGCTGAAGTATCAGCCGCAGGTGTTTGAAAATGGCTGGTACTGCGCCTGCGGTGCCTTCCACCCGAAGGAGGAGGATACCGTGTACTGCTCGGAGTGCGGCTGCGACCGCATCCTGCTGCAGAACGCGCTGAACACCCTGCTGCAGCCGGAACAGCCTGCCCAGACCGAGCCGGAACTGGAAACGCCTCTTGCCCCGCAGGCTGAAGAGCCTACCCGCATTATGGGCGCAGCGCCCGTGCAGGAGGAGCCGACCCGGATCATGGGTGCACCGTGCCGTGAAGCAGAACCACAGCCGGAAGAACCTGCTGCAGAGCAGACCCGTGTGATGGATGCCGGAATGCGGGCACAGTTCCCGGGCAGGGCATCTCATGCAGCTGCGGACGAAGGCACCCGTGTGATGCCTGCTGCAGCCCGCCGTGCACAGCCGATATCTCAGCAGCCGGAGCCTGCCTATGACGACGAGGAAGAATACGAGGACGAGCGCGACAGCGTGGCCGAAGCGCTGATCCGCTGGGTGCCGCCCATCACTGCCATTGTCTGTGCAGCAGTGGCACTGTGCGGCTTCGTGTATTACCAGTTCGTGCTGTAACACAAACAGCAGCGGAGAGGGCGGTATGCCTTCTCCGCTTTTTTGTATGCCAGAAGAAGGGAGAACCATTATGCCGGAAGAAGCCTTACAGGCTGCCTTTGAGATCAAGACTGCCTGCGATGAGATCAGCCGCCGCCTGCTGCGCTGGCACTGGGAGCACAAACCCGGTGCGCACAGCTTGGGTGCATTGCTGGATCACGTTGCACAGCGCCAGCAGGAAAGCCCGGACTACTACGACCGTATGCCGGATCTTTCCGGCAAAAACAGCTGGCAGCAGCTGGATACCACCATTTGTATGCGGGTTCTGCTGGACCCGGAAAAGGATGCCGCCAAACCGCTGGACCTGCTGGGCAATACCAGCAATCCGGGTGCGGCCCGCCGCGCCTGCAATGCTGTGCGCACCGCCCGCAACGAAGCCGCCCACGCCACCGATCACACCGATGCCGCTCAGGCGGCGATCCTGTTCAATGAGGCGGTGGAGAGCTTGGAAAATGGCTATGTGGGCACGGCTTTCCGCGAAAATGAACTTGCCCGCTATTACCGCGATGCAGAAAATTATCTGGCACGCTGCGGCGCAAAGGAGCCAATCGCATCCAGCCGTGCGCCGGAAGAAAAAACGGCTGCGCACGAGCCAGCCCGCCAGAGCACAAAGCAGGGCCAGAACCGCAGCACCCAGAGCCGTAAAACGGCCGGCAGCCGTTCCTCCGGCAGCAGAAGCACCACAGCGCGCAGCAGCTCGGCCAAAAGCCGGAGCACGGCAGGCCGCAAAAAGAAACAGAGAAGAACTGGCAATAAAACCGTGTTCATCGTTCTGCTGGTGGTCCTGCTGCTGGGGCTTGCCGTGCGTGCATGGAGCATGGGCGCAGCCTGACCGCCTGCAATGCCCTGCTTCTCAGAAAAAAGCCGTCTTTTGTACACAGTTGCCAGAAAAACAAAAATGCGTTCGGAATAAACCGGGAAAAGCGCATCTTGCGGGATGGGTGAAAGCGGTTTATAATAAGCATGAAAACGTTTACACATAACAATGCATCCCAAAAGAGAGAAGTACTGCAAATGACCATCAGTGATATTGCAAAAATGGCGGGTGTATCCAGTGCGGCGGTCAGCCGCTACCTGAACGGAGGCCCCCTGAGCGAACAGAAGAGGGCTGTCATCCACGAGGTAGTGGAAAAGACCGGCTACCGCCCGGATACCGCCGCCCAGACTCTGCGCACCGGAAAAGTGAATCAGGTGGGGGTGATTGCTCCCAGCATCGGTTCCCAGTCGGTGGGGCAGATCACGGCAGGCATTGCCAGTGAGCTGGATGCAAAGAGCTATCTGATGCTGCTGGGAAACACCGAGCTGGACGCCCAGCGGGAATTGGGCTATCTGACTGCCATGCAGCGCAACCACGTGGCGGGCATCATCCTGCTGGGCAGCTATTATACTCCTCAGCTGGCGCAGGCGCTGAAAAACTGCCGTGTGCCGGTGGTGGTAACAGGCCAGCGTTTTCAGGATGTGGCCTGCGTGTACAACGACGACCGCACTGCAGCCCGGGAACTTGCCCAGCGGATGCTGGACCATGGCCGCAGAAGGATCGTTTATATTGGCGGTACAGAGCGGGACGATGCCACCGGCGTGCAGCGCCGTGAGGGCGTGCAGGATGCGCTGAACGCTGCCGGACTGAACGGCGAACAGATGCCCCGCATCTGCTGCAACGCCTTTACCATGGAGGAGGGCCAGCGCTGTATGCAGGAACTGCTGGTGCGCTGCCCGGATCTGGACGGTGTGGTCTGCGTGACTGACACGGTGGCCTTTGGTGCCATGCGTGCCCTGCGGGAAGCAGGACGGCATGTGGGGCAGGATGTGGGTCTTGCAGGCGTTGGCGACAGCTGGGCTGGCAGCATGATGGAACCGGGGCTGGCAACGGTGCGCTTTTACCAGAAGCAGGTGGGGCAGGAGGCTGCCCGGATCCTGCTGCAGATGCTGGAAGAAAATGGGAGCAGCGGGCCTGTGCGTCAGGTGACGCTGGGCTATCAGATCGTGGAGCGAGGCTCCCTTTGATGATAAAGGATAAAAGTATGGGTCGTAAGCTGATTTTTCTGGATATTGACGGCACGCTGCTGCCGCCGGGTGATATGCTCATCCCGGAAAGCACTCTGGCTGCACTGGATCGCGCCAGAGCAAACGGACACAAGCTGTTTTTGTGCACCGGCCGCAACCACCGCATGACCGAACCGCTGCTGCGGCACGACTGCTTTGCGGGCGCAGTGTGCAGCGCCGGCGGCTATGTGCTGTGCGATGGCAAGACTCTGGTGGATATCCCCATGGAGCCGCAGCAGGCTGAAGGCGTGCGCGCGGCGCTGGAGCGCAATGGCGTGGAGTGCACGCTGGAAGCCCGGGATGCCACCTTTGGCGGAAGCAAGATGGCTGAGAGGTGGAAATTTATCCACAAAAAGAACGATGCACTGCTGAACAGCGAAGCGGAGCGCTGGCGCAAAGCCATGGAAGAGGGCATGTCCATCCTGCCGCTTTCCGATTACAAAGGGGAACCGCTGTATAAGATCGTGTTCATTGCCGACCACGAGAGCGACCTTGCCGAGGCAAAGCAGCTCTATGCCGACCAGTTCGTGTTCTGCGAAAGCAAACTGGACCGCCTGACCGATGGCTTTGTGAATGGTGAGCTCATCAACCGCAAATTTAATAAGGGCACCGGAATCAAGGCCATCTGTGATCATCTGGGCTGCACGCTGGCGGATACCATCGGCTTTGGTGACAGCGATAACGATCTGCAGATGACCGATGTGGCAGGCATCAGCGTGTGTATGGCCAATGGCTCTGAAACACTGAAAAAGCGCTGTGACCGCATTGCGCCCTCGGTATATGAGGACGGCATTGCAAAGGAGTTCAAGGCGCTTGGCCTGATCTGAACAAAAATAACAAAGGCTGCGGCAGGGATAAGACCCGGGCCGCAGCTTTTTTGCTGCCACAGGGTTTTATAAAACGGAAAAACGTGGTAGAATAAACCAGAATGCCGGGTTCAAAGCCCGGCAAAAAGGGAGGAATTGAAATGCGTTCCGTTCTGGAAGTATGTGTGGACAGCACTGCCAGTGCACTGGCAGCAAAGCGCGGCGGTGCCAGCAGGCTGGAACTGTGTGCCGACCTGATCGTGGGCGGTACAACGCCCAGCCTTGCGCTGGTGCGTCAGGTCAAGGCGGAGACCGGCCTGCCGGTGCGTGCTCTGCTGCGGCCCCGGTTCGGAGATTTCTGTTACGACAGCTACGAGCTTGCCCAGATGGAACAGCTGGCCGCAGAGCTGGTGGGGGCCGGGGCGGATGGTATCGTGACCGGTGTGCTGACCCCGGAAGGGCAGCTGGATGCGGAGGCCATGCGGCCCATTTATGCGGCGGCGCGCAGGGCAGCGGAAAAGGCAGGCCGTCCGGTGGCGTGTACCCTGCACCGTGCCTTTGACGTCAGCGCCGACCCCTTTGCGGCACTGGAAACGGTCCGGAGCATGGGCCTTTGTACCATCCTCACCAGCGGTCAGGCGGCGAGTGCCCCAGAGGGAGCGGAGCTTCTCGGCCGACTGGTGGAGCGGGCAGGGGACAGCGTGGAAATTCTGGTAGGTGCCGGTGTCACGGCACAAAACATCCCGGCACTGGCCGCACAGACCGGGGCACATGCGTTCCACCTTTCTGGCAAGCAGGTGCTGCAAAGCCGCATGACCTTCCGCCGCGAGGGTGTGCCCATGGGGCTGCCGGGCTTTTCAGAGTTTGAGGTATGGCAGACGGGTGAAGAAAACATCCGTGCTGCACGGCAGGCACTGGATGCGATCAAGAACAACTAAAACGAAAGCGCTCTCCCACCGGGTTTCCGTTGGGAGAGCGCTTTTTTATGATGATGAATTTGAAGGGTGAAGATAGCTTAGTAATGCAGCTCGTCGCCGGTCAGTGCTTCCAGCACCGGCAGCATGGCAGCAGCCTCGGCCTTGGCGGCGGGCAGATCCATATCGCGGTAGTTGCCGCACTCCACTTCGCTGGCACCGGGCACAGCGCCCTCAAAGCCAGCCATGAAGCGGAAGGATTCCACCGTCAGCTCCAGTGCCTCGGCGGGAGTCAGGCCGCGGGTGAGCAGATAGAAGCCGGTGCGGCAGCCCATGGGGCCAACGTAGATCACGCTGTCCTGAAAGGCGCTGTTACGTGCATAGGTGGCAAACAGATGCTCCAGCGTATGGGCGGCACCGGTGGACAGGTAATCGCCGTGATTGGGCCTTTTCATGCGGATGTCCCATGTGAGAACATCGCCGTCCTGACGGCTCAGATACATGCCGCGGTCCAGTTTGGTATGGTCAACACAGAAGCTTGCAATGCGTTCCATGAGTTTTTCTCCTTTGGCTTATGCCTGCAGGCGCTGCACGCTGCCGTGAGCGCAGTCTACAGCGATCATCAGGCCGTCACGGATGTGGCTGGTAGCACCGGCGGCACCCACAACGGTAGGCTTGAGCAGGGCCTTGCCGGCAATGGCGGCATGGCTGTTCAGGCCCGGCTCTTCCACCACCAGAGCGGCGGCATCACGCACGTAACTCAGCATTTCGTTGCTGGTGGAGGGCACCACCAGAACCATGCCGGGCTTGAACTTTGCACGCACCTCTTCCAGCGTGCGGCAGACGCAGGCCTTGCCGGTGGCGCTGGTCACGTCGGCATTCTCGCGGCCAACGCCCACACCGGTAGCCAGACAGTTGCCTACCATGTGGATCTTGATCATGTTGGTGGTGCCGGACACACCCACAGGCACGCCTGCGGTCACAACGGCCAGCTCACCGTTGTGCAGGTAGCCGTTCTCCTTGGCCAGAGAGGTGGACATCTCGATCAGCTCATCGGTGCTGTGTGCCAGAGGCATCATCAGCGGGGTGATGCCCCAGCTCAGGGCCAGCTGACGCTGCACCTGCTCCTTCATCACGCAGGCGATGATGGGCTGTTCCGGGCGGTACTTGCTCAGCAGACGGGCGGTGTTGCCGGACTCGGACACGGTGACGATGGCGGCAGCGTTCACGTCCTTGGCGGTCAGGCAGGCAGCGTGTGCAGTTGCATCGCTCACGCTGATCTTGCCGGTGTTCTCGGCGAGGGGAACAAAGCGGGCGTGGTTCTCCTGCTCGGTGCGCTCAGCAATGGCAGACATGGTCTTGAGAGCATCCACCGGATAAGCACCGGCAGCAGTCTCGCCGGAAAGCATGATGGCAGAGGTGCCGTCGTAGATGGCATTTGCCACGTCGGAGATCTCGGCGCGGGTGGGGCGGGGGTTCACGATCATGCTGTCCAGCATCTGGGTAGCGGTGACGATGGGCTTGCCAAAGGAGAAGGAGCGCTCGATGATATTCTTCTGAATGCCGGGCAGCTCGGTAAAGTCAATCTCAACGCCCAGATCGCCGCGGGCCACCATGACAGCATCGGCTGCAGCCAGAATGCTGTCGATGTTGTTCACGCCCTCACGGTTCTCGATCTTGGCGATGATGCGGATATCGGAATCATACTCGTTGAGCAGGTTGCGGATATCGTACACATCCTGTGCGGTGCGCACGAAGGAAGCAGCGATGAAGTCAAAGCCCTGCTGTGCGCCAAAGATGATATCGTCGCGGTCGCGCTGGCTCATATACGGCATGGACAGATGCACGCCGGGCACATTGACACCCTTCTTGTTCTTGATCTTGCCGTTGTTCAGCACCTTGCAGACGATGTCCGTATCGTTCACGGTGATGATCTGCAGCTTGATCAGGCCGTCGTCCAGCATGATGGTGCCGCCGGGCTGCACATCCTGCGGCAGGTCCTTATAGGTGATGGAGCAGATCTCCTTGGTGCCTTCCACCTCGCGGGTGGTCAGGGTGAAGGTCTGGCCGGCTTCCAGCATTTCAGTGCCGTTCTTGAAGTCCTTCAGGCGGATCTCGGGGCCTTTGGTGTCCAGCAGGGCGGCGACCGGCTTGCCCAGCTCTTCACGAATGGCTTTCAGCTTTTCAAAGCGGCCCAGATGCTCTTCGTGAGAGCCGTGGGAAAAATTAAAACGGGCAACATTCATGCCGTTGGCGACCAGCTCGCGCAGAACGCCTTCCTGATCGGTGGACGGGCCCAGAGTGCAGATGATCTTTGTTTTTCTCATATACTTTTACTACCTCCAACTACAACTTCACATTCTCTATTTTGCGGCAGGCTGTCCGCTGTCATACAGGCAGCTGCACGCGACCAACGGGAAAAATCCCATGCTGTGGTACAAAAGCAGAAAAGTTCTGCTGTTCAAAACTTTTTCCATTTACTATTATATCCGCTTGGATACAATAGGGCAAGAAAAAATTCAAGCTGCGCTGCAATTTTTTTGGCGGCTAAAATGTCTTTACCATGAAATAACGCAGCAACGAATAAAAACGCCAAAACGCTTCGCCGGATTGTGAACGAAATGACGAACATTTTGGTGAAAATGACGGATATTTGCAGCACAGCAAAAACGCTTGCATCCGGCACAGGATTTGCTTATAATGATAAGTAAAGATAGTATCACTTATCCGGGGCAGGTCCCCGGAAGAAATGGAGAAAAAACGATATGGAAAAGCGTGTTTTTCTGATCGTCCTCGACAGCTTTGGCATTGGCGCAGAGCCGGATGCCGCAGCGTTTGGCGATGAGGGCACCAACACCCTGGGTGCCATTGCAAAACACCCCAACTTCAACTGCCCCAACCTGCAAAAGATGGGCATGTTCAACATTGATGGCGTGACCGCAGGCGAAAAGACCGCAGCGCCCATCGGCTCCTTTGCCCGCCTGCAGGAGCAGAGCATGGGCAAGGATACCACCATTGGTCACTGGGAAATCGCCGGTGTGGTAAGCCCCAAGCCGCTGCCCACCTTCCCGAACGGCTTCCCGGATGAGCTGATCCACGAGTTTGAGGAAAAGACCGGCCACAAGGTGCTGTGCAACAAGCCTTACTCCGGCACGCAGGTGCTGAAGGATTACGGCGAGCAGGCCATGAAAGAAAACGCCCTTATCGTTTACACCAGTGCCGACAGCGTATTTCAGGTGGCCGCCAACGAAGAGCTGGTGCCGGTGCATGAGCTGTACCGCTACTGCGAGATCGCCCGCGAGATGCTCAAGGGCGAGTACGGCGTGGGCCGCGTGATCGCACGCCCCTTCCTGGGCCACACTGCGGATACCTTCTACCGCACCACCAATCGCCACGACCTGAGCCTCAAGCCGCCCCGCGCTACCATGCTGGATCTGCTGAAAGATGCTGGCAGGGATGTGATCGCTGTGGGTAAGATCTTTGACATCTTCGACGGTGAGGGTGTGACCGAGAAGATCAAGACCACTGGCAACACCAATGGCATCGCCTTTACCAAGGCCCTGCAGACCCGCGACTTTGAGGGCCTTGCCTTTGTGAATCTGGTGGACTTCGATATGCTCTACGGCCACCGCCGCGATGTAGCAGGCTATGCCGCCGCTGCCACCGAGTTTGACAAGTTCGTGGCCGACTTCATCCCCGGAATGCGGGAGGGCGATCTCCTCATGGTCACCGCTGACCATGGCTGCGACCCGTCCTATACCAAGACCACCGACCACACCCGCGAGTATGTGCCGTACCTGATCTGCGGCAAGGGCGTGAAGCCTGGCGTTGACCTTGGCACCCGTCTGTGCTTTGGCACCATCGCCCAGACCATCTGCGAGTATCTTGATGTGGATGCTTCCTCTCTGGACGGCAAGAGCGTCTGGAACGAGATCAAGGCATAATGATTTTATAGAATGAGAAAGCCGCCTGCATTGGTTCAAGATGCAGGCGGCATTTTTATGCAGCTTATCGGCACGGACTTTCTGGTGAAAAAGCAAAACAGGAAACGACCGCAGTTGTTTCCTGTTTTGCAAATAAAATAATATTTCCGCGATAGAGTCCGGAGCTTGCGCGGAGGACATTTTAAATCGTCAGGCCGCGTCGTTCTGCTGCGAAGCAGCATCCTGAATGGCACCCCAGATGGAGGAAGCCGCATTGTAGATGGACGATGCAGCCTGTTCCACCTCTTCCTGTGTGGGCAGGGAGATGGACGGTGCTTCTCCGGCCGTATCACCGCTGCCGGTCTCGCCCTCGGCGGGAGCTTCCGGCTCCTGCGGCTGGGTGTCGGCAGGCTGCTCTGCAGGCTGGTCAGCCGGGACGGTCTCTTCCGGCAGGCTGTCGGCGGGCACTTCCTCGGGAACGCTCTCCGCAGGCACCTCCGAAACAGCGGCGTTCGGGTCGGTGGTGGGGGTGAACACCTCGGTCTTTTCCGGCTTCTGGGTGGTGTCGGCAACGGTGCCCTCACCGCCCAGCACGGACGCGATCATTTCCCTAGCCTTGCTCACAGAAGCATCATCCGGTTTCATGACGTAGAGCTTCTGTCCCTTGGCAGAGTAGCACTTGGTACTGCTGGAGCTTGTGCCGGTGACGGTATAGCTTTCAATATCCCACTCGGCAAAGTCACTCAGCTGCATCCGTACCAGCGCACTGATCTGATCCTGTGAAAAGCTGGTTACAAAGCAGTCGGCTGCGGCATCCATGATCTTGGAAAAGCCCATCAGCAGGGCAGGGGACTTGATCTTGTTCAGCATGGCATCGATCACCTTCATCTGGTTGATGCCGCGCTGGATATCGCCGGATGCAAAGGCGTGACGCTCACGGGCAAAGGCCAGAGCGGCCTTGCCGTCCAGATGGTTCCAGCCCTCCACAAAGGTGGTGGGGTCATAGTAGCCGGGGCTGCCCACCGAGGTGAACGCCTGATCGGAGTAGACATCCACGCCGCCCAGCGCATCGATGATGCTGATGAAGCCCGCAAAGTTGATGCGGATGTAATGGTCCACATTGACGCCGTACAGATTGCCCAGTGTGGCCATGCTGGTTTCCACGCCGTACAGACCGGCGTGAGTCAGTTTATCCTTGCTGTCAGTGCCGGCAAGGTCTACGTAGTAGTCGCGCGGGGTGTTGATCAGGGCCACCCTCTTGGTGACAGGGTTCACGGCAGCAAGGATATTCACGTCGCTGCGGGCATTTTCGGTCAGCTCGCCGCGGGTGTCCACGCCGCTGAGGTAGATCACAAACGGCTCCTTGGTGATCTTGTTGGCCTCGGCACCGGTGAGCAGGCCAGAGGTCATGCTGCCCAGGGCAGAAAGGCCCTGCTGGGCCCAGAAGCAGCCCAGCGCCATGGCGGCGCACAGGAACACCGAGAATACCCGGGCCACCTTGCCGGGAACATTGTACTCCTGACAGCGCTTTACCAGCAGCCACAAAAGCGCCAGCAGCGCGGCCAGAATGACCAGATACAGCACCGGCAGCATCTGGGTGCGCCACAGCTGCACCAGTGCCAGAATGCTTAAAATACCTTGTAAGATCAGCAAAATTTTCCCCCACTTGGAAGGTACTGCCACGGCTCCATCCACGGGCGGATGGGCCTTGGGCGGTACGGGTGTGTTGTGGCCGCTGCGCGGCGGCTTCTGGGGAGGCTGGGCCGGAGGCGGTGTGCTGGGCTGTTCCGGCGGCAGCTCGGAAAAAAACGCCGAGCTGTCTACCTCGATGGGCGCAGTATCCTCAGAGCCTTCCTTGCGGCTGATGTGCCGCAGAGAACGGTAATCTTCGTGGGAACGATCGTTTTCATCCATCATTCAAAACCACTCCTTTTTGTCAGGAAACAGGTACAATGGTCAGCACTGCACGGGCCGGAAGGCAGGTGGCGGTCTGATCTTCGTTGGAAAGCCAGCCAAAGCCTTCACAGATGTGATCCGGGCAGGGCGAATCCACGAACCGGGCTGCACCGTCCTTGATCTGAATGTGGACGGTATAGTAACCGGTGTCCACATCATAGGTCTCATCCACGTCCAGCGGCAGGTTCATGGTGGTGTTGTTGTCGCCGTAGATCAGCTCGGCCCGTAGCCCGGAGCCGGAAGCGTGCACGCGGCGCACCACCAGCAGCACAGCGGCAATGGCCAGAATGACCACGGCAAACAGAAGATTGGTAAGCAGCTTTTTGTTTTTCATGCGTTAATCCTTGATCTGCAATTGTTCCAGCTCGGCCAGCCACAGTGCGGCACAGGCATCGCTGGGCATCCGCCAGTCGCCGCGGGGCGAAAGGGTCACGCTGCCCACCTTGGGGCCGTCGGGCAGGCAGCTGCGCTTGAACTGTTGGGCAAAGAACCGCCAGTAGAAGTTGCGCAGCCACTTGTACAGCACGTTGTCCGGGTACTCCGGCCGGCCTGTGAATGCAGTCTTTGCCAGCCGGAAGATCTTGGCCGGGCCAAAGCCGAAGCGCAGCACCTGATACAGGTAGAAATCGTGCAGCTCGTAGGGTCCCACAAGGTCCTCGGTCTTCTGCGCGATCTCGCCGTCCTTGGCAGGCAGCAGCTCCGGGGAGACGGGCGTATCCAGAATATCCAGCAGTACCGTGCGCAGAGCATCGGTGGCGGCAATGTCGGCTTCGTAGCGCACAAGGTGGCGCACCAGCGTTTTGGGCACACCGGCGTTCACACCGTACATGCTCATGTGGTCGCCGTTGTAGGTGGCCCAGCCCAGCGCCAGCTCCGAAAGGTCGCCGGTGCCCACTACAAGGCCTCCGGTGCGGTTGGCGGTGTCCATCAGCTCCAGCGTGCGCACGCGGGCCTGACCGTTTTCAAAGGTGACATCCAGCACGCTCTCGTCCTGACCGATGTCTGCAAAATGGCTGTGCACGGTGTTGGCAATATCGATCTCTTTAAAGGAGACCTGCAGCTCATCGCACAGGATCTCTGCATTGCTGCGGGTGCGCTTCGTGGTGCCAAAGCAGGGCATGGTCACAGCCAGCACATCCCGGGCGGGGCGGCCCAGCTGCTTCATGGCACGCACGGCCACCAGCAGCGCAAGACAGCTGTCCAAGCCGCCGGAAATGCCGATAACGGCGGTCTTTGCGTGGGCGTGTTCCAGCCGCTTTGCAAGGCCGTCGGCCTGCATTTTCAGAATCAGCTCACAGCGTTCGGCGCGGCGCTTGGGGTCGCCGGGCACAAAGGGCGCGGGATCGATCCAGCGGGTCAGCGTGGTCTCTGCCGGTTCCAGATCGAACTCCACGGTCTGGTAGCCCTCGCCGCTCAGCTCAAAACTGGTGTTGCGGGCACGTTCGGCTTCCATGCGCTGGCAGTCGATCTCGGTCTCGGCACAGCCGCCGTCAAAGGGAGCGTTCTCAGAGAGGATGGTGCCGTTCTCGGCGATCAGGTCGTGGCCGGCGAACACCATGTCCTGCGTGCTCTCACCGTGCCCGGCGGAAGCATACAGGTAGCCGCACAGCAGGCGGGCAGACTGGTTGGACACCAGTGCCCGGCGGTACTCGGCCTTGCCGACGGTCTCATCGCTGGCGGAAAGATTTGTGATCACGGTCGCACCGGCCAGCGCGTGGAAGGTGGAGGGCGGCAGGGCGCTCCACAGATCCTCGCAGATCTCCACACCCAGCACAAAGCTGGGCATCTGGCGGCAGCGGAACAGCAGGGAGGTGCCAAAGGGCACCTGCTGACCACACACCTCCACCAGCTCCACCTCGGTGCTGCCCGGGGTGAACTGGCGCTTTTCGTAGAACTCGCCGTAGTTGGGCAAATAGGTCTTGGGCACAAAACCCAGAATGCGGCCATGGCATAGCACGGCGGCGCAGTTGTACAGCTTGCCGTGCACCAGCAGCGGAAGGCCCACCAGCGTGACAACGTCCAGTGCTTTTGTTTCATCAAGCAGGGTGCTCAGGGCATCCAGTGCACCGGTCTGCAGCGTGCGCTGCAGAAACAGGTCGCCGCAGGTATAGCCGGTCAGGCAGAACTCGGGGAACACGGCCAGCTTTACGCCGCGGGCTGCGGCTTTGTGCAAAGCATCCGTGATCTGCCGGACATTATAGGCGCAGTCGGCCACCCGCAGTGCGGGAGAAAGGGCGGCTGCTTTCAAAAAACCATCTTTCATCGGAGGATTTCACATCCTGTCTTTCTTAGTTGACTGCAATTTCCTGCAGTGCACATAGTATACCACAAACAGACCCAAACGGGAAGTAAAAGAACAATGACAAAAACAAAACAGCCGCGCTCTCTCCATCTCGCACTGCCCGACGGAGAAAGCGGGCAAGACAAAAAATAAAAAATCCCACACAAAAATGTGCGGGAATCAAAGACTGAAAAATGGAAAACGAGATAGACCGTAAGCCGGGTTCTGTATTAAACGACGATCTGTCTAGACCTGCCATTGCTGACAGGTTCGTGCCGCCTTCGGGACACGCGAGCAGCGCTGTACGTCCCATATAGGCGTTGCTTCCGGTAGGGTTTACAAAGCCGCATGGTCACCCATGCGCTGGTGAGCTCTTACCTCGCCGTTTCATCCTTACCGCATTGCTGCGGCGGTTTGTTTTCTGTTGCACTTTCCCTAAGGTCACCCTCGGCTGCCGTTAGCAGTTACCGTGCTCTGTGAGGCCCGGACTTTCCTCAGAGCGGTCAAAGCCGCCCCGCCGCCGTATGTTCCACTCGTTTTCCGCTCCTCATGATACCATAAAAAAGCAGGATTTGCAAGTAGAAGCCTTTTTTGATATAATATCTTATATATTTTTATGTTTTTTTGCGCAGGAGGTGGGTGCATATGCGGCTGTTTTTTACGGTGCCCGATACGCCGCAGACCCAAAACGGAGTGCTTCTGCGCAATTTTCTGCGCCAGTGTGCCGTTTCTACCGACCTTGCCCGTGCAGTCAAGTTCCGGGGCAGCGGCTTTTTTTCGGATGGAGATCCTGTCCTTGCCAACCGCAGGGTGTACCCGGGGCAGACGGTCAGCTTTGAGCTGCCGCCGGAAGGGGAAGGCGTGGCCCCGCAGCCGGAGATCCCGGTAAACGTGGTCTATGAGGATGCCTTTGCAGTGGTGCTGGAAAAGCCGCCGCATCTGGCCGTGCACCCCACCCTGAACTACCCCTACGATACCCTTGCCAACGGGTATGCGGCATGGGCTGCGCAGCAGGGCATCAGCCCGGTGTTCCGCCCGGTGAACCGCATCGATAAGGACACCAGCGGCCTTGTTCTGGCTGCAAAGCACGCCTATGCTGCGCCGCTGCTGGCCCGGAATGTGGAAAAACTCTACTATGCCGTTGTGGAGGGAGAGCTGCCGCTGGGTCCGGGCGTGATCGACGCGCCCATTGGCCGCCAGGCGGAGAGCATCATTGGCCGCTGCGTGACCCCGGACGGCAAGCCAAGCCGCACCGAGTATACCATATTAGAAGCAGAAAACGGCCTGAGCCTTGCAGCCTGTGTGCCGGTAACGGGCCGCACCCATCAGATCCGGGTGCATTTTGCGTCCATCGGCCACCCGCTGGCTGGGGATGACCTTTACGGCGGGAGCCGGGAGCGCATTGGGCGGCAGGCGCTGCACTGTGCAAGGCAGAGCTTCCGGGTGCCGGTGTACACCCCGGTGGAGGGCGGAATCCGGGTGGAATGCCCGGCAAATGGAAATAACTGGAAGACTACTGCGGCGGAAAGCCCGCTGCCGAAGGATATGAAACAGCTTTTTGGTGAAAAGTAAGTGAAAGAACCGCCCAAATTTTGTGACAATGCTTGTTTCAAAGACGGCAGGGTGTATAATAAAATAAGAATGTTGTGTGCATGAGCCTGCTGGAAAGGGCATGTGCGCCCAAGACCGCCGCCGTCTTATCCCGGCACCGTGTGTGCATTGGCGGCAAGGAAGGAGAAAAACCTTTTGATCGAAGACAAGACAAAGGAGCAGCAGCCCGCTTCACCGGTAAAACCGAAACGCGGCCAGAGGCTGCGCTCCCTTTGGGCACAGCTGCAATGCATGGGGCTTTTGCACCGGCACCGGCTGCGCCGTAAAACCCAGAATCATGTGAATGATTTTGGCAGAAAGCTTGCCCAGAATTCTGCCGTGCCAGTCATCGGGGAGACGCTGTATGCACTGGGCTATTCTACAGAGTATGGATTCGTCCGCGTTGGGCGCGGCCTGCGCAGCGGCTGGCTGTGGCTGTGGCAGGCATTTACGACACTGCTGGCAAATGCTGCGGCAATGGCGTTCCCGGGGGCAGCGCAGATGTTCCGGGACCTGTTCGGCCCGATCTGGCTGTTCTTCCGGGGCTGCGGTTCGCTGCTGGTGCACGCCCAACGGGTGCGGAAAGAAAAAGGCTTTGCCGCAGCCTGCAAAGCCAGCGTACATTATCTGGCCAGCGGCGTGCGCCGCAACCTGAAAACACTGCCGCGCATGGCCATGTATGTGCTGCCGGTGTGCGCACTGGCCGTTATGGTGACCGTGTTCAACCATACCGTCCGCCAGCCTTATGCGCTGGAGGTGCAGGTGAACGGTCAGACCGTCGGCTATGTGGCCAATGAGGATGTGTTCAACTCGGCCCGCGAGGCGGTGCAGGAGCGTATCAACTACGCAGACACCGACCATGCAAAGTGGACCGTGGAGCCTACCTACACCGTTACCGTGGCCCACAAGACCATGGATGAAAACGAGATGGCGGACGCGATCCTGAAGAGCGCCAGCGACGAGATCAGCGAGGGCACGGCCCTGTATCTGGATGGCGAGCTGACCGCAGTGTGCAGCGATGGTGTCAGCCTGCAGAGCTACCTGAGCAGCCTGCTGGAACCCTATGAGGACCCTGAGAACTCCAACGTGACCGTGGGCTTCAACAAGGAAGTCACGCTGGAAAACGGCATCTACTTCAACGACAGCTTTCAGGACGAAGCGGATGTGGAAAAGGAACTTTCCGGTGTGCAGCAGCAGGAAAAGATCTACACAGTGGGCGCAGGCGACACGCTATGGAGCATCGCCCAGAAAAATGACCTCACCTTCCGTGAGCTGTGCGAACTGAATACCAATTTCAAGGGCGCGCCCCTGAACGAGAAATCTAACATTCAGGCCGGTGATGAGCTGATCGTGACCAAGCAGGAAGCTACGCTGGAAGTGCGCATCACCAAGGTGGAGACCTGGCAGGAGGAGATCCCCTATACCACCGAGACCACCACCTCCAACGAGTACACGGTGGGTACCAAGAAAACGGTGCAGAACGGTGTGAACGGCCTGCGTCAGATCACGGCGCAGCGTGTTTATAACACCGATGGCATCCAGCTTTCCCAGAAGATCCTGAGCACGGAAGTGGTGCAGGAGCCTGTCACGGAAAAGATCGTGAAGGGCACCAAAAAGGTGACCAGCAGCACCAGCTACATCACCGGCAGCGGTCAGTTCATCTGGCCGGTGCCCGGCTATCGCTACTGCTCACGCTGGTACGGCGGCAACCACAAGGGTGTGGATATCTGTGCGGCTGCCGGTACGCCCATCTACGCATCGGCGGGCGGCACCGTGACCAAGGCCGGCTACAACAAGGCCGGTGCCGGTACGGGTTATGGCTACTCCATCATCATCAGCCACGGCAGCGGCTACACCACGGTGTATGCGCACTGTCTGTCGCTGGCGGTGCACTCTGGTCAGACGGTCAAGCAGGGCCAGCTGATCGGCTATGTGGGCAGCACCGGACGCTCCAGCGGCAACCACTGCCACTTTGAGATCCGCCGCAACGGCAGCTACATCGCGCCGCAGAATGTGTTCAACCGCAGAAAGTATAGGTAAAGGTAAGTTTGCAGAGGGCTTTTTCTCCGGAGAAGGCCCATCTGCTGTATTATGTAACAGAAAAGGAGAGATGATCTTATGTCTACCCCTCACATCAGTGCTGAAAAAGGCGATTTTGCAAAGACCGTCCTGATGCCGGGCGATCCTCTGCGTGCAAAATTCATTGCGGACACCTTCCTCAAGGATGTGCGTCAGGTGACCGGCGTGCGCGGCATGCTAGGCTTTACCGGCACTTACGAGGGCCGTCCCATCAGCGTGATGGGCAGCGGCATGGGCATGCCGTCCATCGGCATTTATTCCTATGAGCTGTTCAAGTTCTACGATGTAGAGAACATCGTCCGCATTGGCTCTGCCGGCAGCTATACCGACAAGGCCAAGCTGTTTGACGTGGTGCTGGCCGCCGGTGCTGTGAGTGAAAGCAACTATGCCCGTGTGCAGAGCGGCTTTGAAGGGGACATCACGCTGCCCAGCCAGAGCCTGAACGACAAGCTGCGCGCTTCTGCCGCAAAGCAGGGCATCCCCCTCATCGAGGGAAACATCCACTCTTCGGATGTGTTCTACCGTCAGCCCTCCGATGCAAAGCCCACCTACTGGGAAAAGCTGCGCGACGAGCGCGGCTGCCTGTGCGTGGAGATGGAGAGCTTTGCCCTGTTTGCCAATGCACAGGTGCTGGGCAAGAACGCTGCCTGCCTGCTGACCATTTCCGACAGCTTTGTTTCGCCGGAAATCACCACGGCAGAACAGCGCCAGAAGAGCTTTACCGATATGATGAAGGTAGCACT
This sequence comes from Faecalibacterium sp. BIOML-A1, assembly GCF_009679715.1. NCBI lineage: Bacteria > Bacillati > Bacillota > Clostridia > Eubacteriales > Oscillospiraceae > Faecalibacterium > Faecalibacterium sp. BIOML-A1. Next base: position 235,072 of record NZ_WKZJ01000001.1, read on the forward strand.
GGGTGCAGAATACTAAGCGTTAAAAACGCATTTCAGCGCGGTTTGCCTGCAAAAGGGCTTGCCGCGCTGTTTTCGACCCCTGAAAACCAAAAAAGGAGTGACGGATATGACAAACCTGACCCTGGAAGAAAAGAAGGAGCTCATCCGCATGGCACTGGCTGCACGGGAAAAAGCCTATGTGCCCTACAGCGATTTTATGGTGGGCGCTGCCCTGCGCGCCAAGGATGGCCGCATTTTTACCGGCTGCAACGTGGAGAACGCTGCCTTTACCCCCACCAGCTGTGCAGAGCGCACGGCTCTGTTCAAGGCGGTGGCCGAGGGCGTGACCGAGTTCACAGACATTGCTGTGGTGGGCAGCCGCCGCGGCGAGGTGAACGAGCAGATCACTTCTCCCTGCGGGGTGTGCCGCCAGGCTCTGTTTGAATTCGGCGGGCCGGAACTGAACGTTATCATGGCAAAGACACCGGAAGACTTTATCGAGCGCAGCATGGACGAACTGCTGCCCTTCGGCTTTGGCCCCTCCAATGTGGCGGGCAACCGTGCCGTGAAGTGACGGGATAAAAACGCAGAGGTGCACTGCAGGACAATAAAGTGACGGCAATACGTGCATTGTGTGCCAAAGCACAGAGAACGCACGGAACTACGGCAAATTTGTGCATAAATACTACTTTTGATAAAAACTTACAAAATTATTGTAAAGATTTTGTAATCGGAATTCGCTTGCATCTGACACGGCTTGCCGTTATACTTGAGCCAGTAAATGTGCAGTTCTGCGCATTTTATTTGTTTGACGCAATTTTATTAAAAATAAAAGGAGAGTTTGATTATGATGATTTCTCGTCGTAATTTCCTGGCTGTGGCTGGTGCCGCTGCCGCTGCCGCTGCTCTGACCGCTTGCGGCGGTTCTTCCGCTTCTTCTACCAGCACCGCTTCTTCCGCTGCTGCTTCTACTGCTTCCTCTGCTGCTGAGGGCGGTGAGAAGATCGTCAAGGTCGCTCTGACCTGCGATACCGGCACGATCGATGATGAGAGCTTCAACCAGGCATGCTGGACTGCTGTTTCCGGCTACATGGGCGATGACTGCCAGTACTACATTCCCGAGGCTGACGCTTCCGATGAGGACCGCGAGACCATGATCCGTCAGGCTGTCAACGACGGCGCTGATGTGATCGTCTGTGTCGGCTACCTGTACGGCGCTTCTCTGGCATGGGCTGCTGACCAGTATCCCGATGTCAAGTTCATCGCCATCGATGTGACTCAGGGCGATATCGGCACCGACGCTATCCCTGCTAACTGCTACTGCATCACCTTCAAGGAGGAGCAGGCAGGCTATCTGGCAGGCTACGCCATCGCAAAGGACGGCAAGACCAAGCTGGGCTTCCTGGGCGGCATGGCTGTTCCCGCTGTTATCCGTTACGGCTACGGCTTCGTGCAGGGCGCTGATGCTGCTGCTGCTGAGCTGGGCCAGAACATCGAGATCAACTACTTCTACGGCGGCCAGTTCTACGGCGATGCAAACATCACCTCCCGTATGGAGGGCTGGTACTCCAACGGCACTCAGGTCGTCTTTGCCTGCGGCGGCGGCATCTACACCTCCGCTGTTGAGGCTGCTCTGAAGAACAATGGCTACGTCATCGGCGTTGACGTTGACCAGAACTACATCGGTGCAAACGGCGTTGCAGATGGCACCTACGCTTATAACCCGTTCATTACCTCTGCTATGAAGGGCCTGTCCGAGGCTGTCAACACTGCTCTGGCTGATATCGATGCCGGCAGCTGGGGCGACATCGCAGGTTCCAATGGCAACTTCGGCCTGGAGGACGGCGATTATATCGGCCTGCCCACCGATGCAGACAGCTGGAACTTCGAGTCCTTCACCACCGACGAGTACGAGGAAGTCAAGGGCAAGATCAAGAGCGGCGAGATCACTGTTGATAACAGTTCCGACGACGCTACCAAGCCCACCGTCAGCGAGTTCACCACCGTCAACTACATCCAGTAATCTGTTGTCCGGCAGGCCTGCCTGCGGACGATCGATAGTTCTTTTCAAAGCGGGGCATCCTGTAACGGGGTGTCCCGCTTTTTTCTGTCTTCTATTGGCGTAATGCGGGAAAAATGCAGCGTACTCTTCGTGAAAAGAGTACAAAAGTAACACTATTGTCTGTGCTTTCTGCCAAAAAGCAAAAAAGACATGTGCAAATTGCCGCAAATCAGGTATAATGGGACTTAAAGAAGTATCGGTGTCGAAACGACACGAAAGGAGAGTGAGCAGATTGGCAGAGGATTTTGTGATCGAAATGCTCCACATTACCAAGGAGTTCCCTGGAATCAAGGCAAACGACGATATCACCCTGCAGCTGCGCAAAGGCGAGGTACATGCCCTGCTGGGCGAGAACGGTGCCGGCAAAAGTACGCTGATGAGCGTGCTGTTTGGCCTGTACCAACCGGAAGCTGGTCAGATCCGCAAAAACGGCAAGGAGGTTGTCATCCGCAACCCCAATGATGCAAACGCACTGGGCATCGGCATGGTGCACCAGCACTTCAAGCTGGTGGAATGCTTCAGCGTGCTGGACAACATCATTCTGGGGGTGGAACCCAACAAGATGGGCTTTTTGCAGAAGGCCGAGGCACGCAAAAAGGTGATGGCCCTGAGCGAAAAGTACGGCCTGCGCGTGGACCCGGATGCACTGATCAGCGATATCTCTGTTGGTATGCAGCAGCGTGTTGAGATCCTGAAGATGCTGTACCGCGACAACGAGATCCTGATCTTCGACGAGCCTACCGCAGTGCTGACCCCGCAGGAAATCGACGAACTGATGGAGATCATGCGCGGGTTCAAGAAGGAAGGCAAGTCCATCCTGTTCATTACCCACAAGCTCAACGAGATCATGGCGGTGGCAGACCGCTGCACTGTTCTGCGCAAGGGCAAGTATATGGGCACCGTGGACATCAAGGACACCACCAAGGAAGAGCTTTCCCGCATGATGGTTGGCCGTGATGTGCAGCTGCAGGTGGACAAAAAGCCCGCAGACCCCGGCAGGGTGGTGCTGGATGTGGAAAACGTTACCATGCACAGCGCCCAGCACAAGAAGGATGCAGTCCGGAATGTCTCTTTTCAGGTGCACGCCGGTGAGATCGTCTGTCTTGCCGGTATCGAGGGCAACGGTCAGACCGAGTTCGTCTACGGCCTGACCGGTCTGGAAAAGATCAGCAGCGGCAAGATCACACTGGACGGCAAGGACATCACCAACGAGTCCATCCGTCAGCGCTCCAAGGATGGCATGAGCCATATCCCGGAGGACCGCCACAAGCACGGCCTTGTGCTGGACTACAGTCTGGAAAACAACATGGTGCTGCAGCGCTACTGGCAGCCCGAATTCCAGAAGGGCGGCTTTATCCGCAGCGATAAGGTGCGCGAATACTCCGATAAGCTGATCGCGCAGTATGATGTGCGCAGCGGTCAGGGCAGCCTGACCACCGTGCGCAGCATGTCCGGCGGTAACCAGCAAAAGGCCATCATTGCCCGTGAGATCGATAAGGACCCGAAGCTCTTGGTGGCAGTCCAGCCCACTCGCGGTCTGGACGTTGGTGCAATTGAATACATCCACCGTCAGATCGTGGCCGAGCGCGATAAGGGTACGGCCGTGCTGCTGGTCAGCCTGGAGCTGGACGAGGTGATGAACCTGTCCGACCGCATCCTTGTGATGTACGAGGGCGAGGTCGTGGGCGAATTTGACCCCAAGACCACCACCGTGCAGGAGCTGGGCCTGTATATGGCAGGCGCACGCAAGCAGGGAAAGGAGAGCAAATAACACATGAACAAGAAAAAACTTTCCCACAGCAGTCTGAACAGCTCCATCACCAGTGTGCTGGCTGCTCTGCTGTGCATCCTGATCGGCCTTGTGGTTGGTTTTCTGGTGCTGCTGGCCATCAACCCGGCTCACGCATGGGGCGACGGCTTTGTGCGCATCCTGAAGGGCGGCTTCCATGACGCACCCTACGGTGTCGGCAAGGAGCTGGCAAATGCGGCTCCCCTCATTATGACCGGTCTGTCTGTGGCGTTTGCCTTCAAGACCGGCCTGTTCAACATCGGTGCGGCGGGTCAGTACACGCTGGGCGCTTACGGCGCTCTGTACTGCGCCATCATGCTCAAGCTGCCGTGGTTCGTCTGTCTGATTGCAGCCACCATTCTGGGCGGCATCTGGGGTGCGATCCCCGGCTTCTTCAAGGCCTACTTCAACATCAACGAAGTCATTACCTCCATCATGTTCAACTGGATCGGCCTGTATCTGGTCAATGAGCTTATTTACCAGAACGGCACCGGCCCCATGTACGATGTGCGCAACACCCGTACCATCAACATCAGCAAGAACGCCGATTACGCTCAGTCCATCATCCCGGATTTCGGCCTGAACAAGCTGTTCCAGACCAACAGCACCACCATTGCCATCTTCCTGGCGGCAGCAGTGGCAGTTCTGATCTGGGTGGTGCTGAACAAGACCACCTTCGGCTACGAGCTCAAGGCTGTGGGCCTGAACAAGAGCGCTGCCCGCTACGCCGGCATCAACGAGAAGAAGAACATCATCCTCTCCATGGCCATTGCCGGTGCACTGGCCGGTTTTGGTGCGGGCCTGTACTATCTGTCCAATGTGTCCCAGTGGAACCCGCTGAACTCCACCAGCCTGCCGACAATGGGCTTCAACGGCATTTCCGTTGCACTGCTGGCAAGCTCCAACCCCATTGGCACCATTTTCTCGGCAATCTTCATTTCCCATATCTCGGTGGGCGGCTCCTTCCTTTCCACCAAGTATTACCCCACCGAGATCTCGGACCTGATCAGCGGTATCATCATCTACCTGTGTGCATTCTCCATGCTGTTCCGCGGCAAGATCCACGCACTGCTGTTCAAGAATGCCGATAAAACCAATGTGAACGCAGAGCCTGCTGCTCCTGCAAAATCTGCAACCGAAAAGGAGGGCAAGTGATATGCTGCTTCTGATCAAATATACGCTGCTGTATGGCATCGTTCTGATGCTGGTGGCACTGGGCGGTATGTTCAGTGAGCACTCCGGCATCATCAACATCGCACTGGAAGGCATCATGGTCATTGGCGGTGTGGCGGGTGTTCTCACCCTGACCATGTTGCCTGCCGAAATGCCGGTCTTCCTCGTGGTGCTGATCTCTGTTCTGGTGGCGGCACTGGCCGGTATGGTGTACAGTCTGCTGCTGGCCTTTGCCTCCATCAACCTGAAGGCGGATCAGACTATCGGCGGCACGGCCCTGAACCTGCTGGCCACGGCCATCGCGGTGGTCCTTGCCAAGAATTTCAGCGAGAGCGGCAGTGCAAAGCTGAACTACACCAACAGGCCCTTCCTGTTCAGCATCGGCGGGCTGGAGCTGAGCATTTTTGTGCCGCTGGGCATCATTCTGCTGATCATCAGCTATGTGGTGCTGTACAAGACCCGCTTTGGCCTGCGCCTGCGTGCCTGCGGCGAGCATCCGCAGGCAGCGGACTCTGTGGGCATCAATGTCTACAAGATGCGCTATGCCGGTGTTGTCATTTCCGGTGCACTGGGTGCGATCGGCGGTATGGCCTACATTGTGCCCCCGGTGCAGACCTGGAACTTTGAGGTGGGCGTGGCCGGCGCAGGCTTCCTTGCCATGGCTGTTATGATCTTTGGCCAGTGGAAGCCCTTCAACATCTTTGGCGCAGCCATGTTCTTTGCTGTGTTCAAGAGTCTGGCAAACATTGCAGACTCCACCTTCCTGGCACAGCTGCACTGGTCCAGCAACATCTACAACATGATGCCGTTCGTGGCGTCCATGATCATTCTGGCGTTTACCTCCAAGAACAGCATGGCACCCAAGGCAGAGGGCATCCCCTACGACAAGGGATCCCGCTAAAACGACGATTTGTGTTCCCAAAACAAGGACGCAGCTGCTTTTCCGGGCGGCTGCGCCCTTTTTGGTTTAAAATTGGGCAAAGTTTACAGAATGATACTTGCTTTTGTTTGGAATTTTGCTATACTATATCTTACAATGTCGTACTATTGAAAAAACGAGGAGCGTGATACGATGCGCGTTTATGATCTGATTGCAAAAAAGCGTGACGGCGGTACGCACAGCCGTGAGGAGCTGGAGCAGATCGTCAATGGCTATGTCAGCGGAGAAGTGACTGATTACCAGATGGCTGCATGGATGATGGCTGTCTATCTGCGCGGCATGACCGATGAGGAGACCGCAGAGCTGACCGATGTGATGGCTCACAGCGGTGTGATGGTGGATCTTTCGCCCATTCCGGGCATCAAGGTGGACAAGCACTCCACCGGCGGCGTAGGTGACAAGACCACGCTGGTCATTGCCCCCATCGTGGCGGCCTGCGGCGTGAAGATCGCCAAGATGAGCGGCCGGGGCCTTGGCCATACCGGCGGCACCATCGATAAGATGGAGAGCGTGCCCGGCACCAGAACCGCCCTCTCACAGGAGGAGTTCTTTGCACAGGTGAACAGGATCGGTCTGTCGGTCATTGGCCAGAGCGAGGGCATTGCCATAGCAGATAAAAAAATGTATGCCCTGCGGGATGTGACCGCAACCGTCAGCTGCATCCCACTCATCGCATCCAGCATCATGTCCAAGAAACTGGCTTCCGGCTCGGATGCCATCCTGCTGGATGTGACCACCGGCACCGGAGCTTTTATGAAAACGGTAGACCAGAGCATTGAGCTGGCCAAGCTGATGGTATCCATTGGCACCCATCACGGCCGCCGGGTGGCTGCCATGATCACCGATATGGACACCCCGCTGGGCCATAACATTGGCAACAGTCTGGAAGTCATGGAAAGCATGGATGTGCTCAAGGGCCATGGCCCCGCCGACCTGACCGAGGTCTGCCTGCAGCTGGCGGCGAACATGCTGGTGCTGGCCGATCAGGGCACTCCTGCCGAGTGCCGCGCCATGGCCGAGGCGGTGATTGCCGATGGGTCTGCCTTTGCAAAGTGCAAGGAGATGTTTGCGGCGCAGGGCGGCGATACCCGCGTGCTGGACGATTACAGCCTGTTTGAGCAGCCCGCGGCAAGCTTTGAGCTGCTGGCAGAGCAGGACGGTTACATTGTGGCGAACGATGCCGAGAAGATCGGCTCTGCCAGCGTACTGCTGGGTGCGGGCCGACAGAAAAAGGGCGACCCGCTGGATTTTGCCGCCGGCATCACCCTGCATAAAAAGCGCGGCGACTACGTAAAGAAGGGCGAGAGTCTGGCTACCTTCTACGGCGCAGCCGATAAGTTTGAAGCTGCCGCCGCCGAGTACCGCAGCGGCCTTGGATACGGCCCTGAGAAGCCGGAGGAAGCCCCGCTGGTGTATGCCCTTGTAACGAAGGACGGCGTGGCGCGCTATTAAATGAAATAAAAGCTTCCGGGACGGTATCTCCCGGGGCTTTTTTGCGTCATTTGGCAGGTTTTTGTTGCATAATGTGGAAAACAGTGGAACTTTGGCAGGAGATATGGTATACTATGATGGATTTGTGCTGTCCCGGCAGAAGGGACGCGGAAAGAGAAAGGACTTGTTATGAAGATCATTCTGGTGGGCGGCGGCAAGGTTGGTACTGCGCTGGCGCGGCAGCTCAGTGAGGAAGACCATAATGTGACCATTGTGGATACCAACAAAGCGCGTGTAGAGCACCTGACTGAAAGCTACGATGTGCTGGGCATCGTGGGCAACGGTTCCTCGATCACCACGCTGGCAGAGGCCGGCATTGAAGACGCGGATGTGTTCATTGCCGTGACTGGTTCGGATGAGCTGAACCTGCTGTGCTGCATGTTTGCCAAAAAGGCGGGCCACTGCCATGCAATTGCCCGCGTGCGCAACCCGTCCTACAGTCATGAGCTGGACTTTATCAAAAAGCAGATCGGCATTTCGGCCATCATCAATCCGGAAATGGCTGCAGCAAAGGAGATCTCCCATCTGCTGCGCTTCCCGGGTGCAAGCAAGATCGACACCTTTGCAGACGGCCGTGTGCGGCTGATCAAGTTTGCACTCACTGCAGAGCAGGGGCTGGATGGCGTGGCCATCCGCGAGATCCCCACCCGCCTGAAGAGCGACATTCTGGTGTGTGCAGTGGAGCGCAGCGGCGGCGTGATCATTCCAAACGGTAACTTTGTACTGCAGAACGGCGATCAGGTCACCTTCCTTGCAACACAGGATAAGGCCCACGAGTTCTTCCAGCGCATCCACCTGCCGGTGCGCCCGGTGCGCAATGCCTTCATCGTGGGCGGCGGTGCCATCGCCTTCTATCTGAGCCAGGAGCTGCTGGAAAACCACGTGCGTGTGCGCATCGTGGAGCGCGACCCTGCCCGCTGCATGGAGCTGGCCGAGCAGCTGCCCGGCGCACAGATCCTGAACGAGGACGGCTCCAACCGCGAATTCCTGCTCTCGGAGGGCATGGAGTCCACCGAGGCTTTTGTGGCCCTGACCAACATCGACGAGGAGAATGTGCTGCTGACCCTGTTTGCCAAAAAGCACTCCAAGGGCAAGCTGGTCACCAAAGTCAACCGTCTGGAATTTGATGATATTCTGGCCGGTCTGGATCTGGGCAGCGTGGTCTACCCCAAGTACATGACCTGCGATTACATCGTGCAGTATGTGCGTGCACTGCAGAACGAAGCGGGCAGCAACATCAAGACGCTGTACCGCATTCTGGACGACCGCGTGGAAGCGCTGGAATTTACCGTCCACGAGAAGAGCGCTGCCACCGGTGTCCCCCTGAGCCAGCTGCACCTGAAAAAGAATCTGCTGCTGTGCTGCATCACCCGCGGCCATCAGATCCTGATCCCGCGCGGCGGCGACCAGATCCAGGTGGGCGACAACGTGATCGTGGTCACGCTGGAGCATGGTCTGCATGACCTGCGCGATATTCTGGACAAGGGCGCAGAGGGTTGACGGAGGCAGACTATGAATTATGCGATCGTTTTCCGTCTGCTGGGCTATGTCATGCTGATCGAGGGTGCGCTGCTGCTGCTGCCCGCAGCGGCCAGCTGGATCTACGGCGAATGGTTCGTGCTGGGCGTGTTTCTGATCACGGCGGCAGTCAGCGCCGCCATCGGCTACGCCCTGCGCGGCATCAAGCCCCAAAGCAAGGTGTTCTATATGCGGGAGGGCTTTGCTGCTACCTCGCTGAGCTGGATCGTCATTTCCATCGTGGGTGCCGTTCCGTTTGTGGTGACGGGCTGCATCCCGAACCCGGTGGATGCCCTGTTTGAGACGGTGTCCGGCTTTACCACCACCGGTGCCAGCATCCTGCCCGGGGTGGAGGATCTGCCCAAGGGCATCCTGTTCTGGCGCAGCTTCACCCACTGGATCGGCGGCATGGGCGTTCTGGTGTTCCTGCTCTCGCTGCTGCCCCTGACCGGCGGTTCCCACGTCAACCTGATGAAGGCAGAAAGCCCCGGCCCTCAGGTGGATAAGCTGGTGCCCAAGGTGCAGTCTACCGCAAAGATCCTGTACGGCATCTATTTTGCACTCACCGTGCTGGAGGTGGTATTCCTGCTGCTGGGCGGCATGCCGCTGTTTGAGTCCATGCTCACGGCCTTCGGTACGGCGGGCACCGGCGGCTTCGGCTTCAAGAACGACAGCTTTACCAGCTTTTCTCCCTACATCCAGTGGGTCGTGACCATCTTCATGATCCTGTTTGGTGTCAACTTCAATGCCTACTTCCTGCTGCTGCTGCGCAAATTCAACCGCGCCATCAGCGAGGAAGTGCGCGGCTACTTCGCCATTATTCTGGTGGCAATTGGCATTATCACGGCCAATATCTACAGCCTTTATAACAGCTTTGGCGAAGCGGTGCGTCAGGCAGCCTTTCAGGTGGGCTCCATCATCACGACCACTGGCTTTTCCAGCTGCGATTTTGACCTGTGGCCCACTCTCTCCAAAGAAATTCTGGTGGTGCTCATGTTCATTGGTGCCTGCGCAGGCAGCACCGGCGGCGGCATCAAGGTGAGCCGCCTCCTCATTCTGGGCAAGACCCTTGGCAAGGAGCTTAAGCAGGCGCTGCACCCACAGGTGGTGGCCCCCGTCCGCATGGACGGCAAGCTGCTCAACCACGAGACCATTCGCACCACCAATGTGTTTATGGGCGCGTATTTCTTCATCTTCGTGGTATCCTTCCTGCTCATCAGTCTGGATGGCTTTGATATGGTGACGAACTTCACAGCCATTGCAGCTACTTTGAACAACATCGGCCCGGGCCTTGCGCAGGTGGGCCCCATGATGAACTTTGGCAGCTTTACGAACCCTGCAAAGCTGGTGATGATCTTCGACATGCTGGCCGGCCGTCTGGAGATCTTCCCGATGCTGGTGCTGTTCCTGCCGGATACATGGCGTAGATTCTAAAAAGCAATTATAAAAAGCCATCTGTGATCTTCTGCTCGTATTGAGCATTTGGAAAGATACAGATGGCTTTTTTGCGCGTAACGGTAAGCTGCACAAACCCTTCTCTTTTCGGGGAAGGCGGATCTGCGAAGCAAAGACGAAGAAGCTTTTATACTTCCACTTTTTCCTGTGCCCGGTACTGCAGGGCTTCCAGCACACAGTCCTCATCCAGCAGCTGTTTGCCTGCCAGATCGGCCACCGTGCGGGCCACCCGAAGGATGCGGTCATGAGCGCGGGCGGAAAGGCCCAAAGCGTCGTAGGAGGCACGCAGCAGCCGCTCGGCGGCGGGGGTCATGCGGCAGACGCGCCGCACCTGCCCGGCGGTGAGCTGGGCGTTGCAGAGCACACCCTCAAAACCTGGGGCGGCATAGCGCTTTGCCTGAATGGCCCGGGCGGCAAGCACCTGTTTGCGCAGATCGGCGCTGCTCTCGGAAGGGACGACGGCGTGCAGCTCGTCAAAGGCGATGGGGTCCATCTCCACGCACAGGTCGATGCGGTCCAGCAGCGGGCCGGACACACGGCTGCGGTACTGCCGCACAGCACTGGGCGAACAGGTGCACTGCCGGGTGGGGTGGCCGTAGTAGCCGCACTTACAGGGGTTCATGGCGGCTACCAGCTGGAAGTGGCTGGGATAGGTGGCACTGCCTGCCGCTCGGCTCACGGTGATCTGGCCGTCCTCCAGCGGCTGGCGCAGCACTTCCAGACTCTCGCGGGAGAACTCCGGCAATTCGTCTAAAAACAGCACACCGCAGTTGGCAAGGCTGCACTCGCCGGGCCGGAACTGTGCGCCGCCGCCAGCCAGAGCCGCGGCACTGGCCGAGTGGTGCGGGCTGCGGAAAGGCCGTGCAGAGATCAGGCCCCGGCCCTGCGGCAGCTGCCCTGCAATGGAATAAATTTTAGTGGTCTCCACGGCTTCCTCACGGGTGAGCGGCGGCAGGATGCCGGGCAGACGCTTTGCCAGCATGGATTTGCCGGTGCCGGGTGCGCCAATGAGCAAAACATTGTGTCCGCCTGCGGCAGCAATGACCATAGCCCGCCGCGCCAGCGACTGGCCCAGTACGTCCGCAAAATCCGGCACCTGTGCCCATGCGTCTGCAGGGTCAAAGGGAACAACAGCCGCCGGGGCAAGCGGGGAGATGCCGCGCAGGGCATCTACAACTTCGCGTGCCGTGTGGGCGGGGTAGACGGCCATGCTGTCGGCACAGGCCTCGGCTGCTTCGGCGGCATTCTCGGCAGGTACATACAGGGCGTGGATGCCATTTTCTGCTGCAGCCAGCGCCATGGGCAGCACGCCGGAAACCGGCCGCAGGGTGCCGTCCAGTGCCAGTTCGCCCAGAAATGCCGCGTCGGCAGGCACATCCTCCAGCTGGCCGCTGGCAGTGAGCACTGCCAGCAGAAGCGGCAGGTCGTACACCGGGCCGGTCTTGCGCACATCCGCCGGGGCAAGATTGATGGTAATGCGCCGGTCCGGGAACTTGAAGCCCAGATTTTTGATGGCGGCGCGCACACGGTCGGCGCTTTCACGCACAGCGGAATCCGGCAGGCCTACGATAGAAAATGCAGGCAGACCGCCGGAAATGTCGGCCTCCACTGCCACGGCAAAGCCGCTCAGGCCGTTCAGACCAAAGCTTCTGGTAACAGAATACATGTTGTTCTCCCTTATCCCAGCGGATGATATGACGGAAAAGAATTGGCAAAAGTGGAAAATATTGGATGATTATGTCATACTTCGACACAAAAATACTTCTGAATTCATTATAGTAAAGGGCAGGAAAGATGTCAATGCGATAGAGAGGAGAGAGTTTTCCATGATGAGCAAAGAATACTGCCGCTATATCCGTACATATTCAGAACTGGAAGGGCTGCAGCATGCCCACACCCTTGTATATTGCGGTGCCGCCGCTGCGCAGGGCGTTGTAATGGAGCTGCGGCAGGAGCAGGATGGCCGGGTGCGCCGCAGCGCGGTGCTGCTGCAGGACAGTTTTGCCCGGGCAATGCAGCTGCTGCGCTACCTGTGTGAAAACAGCATCGGTTTGGAGCAGTGGCTGGACGTTCTGGACGATGCAGGCCAGAGTTATGAACTGCTGGAAAATGCAGGCGAGGCCGGGATAGTTCCCGACTTTACCGGGAAAAACTTGGAATTTTGTGCCATATGCCGGTTTTGAACTGCAAATCTTGTTGCAGATTACGCAATTGACACATGGATGCGGAGAGTTTATATTATAAGTAGGTTTAACCAAACCTGTTCTTTTTTGCGGAAAAATTTACAAAAGGTAAGGTGTGCAAGATGTATTTGGATGAATATAAGCGCTGGATGGCTGCAGAGCTGGAAGACGCTGATCTGAAGCCGGAGCTGGCCAAGATCGAGGGAAATGATGACGAGATCAAGGACCGCTTTGCTGTGGCTTTGAAGTTTGGCACCGCTGGTCTGCGCGGCGTTCTGGGCGCTGGCACCAACCGTATGAATATCTATGTTGTGCGTCAGGCCACGCAGGGTCTGGCAAACTGGGTCAAGACTCAGGGCGGCAGCCAGACTGTGGCTATCAGCTACGACAGCCGCCTGAAGAGCGATATCTTTGCCAAGACCGCCGCAGGCGTTCTGGCGGCAAACGGTATCAAGGTGCGCATTTACGATGCTCTGATGCCTGTGCCTGCACTGAGCTTTGCTACCCGTTACTACCAGTGCAATGCTGGTATCATGGTCACGGCTTCTCACAACCCGGCCAAGTACAACGGCTACAAGGCCTACGGCCCGGATGGCTGCCAGATGACCGATGATGCTGCCGCCATCGTGTACGATGAGATCCAGAAGACGGATGTGCTGACCGGTGCAAAGTACATCTCCTTTGCCGAGGGCGTGGAGCAGGGCCTGATCCGCTTTGTGGGCGACGACTGCAAGAAGGCACTGTATGATGCCATTGAGGCCCGTCAGGTGCGCCCGGGGCTGTGCAAGACTGCCGGCCTGAAGCTGGTGTACAGCCCGCTGAATGGTTCCGGTCTGGTGCCTGTCACTCATGTGCTGAACGATATGGGCATCACCGATATCACCATCGTGCCCGAGCAGGAGTACCCCAACGGCTACTTTACCACCTGTTCCTACCCGAACCCCGAAATTTTCGAGGCTCTGAAGCTGGGTCTGGAGCTGGCAACCAAGACTGGTGCCGATCTGATGCTGGCCACCGACCCCGATGCCGACCGCGTGGGCATTGCCATGAAGTGCCCGGATGGCAGCTATGAGCTGGTATCCGGCAACGAGATGGGCGCTCTGCTGCTGGATTACATCTGCGCAGGCCGCATCGAGAAGGGCACCATGCCCAAAAACCCGGTGGCCGTCAAGTCCATCGTATCCACTCCTCTGGCCGATGCCATTGCCGCACACTACGGCGTGGAAATGCGCAGCGTGCTGACCGGCTTCAAGTGGATCGGCGACCAGATCGCAAATCTGGAAGCTGCCGGTGAGGTGGACCGCTTCATCTTTGGCTTTGAGGAAAGCTACGGCTATCTGGCCGGCCCCTATGTGCGCGATAAGGATGCCGTCATCGGTTCCATGCTGATCTGTGAAATGGCCGCTTACTACCGCAGCATCGGTTCCTCCATCAAGCAGCGTCTGGAAGAGATCTATAAACAGTATGGCCGCTACCTGAACAAGGTGGACAGCTTCGAGTTCCCCGGCCTGACCGGCATGGAGAAGATGGCTTCCATCATGCAGAAGCTGCGTGATAACCCGCCCGCCGAGCTGGCTGGCCACAAGGTGGTCAAGGTGACCGACTACAAGAAGCCCGAGGAGACCGGCCTGCCTGCAGCAAACGTGTTGATCTACAGTCTGGAAAACGGTGCGACCGTTGTGGTGCGTCCCTCCGGCACTGAGCCGAAGATCAAGACCTACTTCACCACTCTGGGCAAGGATCTGGCTGAAGCACAGGCACAGAAGGATGCTCTGGCTGCTGCCATCGAGCCGATCCTGAAGTAAACTCCATCAAGAACAAGTTTGTGCCCCTCTGCTGTGTGCAGAGGGGCATTTTTGCTGTAGAATATTGGTTGCAGTTTGGGAAGTTATACGCTATAATAAAATATGGCTTACTATAGGAATCGGGCAGGTGAAGAAATTGGAAAAGAGAGTATCCGCAGTACTGGTGGCGGCGGGGTCTTCCACACGCATGGGCTTTGACAAGCTCAGCTTTGATCTGGGCGGCGAGACCGTGCTGCACCGCAGCATCCGCGCGTTTGAACAGGACCCGCTTGTCACGGAGATCGTGCTGGTGGCCGGTAAGAACCGCGCCTTTGTGGAGCAGCAGGCAGCAGACTGCACAAAGCCTGTGCAGATCGTAACGGGCGGCACTACCCGCGCCGAGAGCGCAAAAAACGGCGTGCTGGCGGCAGCAGGGGAGCTTGTGGCAGTGCACGACGCGGCAAGACCCTTCGTTAGTCAGGCCGTCATCACAGCAGCGCTGGAAGCAGCGGCCCGGTGCGGCGCAGCTGCACCTGCCGTACCGGTAAAGGATACCATCAAGGCTGCAGCGCGCGGCAACGGAAAGACCGTGCCGGATGCCTGCCTTGTGTACACAACGCCCGACCGCAGCACCCTGTATGCGGTGCAGACCCCTCAGTGCTTTGACCGCGCAGAGTACCTTGCTGCGCTGGAAGAGCTGGATGCCGAAAAAGCCCGCCTTGTCACCGACGACTGCAGCCTGTTCGAGCTGACCGGCCGCGCCGTGCAGCTGACGCAGGGCGATTACGCCAATTATAAGATCACGACCCGCGAGGACTTGCCCCGCCCGGAACAGAAAGAGGAACATAAAATGCGCATTGGACATGGTTATGACGTGCACCGTCTGGTGGAAGGCCGCAAGTTGATCCTGGGCGGCGTGGAAGTGCCCTTTGAAAAAGGCCTGCTGGGCCACTCGGATGCAGATGTACTGGTCCATGCGGTGATGGATGCTGTGCTGGGTGCCGCTGCGCTGGGGGATATCGGCCAGCATTTCCCGGACAATGACCCGGCTTACTCCGGTGCCGACAGCCTGAAGCTGGCCCGCCGTGTGGCCGAAATTTTAAAGGAGCACGGCTTCCGCATTGAAAATATCGACGCGACGCTGTTGTGTCAGCGGCCCAAGCTTGCGCCGTACATTCCGGCTATGCGCCAGAATCTGGCCGATGCCTTCGGCCTGCCGGTGGATGCCGTGAGTGTAAAGGCCACCACCGAGGAACATCTGGGCTTTACCGGTGAGGGGCTGGGCATTGCCGCCCACGCTGTTGCCCTGATCGAAACACTGTAAACGGGAGCGTGTACCAATGACTCTGAACGCGATCATTGCAAATTTCCAGACCTTCAAACTGGTCGATTTGCTGGATATCATCATCATTTCCTTCCTGATTTACCAGCTGCTGGGCATTGTCAACCGCACCCGCGCCGGCCAGCTGTTCAAGGGTGCGCTGCTGGTGATGGCCGTCTATCTGGTGGCAGAAACGCTGAACATGCGTACCGTCACATGGCTGCTGAACTCACTGCTGCAGGTGGGCCTGCTGACGCTGGTGGTGCTGTTCCAGCCGGAGATCCGCCGTGCGCTGGAGCGCATGGGCCAGACCGACCAGTGGGCCGCCAAGCTGTTCAATGTCAAAGGCCGCTACAACGATCCCAGCCTGAAGGGTGCATGGCGCAGCGCCATCATTGCCATCTGCGATGCGGCAGAGCGCTTTTCTGAGACCAAGACCGGTGCACTGATTGTGCTGGAACGCCACACGAACCTTTCGGAGATCGTGCGCACCGGCACGCCGGTGAACAGTGCGGTCAATCTGGAAGTGCTGGGCACCATTTTCTACGAGGGCACGCCCCTGCACGATGGTGCTGCCATCATTGAGAATGGCCGCATCAAAGCCGCGGGCTGTGTGCTGCCGCTTTCCAACAATCTGGATCTTGGCAAGGATATGGGCACCCGTCACCGCGCCTGCCTTGGCATTGCCGAAAATTCCGATGCAATTGCCATCGTGGTCAGCGAGGAGACCGGCATCATCTCCATGGCAAAGAACGGCGTGCTGATCCGCCATTTTGACCGCCAGACCCTGTATACCCGTCTGGTGGATGAGATGATCCCTAAGGAGACCACCACCGAAAAGACGACGGTCAGCGGCTGGCGCGGTCAGCTGGACCGTCTGTGGAAATGGGTCAGCCAGAAGGAGGACGATGCGCAATGAACAACGAACCCAACAAGAAAAATGGCGCAAAGCCTGCGGTCGCCCATAAGAAAAACATTCTGGACGACCGCCGCATCCGGCTAGCACTTTCGGTGCTGGGTGCCATCGTTGCATGGATGGTGGTCACCATCATCGTCCAGCCCGGCACCAGCAACACCATCTACAATGTGCCGGTGGATTATACCTATGATTCCGCTGCTTACACCTCCCGGGGCCTGAGCATCGTCAGCGCCGAGGATAAGACCGTGAACCTGAAAATCTCCGGCGACGGCTACACCATCGGCGGGCTGACGGCTTCCGACTTTGTGGTCTACCCGGATTTTTCCAGCGTACGTGACAGCGGCGAAAAGACCCTGCGCCTGCTGGTACGCGGTGCCAACGGCCTGCTGAACGGTGTGACTGTGACCATGGAAGGCAATGACAACACGGTGGATGTGGTGTTTGACGTGGTGGAGGAAAAGACCCTGCCCGTTACCATTACCACCAACTACCTGACCATCGCGGACGGTTATATCCTTTATAGTACGGATGTTTCCAAGGAGAATATCACCCTTTCCGGCCCCAGCAGTGAGCTGAATAAAGTTGCTACCTGCACTGCAGAGGTGACCTACAGCGGCGAACTGACCGAGTCCATCACGCTGAACACGCCGCTGCGCTTCTATACCTCCGGCGGCAAGGAAGTCAAGTTTGAGTACACGGAGCTGGAAGAGAACAGCGTGGATGTGACCTTGCAGGTGTACAAGATGGCAACGCTGCCGGTGGACGTGAATTTCATCAATGCACCGCGTGATTTTGATGATTCGATGCTGGTATATGCACTCAGCCGCAAGCAGCTCAAGGTGGCAGGTCCGGCAGATAAGATCGATATGCTGTCCACGCTGCCCATCGGCAATATCGACCTTTCCACCTTTACACTGAACAAGAGCTATGAGCTGCCCATCGACCTGCCCGCAGACATCTATCTGCTGGATAACATTTCCACCATAACGGTCAGCTTTGACTGCTCCAATCTGGGAACCAAGACCATGAACCTGCCCAATACCTGCGTGCAGGTGGTCAACCTGCCCTCTACCTACCAGCTGACGGTGCAGACCGAACGCCTGATGAATGTAACGCTCTGCGGCCCCAAGGGCGTGATCGAAACGCTGACCCCGGAGCAGGTGGTCATTGAGATCGATGCCGAGGATTTCTCGGTGGCGACCGGCGAGCAGAACATTGCCTGCCGCCTGTATGTGCCCTCCAACGGCAAGATCTTTGCACTGGGCAGCTATGTGCTGCAGTGCCGTATCGAAAGCAACTGAAACAAAAAGGAACACACGATAACATGATTCTGGTTCGCAACATCCGTCTGCCGCTCTCTGCCGGAGAGCCGCAGGCATTTGAAAAAGCCCTGCACGCTGCCCGCATCCCGCGCGGAAAGGTGCAGCATCTGGGCGTGGCAAAGCTCTCGGTGGATGCCCGCCACGGCCAGCCCAAGCTGGTGTATACCGTGGCTGTCACCCTGAAAGAACCTGCCGAGGAAGCGGCTTTTGCAGCCCGCTGTGGTGATGCTTCTCTGCAGCAGAAGGTGGATTTTTCGGTGCAGAATGGCATCCAGCCACTGGCACATCGGCCTGTGGTGTGCGGCCTTGGCCCGGCGGGCCTGTTTGCAGCGCTGCTGCTGGCCCGGCAGGGCTATCAGCCCATTGTGCTGGAGCGCGGCCCGGCGCTGGACGAGCGCGTAAAGGCGGTGGAACATTTTTCTGCTACCGGCGAACTGGATGTGAATGCGAACATTCAATTTGGCGAGGGCGGTGCCGGTACCTTTTCGGACGGCAAGCTGACCACCCGCATCGGCGATGAGCTGTGCGGCTTTGTTACCGAGGTGTTCCTGCAGCACGGTGCGCCGGAGGAGATCGCCTGGAAACAGAAGCCCCATGTGGGCACCGACCTGCTGCGCGGTGTGATCACCTCTATCCGCAAGGAGATCGAAGCTCTGGGCGGTGAGGTGCATTTCAACACGGCCCTGACCGGCTTTGAACAGAAAAATGGTCAGCTCACCGGCATTTTTACCACAAATGGCACCTTTGCCTGCGAAGCTTTGGTGTTCGCGGTGGGCCACTCGGCCCGCGATACCTTCGGGATGCTGATGGACGGCGGCCTGCAGCTGGAATGCAAGCCGTTCAGTGTAGGCTTCCGCGCCGAGCATCTGCAGAGTGAGATCGAAAAGAGCTTATATCACGAGGCTGCCGGGCATCCGGCTCTGCCGCGGGGCGAGTATCAACTCTCCCAGCATGTGGGGGAGCGGTGCGTTTACACCTTCTGCATGTGCCCCGGCGGGCAGGTGGTGGCATCGGCCAGCGAGGAAGGCCGTGTAGTGACCAACGGCATGAGCTTCCACGCCCGCAATGGCAAAAATGCCAACGCGGCCGTGGTGGTGAGCGTGGGCGGCAAGGACTTTGCAGACGATCCGCGCCGGGCCATCGCGTTCCAGCGGGAGCTGGAAGCCAAAGCCTACGCCGCTGGGCGCAGTGCAGGGGAGTATGCCGCTCCGGCAGAGAACATCCAGAGCTTTCTGGAAGGGCGCGGCCAGCTGAACATTGGACGCGTGCAGCCTACCTATGACCGCGGCGTTGCTGCGGCAGACCTCGGCGCACTGCTGCCGCAGGAGCTGGCCGAAACGCTGCGGGCGGGCCTGCGCGCCTACGAGCGCAAAATTGCGGGTTATACCGCGCCGGAAGCGATCCTTACGGGTCTTGAGACCCGCACCAGCAGCCCGGTGCGGCTGAAGCGGGAAGAAAATTTTGAATGCACCCAGCTGGCAGGTCTGTATCCCTGCGGCGAGGGTGCCGGATATGCGGGCGGCATCATGAGCGCCGCCGTGGATGGCCTGCGGGTGGCCCGCGCCATCATCAGCCGGTATGCACCGGCAGAAGGGTGAGAAGAATTTGATGAACGATCGTGAAAACGATACAATGAGAGAAAATGAGGGCCGTCAGGTGCAGCAGGAGCTGGAAAACCAGCTGCGCGCCTTTGGCGATACCGTGTCGGATGCCTTTGCCCATGGCTTTGAGGGCAAAGGGGAGGACATTGGTGCCCGCGCCTATGGTGTGGGCCGTGCGGCGGTGAATGCTGCAAACTTTGGCCTTGGCGAAGCGGCAAAGGCGTTCCGCAGCAGCCGGGATGAATACTACCGCAGCCGCCAGAATGCGCAGAATACGAAAAAACAGGGCTTGAATGAGGACTGTATCAACGCGCAGGCCGCAGGTGTTTCCGGCTGGTTCCGGCAGATGTTCGGCAAGGCAGAGACGACCCCGGCAGACGAGATCCGCGCCAGTGCCAAAAAGCGCTACAGCGCAGGCTGCGCATTGCTGGCAGTCGGCATTACGTTTACGGTGATCTTTGGCATCACGGCGGTTTCCTGTCTGGGTGCGGCGGGCCTGTTTACGCCCAATGCGGCTGTTCTGCAGGCTCTTCTGCAGGACAGCTTTATGGCTGAAAATGCTGCAGCCATGGGCAGCTTTGCGCTGGGGGCGGTGCGGATCACCGGCTGGTGCTTTGCGGCTGTCACCGCCGTGTTCGTGTGGATGATCACTGCCGGTGCATCCCGCCTGAAGGCCAGCAAGACGCTGCTCCGTCTGGCCGAGGCAGCAGAAGGCTTTGACTGCAAAAAGGGCCTGCCGCTGGAAGCCGTGGACGAGAAAAAGACCCGTGCCCTCAAGCGGGTGCGCAGATTCATCCGCAATGGCTGGCTGAGTGCATGGGTGGACGAAAAAGCGGAAAAGCTTTACCTGACTGCTGAGGATTACCGTGCCGCGCAGGAAGCTGCCGCAGCCTCCAAGGCACCGCCGCAGCCGGAACCGGCGGCAGAAAAAACAGACGATGTGCCGCTCAATCTTGAGACAGCGCGCCGCTTTGCCGCCGTGCTGCAGCAGGAAAAACAGCTGATGCAGGATGCGCAGGGCCGCGAAGAGCTGGACCATATGCAGACCACCACCACTGCCATCTGTGACTGGCTGGAAGCACACCCGGAAAGCCTGCCCAAGGCCCGCCGCTTTGCGGAATACTATATCCCCACCACCCTCAAGCTGCTGCACACCTACAACGATGTGCAGGGCCAGCAGGGCGAAAACGCCGAGACCATCCGCCGCGATATCGCGGGCATCCTTCACACGCTGAATCAGGCCTACGACACCCTGTATGATACGCTACTCTCGGATGTAGCGATGGATGTCTCTTCTGAGATCGCCGCCCTGCAGGGAATGCTGGCCAACGACGGCCTGACGGGAGGAAATTTTGAATGACCTACCGTGCATGGAATCTGAAGCCGCTGGACCGTGCCGCGCTGCGGGAGCTGACGCAGGCGATTGCGGAGCAGGCCACCGAAGAACTGGAATATAACGCACAGAACGACGAGCCGTGGAGCGAGCAAAAATATGCAGCCGCCCTTGCCGCCCAGCAGAAGGAAAATGCCCTGTTGGCGGGCGTGCTGACGGCCCGCGGCATCACCGACCCTACCGAAGCACTGACCCTGCTTGCCGGTGAGGAAGAGTTGAGCGACCCTTCGCTGCTCACCGATATGGACAAGGCCTGCGAGCGCATCTGGCGGGCCATTGACGAGGGCGAGACCATTGTGGTGTTCGGCGATTATGACGTGGACGGCGTGACGGCCACGGCCCTGCTGTACCAGCATCTCAAGGGCATGGGGGCTACCGTAAAATGTATGCTGCCCAGCCGCGAGGGCGACGGCTACGGCCTTTCGCGCAATGCCATCCGTTCCATCCACGATAAGGGCTGCAAGCTGATCGTGACGGTGGATAACGGCATTTCTGCTGTGGAAGAAGCCGATTATGCCGCTGAACTGGGCATTGACCTGATCATTACCGACCATCATCTGCCGCCGGAAACTCTGCCCAAGGCCATTGCCGTGGTAGACCCCCGTCGTGAGGACGACACCAGTCCCTTCAAGGGCCTATGCGGTGCGGGCGTGGCGTTCAAGCTGTGTGCCGCACTGGATGGCTGCCCGCCGGAAGAAATGCTGGACTACTGCGGCGACCTTGCCGCTGTGGGTACTGTGGCGGACGTGATGCCGCTTACCGGCGAAAACCGCACCCTTGTCAAGGCGGGCCTGCGCCAGCTGCAGAACACGGACCGTCCGGGTCTGGAAGCGTTGCTGGAAGAGGTGGGCCTTGCGGGCAAACCGGTCACCGCAGAAAATGTCAGCTACGCCATTGCGCCCCGCATCAATGCGGCTGGCCGCATGGACAACGCTGTTACGGCTTTGCAGCTGGTGATGTGTGAGGACCCGGACCGCGCCGCAGAGCTGGCCCATAAACTGAACGAGATCAATACAAAGCGTCAGGAGACAGAGCTGCAGATCTTCAAGGCCGCGCAGGAACTGCTGGAACAGGAACCGGAGCGGCTGGAAGACCGCGTGATGCTGCTGTGGGGCCGCGATTGGCACCCCGGTGTCATTGGCATCGTGGCATCCCGGCTGGTGGAACGCACCGGCCGGCCTGTGATCGTGGTGACGATCGACGAGCACGGCGAATGCAAGGGCAGCGGACGCAGCGTGCAGGGCTTCAATTTGCATGCCTGCATTGGTGCCTGCGCAGATCTGCTCATCCGCTACGGCGGCCATGCCATGGCTGCGGGCCTTTCGGTGCGGGAAGAAAATCTGCCCGCTCTGCGCCGCCGCCTGAACGACTGGGCAGCACGAAAATGCCCGGTGCTGCATACCACCCCGCTGGAGTGCGACCTGCCCATCCATCTGGACCGTGTGACCGTGGAAAGTGTGCGGAAGCTCGACCAGCTGGCTCCCTATGGGGCCGAGAACCCGACCCCGGTGTTCCTTTTGCAGAACGCCGTGCTGGATGGGGTATACCCGGTATCGGAGGGCAGGCACAG
This sequence comes from Faecalibacterium sp. BIOML-A1, assembly GCF_009679715.1. NCBI lineage: Bacteria > Bacillati > Bacillota > Clostridia > Eubacteriales > Oscillospiraceae > Faecalibacterium > Faecalibacterium sp. BIOML-A1. Next base: position 257,572 of record NZ_WKZJ01000001.1, read on the forward strand.
CCGCCTGCGCCTGCGGCAGGGCAATGCCAGCGTGTATGCCGTGTGGTTCGGTATGCCGCCGGAACAGCTGCCCTATGCCATGGGCGATGTGGTGGATGCTGCGCTGAACCTTTCGGTCTACGATTCGCCCCGGGGCGCACAGCTTTCGGGCCGCATTCTGGACCTGCATCCGGCAGGGCTGGGCACAAAGCTTGCGGAGCAGGCTACTTTTGTGGTGGCGCTGCGCCGCGGCACACCCCTGACTAAGGAACAGAAAAAGCTTATTACGCCTGAGCGCAGTGATATCGTCACAGTGTACCGTGAGCTGCAGGCGCGCCGCTGGCACGCAGAAGATCTGCAGCCGCTGTGCGCAAAACTGGGCGAGGAAAATACAGGCAAAACGCTGGTGGCGGTCACGGCCTTGGAACAGGTGGGACTGATTGCCACGGTGGAAAAGGGCGGAGCAAAATATCTGGAGCTTGTGCCTGCGCAGGGCAAAAAGAACCTTGCGGATGCCCCGATCCTGAAATGTTTGGAGGGAATGTAAAATGCCAGAGGGAAAGAAAGCTGCTGTCCCGGCACCCAAGCCGGTGCGGGAAGAGGATCTCTACTCCGCAAAGACCCACCTGCATCAGCCGGTACCGGTGCAGGAAACGGCTACCGTTTCTGCAACAGCACAGCTGGCCGATGCCCCGGAAGGCGCGCTGCCTTCGGAGGTGCGGCCGGAGATCGTTACCTGGGAAAAGCTGTGTGAGGCCATCAAGGCCAGCGGCCGCTCCTACAATATGGAGATGATCGAAAAGGCATATGACCTTGCCAACACTGCCCACAAGGGGGTGTGCCGCCGCAGCGGCGAGCCGTATATTTGCCACCCGCTGGCCGTGGCACGGCTGGTGCTGGACCTTGGTATGGACTCCGAGAGCATTGCTGCGGCCCTGCTGCACGATGTGGTGGAGGACACTCCCACTACACTGGACGACCTGAAAGCCGCCTTTGGCGAGGAAGTTGCCCTGCTGGTGGACGGCGTGACCAAGCTGACCAAGATCCAGTTCTCTAACATTGAGGAACTGCAGGCTGAAAACCTGCGCAAGATGCTGCTGGCCATGAGTCGCGATGTGCGCGTGATGATCATTAAGCTGTGCGACCGGCTGCACAACATGCGCACCGGTGATGCATGGCCGGAACAGAAGCGCCGCGATAAAGCCCGCGAGACCATGGAGGTGTATGCCCCCATCGCCAACCGTCTGGGCATCCTGAACGTGAAGGAAGAGCTGGAAGACCGCAGCCTGCATTACCTTGACCCTGTGGGCTACGAGGAGATCAGCCGGATGCTCAGTGAGCGTGCAGGCGAGGAGTTCCTTGCAAAGGTGTCCGGTGTGATCGAGCGGCGGCTGGCCGAAAGCGGCATTGAGGGCGCTACCATCAAGCGCCGCGTCAAGAGCATTTACGGCATCTATCGCAAGACCATCATGCAGAACAAGTCCTTTGATGAAATCTACGATATCTATGCGGTGCGTGTCATTCTGGATACGCTGGCCGAGTGCTACAGCACTCTGGGCCTCATCCACGATATGTACCATCCGCTGCCCAACCGCTTCAAGGACTATATCTCCACTCCCAAGCCCAATGGCTACCAGAGCCTGCACACCACCGTCATCGGCCACGAGGGCATCCCCTTTGAGGTGCAGATCCGCACCCGCAAGATGGACGAGCAGGCCGAGTACGGCGTTGCGGCCCACTGGAAGTATAAAGAAGGTCTGGATGGCCACGACAAGCTGGACGAACGTCTGGCATGGGTGAGCCAGCTGTTGGAAAACCAGCGCGTCAGCGAGGATTCCGGCAATCTGTTGCACGACCTCAAGAGCGACCTGCTGCCGGAGGAAGTGTTTGCCTTTACTCCCAAGGGCGATGTCATCAACCTGCCCACCGGCGCTACCTGCATCGATTTTGCCTATGCGATCCATTCGGCGGTGGGCAACCGCATGGTGGGCTGCAAGGTGAACAACCGCATGGTGCCCATCGACCACATCGTTTCCACCGGCGAGATCATCGAAGTGATCCTTGGCCCGGCGGACAAAGGCCCCAGCCGCGACTGGCTCAAGATCGTGCGCACCAGCGAAGCGAAGAGTAAGATCCGAAACTGGTTCAAAAAGATGCGCCGCGAGGAAAATATCACGCAGGGACGTGATGCACTGGCCCGTGAGCTGCGCAGGGAAATGATCATCCTTCCGGACGACCAGCTGGACGATTTTATCAACAGCTGTTCCCGCCGCCTGCGCCAGAACAATGCCGAGGAGCTTTATGCCGCCATCGGCTACGGCGGCATGACCATTGCCAACTGCCTGCCCAAGCTCAAGGAGGAGTGGCAGAAGCTGAAAGCTTCGGAGGAAAAGGCCGGGGAAGACCTGCCCAAGGTGGACCTGAGCCGTGTGCACGCTACCGACGGCGTGGTGGTGGAAGGCTTCGATAACACCCCCATCAAGTTTGCCAAGTGCTGCAGCCCGCTGCCGGGCGACCCCATCGTGGGCTTTATCACCCGCGGCTTTGGCGTTTCCATCCACAAGCAGAGCTGCGTGAACGCCATTTCCAGCATGAAGGATCCCACCAACGCCCCCCGCTGGGTCAAGGCGTACTGGGCCGACAGCGTCAAGGACAGCTATAAGGCCGGCATTGAGATCATTGCGCTGAACCGCAACGAGCTGCTGCAGGATGTGCTGGCTGCGCTGGCGGATATCCGGGTGCCCATCTATGCGGTGAACGCCCGTCAGGTGGAAAACAACTGCGCCATGGTCAGCCTGACCATCGGCATCAACAATACCGAGCACCTCAACCGTGTGGTCGCAAGACTTTCCAAGGTGAAGGACGTGCTCAAGGTGACAAGGAGCTAAAACATGCGTGCAGTCATTCAGGCGGTATCTTCCGCCAGTGTGCGGGTAAACGGCGGTGAGCCGCGAGCCATCGGGCCGGGCCTTATGATCCTGCTGGGTGTCAGGGATACCGACAGTCTGGACATCGTGCCCAAGCTTGCCGATAAATGCGCAGGCCTGCGCATCTTTCCGGACGCAGAGGGCAAGCTGAATCTCAGCGCAAAGGACCTTGGCTATTCGGCTCTGGTGGTGAGCCAGTTCACCCTTTACGGCGACACGAAAAAAGGCTACCGGCCCAGCTTTATCAAGGCCGCAAAGCCGCCGCTCTCCGTGGATGCTTACGAGCTGTTCCTTGCAGAGATGAACAAACAGGGCCTGAAGGATGTTCAGCACGGCGAGTTTGGCGCGGATATGCAGGTGGCTCTTGTGAACGAAGGACCCTGCACCATTATCATCGATACCGACGAGTGGAAGAAAAAGGAGTGACCGCCATGCAGGCTTTTCATATTCCGGGCGCTGCGCCGCTGTATACCAATACCTTCCTGCTCATTTCCGACGCAGGCCATGCCGTGGTCATTGATCCGGCGGCAGATGCGCAGACCTACGATAAAATTTTAAAGGAAAACAATGCGCAGCTCACCACCATCCTGTGCACCCACGGCCACTACGACCATGTGGGCAGCGCCGAAGCTTTGCGCACCGAGTGGAACGCAAAGCTCTACTGTGAGGCTGCCGACCTTGCAGGCGACCGCATGTATCCGCTGAGCGCAGCGGACTGCGGCTACGCAGAAGGGGAGACTGTCTCGGTAGACGAGCTGCAGTTCACGGTCTGGCACACGCCCGGCCATACGCCCGGCGGCGTGGTGCTGCTGTGCGGCGAGTATCTCTTCTGCGGCGATACCCTGTTTGCAGGCAGCATCGGCCGTACCGATCTGGAGGGCGGCAGCAGTGCACAGATGGCCGAGAGTCTGCGTAAACTGGCAAAGCTGCCCATCCCGCGCGGCACGCAGGTGCTGCCCGGCCATGGCGAGTTCTCCACCTTTGGCGATGAACTGGACAACAATTACTTCATCCGCAGCGCTGTGCGCGGCAACAATGATTTATTTTAAAGAGTGAACAACATGAAGATTTATATTACCGGCCTGCCTTCCGGCTACGAAGTGGAGCATCTGGTGCGTTTGTTTTACCCCATGGCACCGCTCACCCTCACCCCGCCGGAGAACGCCGAGGACTGCGTCTGGGCAGAAAAAACGCCGGACGGCCTGCATGCACTGGTGCGTCAGGGCGGCAGAAGTGCTGAACGACACGCACCGCTGCCCGCGCCTGTGGAACAGGGCGGCGAAACGCCGGAGTTCAGCCTTGCCAGCCTGACCTATGATCTGCTGCGGGATTGGACCGGCATCCGCCCGCCATGGGGCAAAATGACCGGTGTGCGCCCGGTGCGGCTCATCCACGACAAGCGCGCCGCAGGCTGGACGGAAGCGGAGATCGACCGCTTCTTCCTTGACCGGTTCGACTGCTCCCAGCAGAAATACCAGATGGCCAAGGCCATTGCCGACCTGCAGGAGCCGATTTTGAAAGTGGGCAATGAACCCGGGACCTACAGCCTGTACATCGGCATCCCGTTCTGCCCGTCCCGGTGCAGCTACTGCAGCTTTGTCAGCTGCAATCTGGACCGCGACCGCAAGATGGTGCAGCCTTATGTGGACTGTTTGTGCCGAGAGGTGGAAGAGATCCGCATTCAGGCTGACAAGGCAGGCCTGAAACTGTGCAGCATCTACATCGGCGGCGGCACGCCCACCAGCCTGTCTGCCGACCAGCTGCGGCAGCTGATGGGCACGGTCCGGGCGAATTTTGACCTCTCGAAAGTCGTGGAATATACGGTGGAGGCAGGCCGTCCGGACTGCACGGATGCCGAAAAGCTGGCGGTCATCAAGGAATACGGCGCTACCCGCATCTCTATCAATCCGCAGACCTTCTCGGACGAGGTGCTGGCGGGCATTGGGCGCAAGCACTCGGCGCAGGACATTCTGGACTGCTATGCCGAAGCGCGCAAGGCCGGTCATGATGATATCAACATGGACCTGATCGCCGGTCTGCCCGGCGACACGGTGGAAAGTTTTGAGCGCAGCCTGCGGCAGGCCATCGCGCTGGACCCGGAGAACATCACCGTGCACACCCTCACCCTCAAGCGCGCTTCCCGCATCGTCATTGAGGACCAGAAGGAAAACGACTACGCCGACGTCGCCGCCATGCTGGAAAAGTGCAATCTGCTGGCCGAGGCGGGTTACCGGCCCTACTATCTCTACCGCCAGAAGAATACTCTGCAGAACCTGGAAAACGTGGGCTGGTGCAAGCCGGGCCACGAGGGATATTACAACATCTATATCATGGAGGAAGTCCAGACCATCCTCTCCGCCGGTGCAGGCGGCAGCACCAAGCTGGTGGCCGACGGCGGAAAACGGATGCAGCGCATTTTCAATTTTAAGTATCCGAACGAATATATCCAGCGTTTTGCGGAGGTGCTGGAACGCAAAAAAGGAGTGGCTGATTTTTATGATCACGATTTGGGTACCCAAACGTCTGGTTGAGATCGATCTGTACAATGTGGCAGCCCGCAGCCCGCAGGCACTTGCCGACCTGAGTGAGCAGAGCTATGCCCAAAGGGTAGATTACGCCGCCCAGAAAGTGCAGCTTTCCGGCGCAAAGATCGTCATGCTCACCGGCCCGTCGGCCAGCGGCAAGACCACCAGCGCCCACTGTCTGGCAAAGGCTCTGCAAAAGCGCGGGACCCCGGCGCAGGTGGTCAGTCTGGATAATTTCTTCAAAGGCGCAGAGTTCTATCCGCGCCTGCCGGACGGCACGCTGGACTACGAGAACCCCGATACGCTGGATCTGCCTCTCATCAAGCAGTGCCTGCGGGAGCTGAGCGAGATGGGCAAGACCGTTCTGCCCATCTACGATTTCTCTGCCGAAAAGCGCTCGGCAGAGGTGGAGCCCATCGACTTGCAGGGCGGTGTATGCATCGTGGAGGGCATCCATGCGCTGAACCCGGAGCTGACAGGCCTTGTAAAGGGCGACGACATCTACCGCATCTATGCAGGCCTGCGGGAGGAATACTGCATCGATGGCCGCCGCGTCATCAACACGCAGGATATCCGCCTGTGCCGCCGCACCCTGCGGGACGCTGCAGCGCGCGGCCGCAGCCCGGAAAAGACCCTTGCCATGTGGGACCGCGTGCTGGACGGTGAGACGCGGTATATCAAGGGCTTCAAAACCACGGCAGACTTTTTGCTGGATACCTCCTTTACCTACGAGCTGGGCCTGATCTCCAAGCTGCTGGGCGTGGTGCGCCGTCAGTTCACGCTGGAAGGTCACAATGCGGAGCTGTGGGACGAGACAGCCCGCCGCTTTGAGCATGTGGCACCGCTGGAGCTGGAGCTGCTGCCGGAAGACAGCATGCTGCGGGAATTCTATGGCGGCGCAGCCGACCGCAGGGCACAGAATGCCAATGTGTGAAATTGTCGTGTAAATTTAGGCCGAATGCGAAAAAATTGTTTCCAAACCGGCACCAAACTGTAAAAAATGCGGCCCGTTCATTGCAAACGAGCGGCCTGTGCGCTATAATGGAGATACCATCCGCACATGGCCCACGATAAACAGGCCGATAGTAAGAGAGGTGTCTTTTATGGATTTCAACAAGATCAAGGAAATGGGTCTGGAATATGCCGAAAAAGGCAAGAACGCTGCACTGGACCTGGCCGAAAAGGGCAAGACTCAGGCTTTGATCGTAAATGAGCAGGGCAAGCTGCTCAAGGCACAGCGCCAGTTGGGCGCACTGGTGTACAGTCTGGCCAAGGGCAAGGAAGAAAACCAGCCGCTGGTGGATAAGTATATCGAGATGATCGATAACATCGAGCAGGAGATCGCCCGCCTGAAAGCATCCCTGACCCCGGCGGAAGCTGCCGAGGCGGAATATGTGGTGCACGAGGAAGTTCCTGCTGACCAACCGGAAGAGCACAAAGCCTGCCCGCAGTGCGGTGCTCCCGTCTCGGACGATGCACTGTTCTGCAACAAGTGCGGTGCACAGCTGTAATAAAACGGTTCAGCAACAGGGCGGCGCTCCCCACAGGGCACCGTCCTGTTTTTGCGAGCGGAAAATGCAGGCGAAATGCGGGAAATTTGCGCACTTTGTCTTGCAAAACTGCATGAGATGCGATACAATATACAGTATCTTTTACAAGGCAGGTGAGCGCTGTGCTGGACTGGCAGCCAAAGGCACCCTATACGGCAGAGCAGCTGCTGGAAATTCTGCGTATCCTGCGGGACCCGGAGAACGGCTGTCCGTGGGATAAGGTACAGACCCATGCTTCCATCCGGAAGAACTTTCTGGAAGAGACCTGCGAAGCGCTGGAGGCCATTGATGCTGACGATCCGCAGTTGATGCAGGAAGAGCTGGGCGATGTGCTGATGCAGGTGGCGTTCCACGCGGTGATCGAAGAAGAGCGCGGGCGCTTTACTTTTGAGGATGTCTGCCGTGAGGTGTGCGAGAAGCTGGTGTTCCGGCATCCGAACATCTTTGCGTCCTCGGCGGCACAAAATGCGGGTATAAACGGCTGGGATGCGCTCAAAAATAAGGAAAAGGGCCGCACCACTCTGGCTGATGAGCTGGGCACAGTGCCGGTTACGCTGCCTGCTTTGATGCGTGCCCAGAAGCTGCAGAAGCGTGCCGACCGCTGCGGGGCAGAGCAGTCTGCGCCGGAAACGGCACGGCAGGCTTTGCGGGCAGCACTGGACGGCTGGAACCGGGAACAGGACGCACAGGCGGCGGGAGAACTGCTGTTTGCTGCGGCCAATGCCATGCGGCTGGCTGGTGTGGACGCGGAGGAAGCGCTGACCTTTGCATCCAAGCGCTATTGTGCAGAACTGCTGGCGCAGAAAGAACAAAGCGGTACTCAGGTCGAGTGACCTGCTCCGATAGAGAAAAAAGAACACCAAGTAACAAATCTGGAGGGTATTTTTATGACGAAGACCGATCTGATCGCACAGGTTGCTGCGAACACTGAGATGAGCAAGAAGAGCGCTGAGCAGGCTGTCAATGCTGTGTTTGAAGCACTGAGCAAGGCCATGTCTGAGGGCGAAAAGATCACCATTTCCGGTTTTGGCACCTTTGAGATGCGTGAGCGCGCCGAGCGTCAGGGCATCAACCCCCGCACCCGTGAGCCGATCACCATTGCCGCTTCCCGCAGCATCGTGTTCAAGCCCGGCAAGTCCCTGAAGGACACCCTGTAAGCTGTATCTGCTTTGCCGCCGCTGCCTGCAAGAGGGTGCGGCGGCTTTTTTTGTGACAGGAGGAAGAACCATGCGTCTGGATAAATATTTGAAAGTTTCGCGTCTGATCAAGCGCCGCACCGTGGCAAACGAGGTGGCCGATGCAGGCCGCATCCTCATCAACGGCAAGATCGCCAAGGCCAGTCAGGCCGTCAAGGCGGGCGACATCATCGAGGTGACCTTCGGCAACCGGCCCATCAAGGTAAAGGTGCTCTCGGATGTGGAGCCGCGCACCAAGGATGTGGCCCGCGAGATGTACGAGATCATTGCAGAGGGCGAGCAGGCATAAAAGCCCCGGTCCGGTGCATAGGATGCACCAGAAAAGGGGAGACGAACCATGCCGGAAAAAACACCCAGAGATCCGCAGCCCGCGCCGCACGATCTGATCTTGGAAAGCCGCGCCCGCCTGACGGTGACCGGTGTGCAGAAGGTACTGCACTGCAATGCCGACAGCGCTGCCATGGAAACGGGCAAGGGCACGCTGCACCTGACCGGGGCGCAGCTGAACATGGCGGCGCTGGATCTGGAGACCGGGGAGGCGAAGTTCACCGGCCGCATCGACACGCTGGAATATACGGCCAGCGCACCGGCGGGCGGTTTCCTGCGCCGCCTGCTGCGATGATCCCGGTACTGCCGCCTGCAGCCCTTGGGCAGGAGATCGCTGCCTGCACGGTGCTGGGAGCCAGTATCGGCGCACTGCGGGCTGTATTCCCGGCCAGAGGGCGTGCAGCTTTTGTGCCGGATCTGGTGTGGATGGGTGCTGTGCTGGCCGCTGTGCAGAGCTACGCAGCAGGGCAGAGCAGTGCCGGTGTTCTGCGCTGGTACATGGCTGCGGCAGCCTTTGCCGGTGCCGGTGCAGCAGCCTTTGTGCTGGGTGCGCCGCTGCGTGCAGCGGGAGGCGTTTTACAGCGCCGGGTGCTCCGGCCGGCAGAGCGGCGGCACGCCCGGCGGAGAAAGGCGCGCAAACTACGCCGCAGCGCAAAAAGAACTGCAAAAAAGCGCAAAAAGAACTTGCCAAACCAGCGCCGCATGATGTATAATTCATATGTGTTAAAGTAAGAGTCAAATGCAACGGGGGCAGAAGAGATCATGGCAGCACCGGACCGCAGAAAACGCAAGAAGAAAGTGGTCGTTAAAACGCTTGTACGGGTGTTTTTTGTCCTGCTGCTGCTGAGTATGCTGGCAGCATACATTTCCAATCAGGTCACCATCAGCTCCAAACGTGCGGAGCTGGACACGCTGAACGAGCAGATCGCCCAGCAAAAGACTGAAAACGAGGAGATGCAGCGCATTCTCAGCGGCGATGCAGACCAGATCACCGAGTGGGTCGCGCGGGATTCTTACAATTACGCTGCACCCAACGAGCGCATCTTTGTGGATGTGACCGGCAGCTGAATTGCTGCCCATTCTATGGAAAACAAGGAGTATTGAGTTTTGGCAATTGAGGTAGGGAACGTATTCGAGGGCCGCGTCACCGGTGTAAAGCCGTTTGGCGCTTTTGTCGCACTGCCGGAGGGCCGTGTAGGCATGGTCCATATTTCCGAGGTGTCCAACGAGTTCGTGCAGGACATTGCAGCTGTTCTGCACGATGGTGATATCGTCAAGGTGCAGGTGATCAACATTGCACCGGATGGCAAGATCGCGCTGTCCATCAAGCGCCTGCTGCCGCCGCCTCCGCGCCCGGCGCGTGAGGGCAGAGGCCCTGCAGGCGGTCCGCGCTCTGGTGGTCCCCGTCCGGGCGGCCCCCGCGAGGGTGGTCATTTTGGTGCAGGCCGCGGCGGCGCTGGCCGCCCCCCGCGTGAGGGCGGCAGAGGCCCTGCCCGCGACAGCGCACCCCGTGTATGGCAGCCCAAGGCTCCCGTCCGTTCCGATAACATGAGCTTTGAGGACATGATGAGCCGCTTCAAGAGCCAGAGCGAAGAGAAGATGGCCGATCTTGATCACGAGACCAATAACCGCCGCGGCGGTGGTTATGCGCCTCGCGGCCGCGGTGGCCGCCGCTGAGCGGAAAGGCCTGCGCTTTTCAAGCCTGATCAAAATAACGGAAACAGACCTGTCTCATTTGATCGGGCAGGTCTGTTTTTTCCGTAATAAAAGAAAGGAACCACAATGCCTGCAAAATTTGAACTGATCGCGCCCTGCTTTTTTGGGTGTGAATCCACTGCAAAATTTGAGCTGACCCGCATCGGCGCAGAGAATATCCGCGTGGACGATGGCCGTCTGAGCTTTGCCGGCGGCGCAGAGATGATCGCTGCTGCAAACCTTAATCTGCGCACGGTGGAGCGCGTGATGCTGCTGCTGGCCCGCTACAGGGCCGCCACCTTTGATGACCTGTTCGACGGCGTGTACGATATCCCGTGGGAGGAGCTGCTGCCCGCAGACGCAGCCTTTTCGGTCACCGGCTCTTCGCTGAACAGCCAGCTGTCCAGTGTGCCTGCCTGCCAGAGCATCATCAAAAAAGCTGTGGTCAAGCGCCTGATGGCAAAGCACCATACCTCTGTGCTGCCGGAGACCGGCGCGGAGTACAAGATCCGCTTCATGCTGCGCAAGGATCAGTGTGAGATCATGCTGGACACCACCGGCGACGGCCTGCACAAGCGCGGCTACCGCCGCAACGCCATGGAGGCACCCATCCGCGAGACTTTGGCGGCTACCATTGCAGACCTTGGCCGTGTGCGCCGCGACAGTCTGGTGGAGGACCCCTTCTGCGGCAGCGGCACGCTGCTGATCGAAGCTGCTCAGAAAGCCATGAACATTGCCCCCGGCCTGAAGCGCCGCTTTGCCGCCGAGCGCTATGGCTTTGTGCCGGCAGCCATCTGGGCCGAGCAGCGTCAGAAGGCACTGGCCGAGGCCAAGCTGGATGTGGGTTTTGAAGCCTTTGGCTATGATATCGACCCTGCCGCTGTGGCTCTGGCCAACGCCAATGCAAAGCTGGCCGGTGTGGAAAAGCGCTGCCACTTTGAAGTGGCTGATGTGGCCGACTTTGCCGCGAAGCAGGAGGCCATCGTGCTGACGAATCCCCCGTATGGCGAGCGCATGAGCACCATTGAAGGTGCTGCAAAGCTGGCCCGCACGCTGGGCCGGCAGATGGAAGCACACCCCTGTGCAGGCGTGTATGCGATCACTGCCGATATGGATTTTGAGACCCACTACGGCAAGCGTGCCAACAAGCGCCGCAAGATGTACAACGGCATGATCCCCTGCCAGCTGTATATGTACTACAGCGCGCCCAAGCTTGAGCACACTGCAAAGCCGATGCCGAAGTCCGGCTTTGATGGCAAGCGCACTGCACCGAACCGCTTTAACAAGAAGTAATTGAAAAATGTTACCTGCCGCACCGGAGCTGTCCAGTGCGGCTTTTTACATTGCAGCCGGTAATTACCGGAAAAAAACAAAGCGGGGTCTGAATTGGCAGGAGATGGAAATGGACGCAAACACAGGAAGTTTTACGCTGTGTTCCGTGCCATGTGCGGCAAAGATGAGACAAATTCATGCTCTTTTTACAAAGGATGGTTGAACCTGGGCTGAAAATGGATTATACTTACCTTATTATTCTGCGGTTCTTCCGAGGAGGAAAAGGTGCGTATGAAGGGTAGGATGCGGCCATATCTGCCGGAGCTCACCATCCGGGATTACAATATCTACCTGCGCTATCTGCGCGGGGTGCGACGTCAGCTGTACGAGGCGTACGGATTATATTCCTGCCATCTGCTGCGGAGCAACGGCGTGCTGTTTGCCATCCTTTCGGACAGTCTGGCCGGGCGGCAGGCCACTTGCCAGCGCAAGCGGGTCCCGGGCACACTGGCCTGGCGCAGGCTCATGTGCCAGACCCAGGGCATCCGGCTGGCCGCACAGGTGGAGGTGCTGCTGGGCTGGCACAACCTGCAGGACCGCAAATACAGCGAGCTGCGGCCGCTCAAGCGCCTGCGCCGTGCGGTGGACCGTCTGCTGCTGCGCCGCGCCTATGAGCGTGCCGTGCAGGAGAACCCGGCGCTGGAACGGCTGTTCGTGCAGGAGCGGGATCAGGCCGTGGTGCAGATGAACCTGAGCGCCAAGAACTACTCTCTTGCCGCTGAACCCATGAGCAACATTTACGGTGCACTGTATTCCACCCTTGCCACCGACGACCCCAGCCAGCGCAAGAGCATGCGCTACATCGGCAGCAGCATCGGCCGCATTTTTTACCTGCTGGATAAGGCTGAGCGCTTTGAGATGGACAAGAGCAGCGGCCGCTACAACGTGTTCGTAGTCAACGACCTGCGAGGACAGGCTGCGGCGGTGGAGAATGCCCGCCGTCAGGCACTGGCTGCCGCCAACGATCTGATCCGCGTGTACAGTATGCTGGACATCAAATTGAACCGCGGCCTGCTGGATAACATCATGCTGCTTGGTCTGCACCATGCGGTGGATCCGCTGGAAGCCGGTGCTGAGCGCGAAAACTGGGAGATCCCATGAAGCAAAACCATCAAAAAAGCTGGGCCATGGCTTACTGCGGCATTGTGGCGGCGCTGTGCGTCGCACTGATGCTGCTGGGAGCTGTGATCCCCATTGCCATGTTCATTGCGCCTGCAGTGGCAGGCTTCCTTGTTGCCACGGTGTGCGTGGAGTGCGGGATGCAGCTGGCCTTGACGGCCTATGCGGCAGTCAGCCTGCTGGCACTGCTGTTCGTGCCGGATAAGGAAGTAGCGCTGATCTTTGTGTTCCTGCTGGGGTATTACCCGCTGGCAAAGCCGAAGTTTGAGCGCATCCGCCCTGCGGTTCTGCGCATTGTCTGCAAGCTGCTGCTGTGCAACGGCGCAGTGCTGGCCATGTACGGGCTGGTATTTCTGCTGGTGCCGGCAGGCAGCATTTCGCAGGAGCTGCGCACCACCGCGCTGGCTGTCTCGCTGGCAACGCTGGTCATGGGCAATGTTGCCTTTGTGCTGTACGACCGGGCAGTGCATAACATGCTCATGATGTACCGGCTGGTCTGGCGGCCGAAACTTCATAAAACTTTGGGCTGGCGCTGAGCCAGCCTTTGTGCTATAATGGGGCATCAGAAAGGGGAGAGCGCAGCACACAGGTAACGCAAAGCGCCGGGCCACGCGGGTGACAGCCGCGAGGGTGACGAGGAGAGGAATCATCGAAAGATTCGGCGGATGTTTCTCCGGCTGAGGGCTAGACCAGCCGCAGAGAAGGGCAAAAAACGGCAGCAATACCGCAACAGATCCCTTCAAAGAAAGCCATACAAGAACATAAACTGTACTAGGAAGCTGACTGGATATCACTGCGCCTTTTTGCGCGGGAACGGTCGGTATGGAGGTATTTTGTATGTGTGGCATTGTTGGTTATGTCGGTAAGCGCAGTGCGCAGGACGTGCTGCTGGATGGTCTGGAAAAGCTGGAGTATCGCGGGTACGACTCCGCCGGTGTGGCGCTTGCGCTGGACGGCGGCATCCGCGTGGTAAAAAGCAAAGGACGGCTCACCGCCCTGCGGGAAAAGCTGGCGGCGCAGCAGCTGGCACAAAGCTTCTGCGGCATCGGCCACACCCGCTGGGCTACCCATGGCGAGCCCAGCGATGTGAACAGCCACCCGCATTCGACCCCGCGTGTGAGCATTGTGCACAATGGCATCATTGAAAATTACGGCCTGCTCAAGGAGCGCTTGGCCGCAAAAGGCTATACCTTCCAGAGTGAGACGGACACCGAAGTGCTGGTAAAGTTGATCGACAGCTGCTATACCGGTGACCCGCTGCGTGCATTGCAGCAGGCGCTTGCCAAGGTGCGCGGCAGCTATGCGCTGGCCGTGCTGTTCCGGGATTACCCGGACACCATTTTTGCAGTCAAGCGGGAAAGCCCGCTGATCGTCGGCTGGGGCGAGGGCGAAAACTTTGTGGCTTCGGATATTCCGGCACTGCTCAAGTATACCCGGAAATACAGCGTGCTGGAAGAAGGGGATATGGCCGTCTGCACCACAGAGGGCATCCGCTTCTACAACGAATTTGGTGAGCCAGTGGAGCGTCAGCAGCTGACGGTGGACTGGGATATGGAAGCTGCCGAAAAGGGCGGCTATCCCCACTTTATGCTCAAGGAGATCAACGAGCAGCCTGCGGCCATTATGGCCACGGTCAGCCCCCGTGTAGAGGACGGACTGCCGGTGCTGCGCATCCCGGAGCTGACCGATGAAGTGCTGCGCGGTATTGGCCGGGTGCATCTGGTGGGCTGCGGTACGGCTATGCATGCCGGTATGGTGGGCAAATCTGCCATCGAAACGTTGGCCCGTGTGCCCGCCGAGGTGGACATTGCCAGCGAGTTCCGTTACCGGGACCCCATTCTGGAAAAGAACGATCTGGTCATCATCATCAGCCAGTCCGGCGAGACCAGCGACACGTTGGCAGCGCTCAAGCTGGCCAAGAGCCGCGGCGTGCCGGTGCTGGCCATCGTGAATGTGGTGGGCAGCTCCATTGCACGTGCCGCAGATTATGTAATGTACACCTATGCCGGGCCGGAGATCGCGGTAGCATCCACCAAGGCGTATATGGTGCAGATGTGCGTGCTGTATCTGTTTGCACTGCGGCTGGCCTACGCGCGCGGACGGCTGAACGAGGCAGAGACCCGCCGCTATACGGCCCAGCTGCTGCGCGCACCGGAGGTCATCAAGCCGCGCCTTGCAGATTGTGAGCAGATCAAGTACCTTGCCAGCCGCTATGTGAACACCCAGAGCTGCTTCTTCATTGGGCGCTGGTTCGACTATGCGCTCTCGCTGGAGGGCAGCCTGAAACTCAAGGAGATCAGCTATGTGCACTCGGATGCCTATGCAGCCGGTGAACTGAAACATGGTACCATCAGCCTGATCACCGATGGTGTGCCGGTGATCGCACTGGCCACCCAGAAACAGGTGTACGAAAAGACCATTTCCAATGCCAAGGAGACCCGCAGCCGCGGCGCAAGGGTGCTGCTGTTTACCACAAAGGATGCTGTGGTGCCGGAAGGCGTGGCAGATGCCGTGATCCGGCTGGATGAGTATGAGGACATTCTGATGCCGCTGCAGCTCATTGTGCCGTTACAGCTGTTCGCCTATTATATGGCTGTTCTGCGCGGCTGTGACGTGGATAAGCCGCGTAATCTGGCCAAGAGCGTGACCGTGGAGTGACGGCACAAAACGCAGCCAGAAAGCCCTGCACGAAACAGAAATAACAAAACAGGACCCGTGCTGAATCACTGAAGTGCATTCTGTCAAGTAGACGAAAAAATAATATAAGGTTTTTGTTCGCCGTTTCCACAAGGAGACGGCGAATTTTTTGTGCAGCTCGGTTCATGGCACCGACATGAGCCTGCATCGGCATCTGGATGAACAGACGGTGCTGGTAACGGCGGTTGTTGCAGCAGTCAACAGTGAATAGTGATTGTTCTTTCTTGACATGAAAATACCCCCAGAGTATTCAGAGTTTTTGTCTCTGTCTACTCTAGGGGTAGCGTATCACATGGAATGCCGGGGCATTGTGATTTATAGATTATTTGTTTCGGCAGGAGGTGCTTCCGATGCAGACGTTTCTACCGGAACATCGTCCTCCGGGTCACCGAAGTTGTCGTGGTAAGTCTGCAGCAGGTCAATCTCCTTGTTGCGCTTCAGGCCGTGGATGACCAGCTTTTTGATCACATCATAGATGACTGCAAACAGCGGCACACCTACGATCATGCCCACAAAACCCCACAGACCGCCGAACAGCAGGATGGAGAACAGTACCCAGAAACTGGAAAGACCGGTGGTGTTGCCCAGGATCTTGGGGCCGATCACGTTTCCGTCTAGCTGCTGCAGCACCAGAACGAACAGGACGAACCATAGCGCCTTGATGGGGTTCTGAATGAGGATCAGCAGGGTGGCGGGCACGGCACCGATGAACGGGCCGAAGAAGGGGATCACATTGGTCACGCCGATGATCACGGAAACCAGAAGGGCACTGGGGAACTTGAAGATCAGGCAGCCGATATAGCACAGCACGCCGATGATGGCGGAATCCATGATCTTGCCGTTGATGAAGCCGCCGAACATCTTATCGGCGTACTTCACTTCTTCCTTGATCAGCTCTGCCCAGCGGGGCTTGAAGATGCTGTAGAGCACCAGCTTGGCTTGCTGCACAAAGCGCTTGCGGCTGGCCAGCATATACACGGCCACGATGATGCCGATGATCAGGTTCTTGGCCATGGTCACTACGTTCAGCACACCCACTGCGGCACCGCTGACGATGTTCTGCATGGAGGGCAGGAGCCGGGTCTTGATCAGATCATCGATATTGGTGCTGATGGTGGCATAAGCAGAGTTGAGCATGTCCATGATCTGCTGGTTGTTCTCAATGAACTCCACATGATTCGCCCACTGCACGAACTTTGCGAGGTTGCGCTGCGCAGTGTAGTACAGGGTGGTCACGCTGGTAATGAGCTGCGGAATGATCATCATGCACAAAGCGTAGATAAGGAGCAGGCCGAACAGGATGGTCAGCGTAACGGACAGCACATTGACCAGACCATGCATCTTTTCCGGGATGAACCGGCGCAGAAAGCTCTCGATGGTGTTGCACACAGGCTTGAGCAGGTAGGCGATGACGGCACCGTAGATGAACGGCATCAGAATGCCGGTCAGCGTGGAGATGGCATCACCAAAACCATCGAAGCGGTAGATCAGGAAAAAGAAGATGATGCTCAGGGAGATCGCTCCAAATCCTGCCAACATCCCGTAGAGATAGGGCTTGATGTGCGGCTTTTTGTCCATCATGATAGACTCCATTTCAGCCGCGGACAGCAGGAATCCCCGCGGCACTTATCAGATTTTGTTGCTCCTGCGCCAGATGTGCATTTTTTCGGCTTCCTTGATCAGGTCTTCACGGAAGTCGGGATGTGCTACGCTGATCAGAGCTTCAGCCTTTTCCCAGGTGGTCAGGCCCTTCAGGTTCACGCAGCCGTACTCGGTGCACAGGTAGTGGATGTTGGCACGGGTATCGGTGACGATGCTGCCGTTTTCCAGAGTGGGACGGATGCGGCTCTCCAGCTGGCCGGTCTTCTTATTAAAGAAGGTAGAGGACAGGCAGATAAAGCTCTTGCCGCCCTTGGAAAGGTATGCGCCCAGAACGAAGTCCAGCTGACCGCCGGCACCGGAGATGTGCTTGAGGCCTGCAGTCTCAGCGTTCACCTGACCGAACAGGTCGATGTCCACAGCGTTGTTGATGGAAATAAAGTTATCCAGTGCGGAGATACTGCGGATATCGTTGGTGTAGTCCACGGGTGCAGACATGCACTCCGGGTTATCGTTCAGGTAATCGTACATTTTCTGGGTGCCGGCACCGAAGGCGTAGACCTGACGGCCCTTGTCCAGCTGCTTGCGTGCACCGGTGATCTTGCCGGCCTTGGCGATATCCACAAAGGCATCCACATACATTTCGGTGTGCACGCCCAGATCCTTCAAATCGCTCTGTGCGATCAGGCTGCCGATGGCATTGGGCATACCGCCGATGCCCAGCTGCAGGCAGGCACCGTTGGGGATCTGCGGAACGATCAGGTTGGCAACCTTCAGATCCACTTCGGTAGCAGCACCGGGAGCGGCCATCTGGCCGATGGGCGGGTTCTCGCCTTCCACGATGCCGGTGACCTGAGAAATGTGGATGCAGTTCTCCATGCCGCCAAGGCAGCGGGGCATGTTCTTGTTGACCTCAACGATGATCTTCTTGGCTTTTTCGCACACAGCACCCAGATGAGATGCACTGGGGCCGAAGTTGAAGTAGCCATGCTCGTCCATGGGGGTCACCTGGAACACCGCCACATCCAGCGGATCCGGGCTTTCGCGGTAGTAGCGGGGCAGCTCGGAATAACGGATGGGGGAGTAGAAGGAAAAGCCCTGTGCAATGGCCTTGCGCTCAATGCCGCCCATATGCCAGCTGTTCCATGTCATGTGTGCAGCGGGATCGTCGATCTGGAAGATCGCGGGCACCCACATCAGGATGCCGCCGCGGAAGTTGACACCTTCCAGCTCAGGCAGACGCTTTGCGATCTCGGCATCCACCGCCACAGGGGTGTTCACAGCCCAGCCGTAATCCACCCAGTCACCGCTTTTGACCAGTGCGGCAGCCTGAGCGGCGGTCATTTTCTTCTGAGCATACAGTTCCGTAAAATCCATTATAAACCATCCTCTCCTATAATAACATAAAGGAATTGTAAATTTATCATTTACTCTTCCTGCACGGACAAATCTTTGCAGGATGTTTACCACCTGTTGGCAATTTGAACACAGCTCTGACACAGGCGGATGATATCCTGATAACCAGCAGAAGGCAGCTGTCGGACAGGGCAGCAGATCTGCACAACTTAGTTATAACATTAACAATGTGTAGAATCAATAGTTTATCGAGAAAATTTTGACCGACTGGCAATATGGACAAAATTCGCGGAGTTTTTGGACGATTGTTTGGTGCTGAAAAACCAAAATCTTTGCAAAAGGACTTGATAAAATTTTGACGATATGGTTTACTTATAGCGTAGCAGGCGGCTGCGATGCAGCACGGCATTGATTGTTT
Source organism: Faecalibacterium sp. BIOML-A1 (assembly GCF_009679715.1). NCBI lineage: Bacteria > Bacillati > Bacillota > Clostridia > Eubacteriales > Oscillospiraceae > Faecalibacterium > Faecalibacterium sp. BIOML-A1. The sequence goes on from NZ_WKZJ01000001.1 coordinate 276,292, forward strand.
AAATTTTAACGATAAAACGTACAGCTTGCACAAAAATCTTGCACCCAAGACTGGAAAGTGCTATCATGGCAGAACCAAAACGCGCTTTTCACAGCGCTCAAGGAGGACACCAGACGATGGCAACAGCAGTTTATCCCGGTTCGTTCGATCCGGTCACAAAAGGGCATCTCGATATCATCAAGCGCGCGGCAAAGATCAACGATCATCTGATCGTGGCGGTGCTCATCAACAGCGCAAAGAATCCGCTCTTCACCGTGGAGGAGCGCGTGGAGCTTCTAAAGGAATGCTGCAAGGGCATCCAGAATGTTTCGGTGGAGAGCTTCGACGGCCTGACCGTGGAGTTCGCCAAGAAACGGCACGCTTCGGTGATGGTGCGGGGCCTGCGGGCGGTGACGGATTTTGAAAACGAGATCCAGCTTGCGCAGACCAATCACGCACTGATGCCCGGCATCGAGACCATGTTTCTGGCAACGAGCATCAAGTGGAGCTACCTTTCTTCCACCATTGTAAAAGAGGCAGCTTACTACGGCAGCGACATCGGTAAGTTCGTCACACCCAATGTGGAAAAGGCGGTCAACGAAAAGTATGCGCTGATCCGGCAGAAAAAAGACCCCGAGACCTAATTTGTAAAAGCGCTTACGGGCGTTTTGATAAAAATGGCTTACGAAAAGTAACACATACACAATTCAGGAGGCTATTCACATGAAAAAGATCGTTATCGCATCTGCATGCCGTACCGCTATTGGCAAGTTCGGCGGCACTCTGGCAAACGTTCCCGCAGTTGAGCTGGGCTCCATCGTCATCAAGGAAGCCCTGAACCGTGCAAACGTCGCACCTGAGCAGGTCGATCATGTTTACATGGGCTGTGTCATTCAGGCTGGTCTGGGCCAGAACGTTGCACGTCAGGCTGCTCTGAAGGCTGGTCTGCCCATCGAGACCCCGGCTGTCACCGTCAACGTGGTGTGTGGCTCCGGTCTGAACTGCGTCAATATGGCTGCTCAGATGATCGAGGCTGGCGATGCTGATATCGTGGTCGCAGGCGGCATGGAGAACATGGACATGGCTCCCTTCGCACTGCAGAAGGCTCGTTACGGCTACCGCATGGGCGCACCCATGGGCAAGAGCGAGATCGTGGATACCATGGTCAACGATGCTCTGTGGGATGCCTGCGGCTTCAACAAGCACATGGGCATGACCGCTGAGAATGTCTGCACCAACGAGACTTATCAGAAGAAGTACGGCTACAGCCCCATCACCCGTGAGATGCTGGACGAGTTCTCATACAACAGCCAGCTGAAGGCTGACAAGGCTATCAAGGACGGCGCTTTCAAGGACGAGATCGTTCCCGTTGTGATCAAGGGCAAGAAGGGCGACACCGTGTTCGATACTGATGAAGGCCCCCGTCTGAGCGCTCCTGAAGTGCTGGCAAAGCTGAAGCCCGCTTTCACCAAGGACGGCATCGTGACCGCCGGCAACTCTTCCGCCATCAATGACGGCGCTGCTGCTCTGGTCATCATGAGCGAGGAGAAGGCTAAGGAGCTGGGCGTGAAGCCTCTGGCTACCTGGGTCGCAGGTGCTTTGGCTGGCGTTGAGCCGGAAGTCATGGGTCTGGGCCCCATCGCTGCTACCAAGAAGGTCATGGCTAAGACCGGCATGAGCGTTGCTGACATGGATCTGATCGAGGCCAACGAGGCATTTGCTGCTCAGTCTGTGGCTGTCAGCCAGGCTCTGAACTTTGATATGAGCAAGGTGAACGTCAACGGCGGCGCAATTGCTCTGGGCCACCCGGTCGGCGCTTCCGGCGCTCGTATCCTGGTCACCCTGCTGTATGCTATGAAGCATCGCGGTGCTCACAAGGGTCTGGCTACCCTGTGCATCGGCGGCGGCATGGGCTGCGCTACCATCGTTGAGATGGACTAAGTTCCACCTCTTGGAATCCTGACTGAATGACAGACCCGGACGGGGAAGGGAACCGGAGAGCCTTTCCTCCGTCCGGGGGCTGTTTGTGATAATTGATAAGATTTGAATAGGAGGTTTTCACAATGGCATTTGTAAAAACCGAGGTGCAGGGTGCAGTTGAGATCATTACCATCGACCGCCCCAAGGCACTGAATGCCCTGAATCCCGAAGTTCTGGCAGACCTGAAGGCAGCTTTTGAGGCTGTGGATCAGGAGACTGTCCGCTGCATCGTTCTGACCGGCGAAGGCGACAAGAGCTTCGTGGCAGGTGCAGATATCGGTTCCATGAGCACCATGACCAAGGCAGAGGGCGAGGCCTTCGGCAAGCTGGGCAATGATGTGTTCCTGATGATTGAGAGCTTCCCCATCCCCGTTATTGCAGCCGTGAACGGCTTTGCACTGGGCGGCGGCAACGAGCTGGCTATGAGCTGCGACATCCGCATCTGCTCTGACAACGCTGTGTTCGGCCAGCCGGAAGTGGGTCTGGGCATCACCCCGGGCTTCGGCGGCACCCAGCGTCTGGCACGTCTGGTCGGCATGGGTATGGCAAAGCAGCTGGTCTACTCTGCACTGAACATCAAGGCGGACGAGGCTCTGCGCATTGGTCTGGTGAACGCTGTGTATCCTCAGGCTGAACTGATGGAGAACGTGCTGAAGCTGGCCGGCAAGATCGCAAAGAATGCACCCATCGCTGTACGCAACTGCAAGAAGGCAATCAACGGCGGCATCAGCCTGCCCATCGAGAAGGCTGTTGAGGTCGAGGAAAAGCTGTTCGGCAGCTGCTTCGAGACCCACGACCAGAAGGAAGGCATGGCCTGCTTCCTGAGCCGTGAGAAGCCGAAGCCCAAGGCAGTGTTCACCAACAACTAATCCATTACTACATAATTTTTGATATTAAAGGAGAGGTTTCCTATGAAGATCGGTGTTATCGGCGCTGGCACCATGGGCCAGGGCATCGCAAAGGCATTTGCACAGGTTGAGGGCAACACCGTTGCTCTGTGCGACATCAAGCAGGAGTGGGCCGAGAATGGTCTGGCAAAGATCAAGAAGGGCTACGAGAAGCTGGTTGCCAAGGGAAAGATGACGCAGGAAAAGGCAGACGCTATCGTTGCTGCCATCACCCCGGGCCTGAAGGAAGACCTGTGCGCTGACTGCGATCTGGTCGTTGAGGCTGCTTTTGAGGATATGAAGGTCAAACAGACCACCTTCGGCGAGCTGGATAAGATCTGCAAGCCCGAGTGCATCTTCGCTTCCAACACTTCTTCTCTGTCCATCACCGAGATCGGCAAGGGCGTTAGCCGTCCGCTGGTCGGCATGCACTTCTTTAACCCCGCAGACCGCATGAAGCTGATCGAGGTCATCGCAGGCTGCAACACTCCCGCTGAGACCGTTGAGAAGATCAAGGAGATCTCTGTTGCCATCGGCAAGCAGCCGGTTCAGGTCAATGAGGCTGCAGGCTTCGTCGTCAACCGCATCCTGATCCCCATGATCAACGAAGCTGCTTTCATCAAGATGGAAGGCGTTTCCGATATCGCCGGCATCGACACCGCTATGAAGCTGGGTGCCAACCACCCCATGGGTCCCCTGGAGCTGGGCGACTTCATCGGCCTGGATATCTGCCTGGCCATCATGGATGTGCTGTACAAGGAGACCGGCGACAGCAAGTACCGTGCCTGCCCGCTGATCCGTAAGATGGTCCGCGGCGGCAACCTGGGCTGCAAGAGCGGCAAGGGCTTCTACGTTTACAACGCAGACCGCACCAAGACCCCTGTTGACCAGCTGTAAATTCTGATAAACGTTTCTCCCGACCGTGGAAACGCGGCCGGGAGGAATTTGTTTGCACCGGGCAATTCCGGTAAATGAAAAAGACCCGTTAGGAGGATATAGCGATGGATTTTACTCTGTCCAAGCAGCAGCAGATGGTACAGAAAATGTACCGCGAGTTTGCTGAGAACGAAGTCAAGCCCCTGGCAAAGAAGGTTGATGCGGAAGAGTACTTCCCCAAAGAGACCGTCGAAAAGATGGGCAAGCTCGGCATGATGGGCATTTATTTCCCGACTGAGGTCGGCGGTGCAGGCGGCGATGTGCTGTCCTACGTCATGGCAGTGGAAGAGCTGAGCAAGGTCTGCGGCACCACCGGTGTCATCGTCTCTGCTCACACCAGCCTGTGTGCTGCTCCTATTTATGAAAATGGTACTCCCGAGCAGAAGGCAAAGTATCTGCCCAAGCTGTGCAGCGGTGAGTGGCTGGGTGCTTTCGGCCTGACTGAGCCGGGTGCCGGCACTGATGCACAGGGTCAGCAGACCTTTGCAAAGCAGGACCCCGAGACCGGTGATTGGATCCTGAACGGTTCCAAGATCTTCATCACCAACGCCGGCTACGCAAACGTCTTTATCGTTATTGCTGTCACCGATATCGTGCCCGACAAGAAGGGCCGTCCCACCAAGCAGTGCTCCGCCTTTATCGTGGAGCGCACCGACCCGGGCTTCTCTGTCGGTAAGGCTGAGGACAAGATGGGCATCCGCGGTTCTTCCACCTGCGAGCTGATCTTTGAGGACTGCCGCATCCCTGCTGACCGTATGCTGGGTGTGCGTGGCCGCGGCTTCCAGCTGGCTATGGCTACTCTGGACGGTGGCCGTATCGGCATTGCTTCTCAGGCTCTGGGCATCGCCGAGGGCGCTCTGGAAGAGACCGTTGCTTACGTCAAGGAGCGCAAGCAGTTCGGCCGCAGCATTTCCGCATTCCAGAACACCCAGTTCGAGCTGGCTGAGATGAAGGCACGCGTTGAGGCTGCAAAGTATCTGGTCTACGCTGCTGCTCTGAAGAAGCAGGAAGCAATGGATGGCAAGAAGGTCCGTTACAGCGTTGAGGCTGCTCAGGCAAAGCTGATCGCAGCCCGCACCGCAAGCGATGTGACCCGCCGCTGCCTGCAGCTGTTCGGCGGTTACGGCTACACCCGTGACTATCCCATCGAGCGCATGATGCGTGATGCCAAGATCACTGAGATCTACGAGGGCACCAGCGAAGTGCAGATGATGGTCATTTCCGGCGCGCTGCTGAAGTAAGGGAGGCAAGAGTTACAATGAAAGCAATTGTTTGTGTAAAGCAGGTTCCTGATACCTCCGGCAAGGTGTCCGTCAAGCCCGATGGCACTCTGGACCGTGCTTCGATGGCTACCATCACCAACCCTGATGACCTGAACGCTCTGGAGGCTGCTCTGAAGCTCAAGGACGCTACCGGCTGCGAAGTCGTTGTTGTTACCATGGGTCCCCCGCCGGCAGAAGGCATGCTGCGTGAGCTGCTGGCCCGCGGTGCAGATAAGGCTGTTCTGGTCTCCGGCCGTGAGTTCGGCGGTTCCGATACCTTCGCAACCAGCCAGATCCTGGCTGCTGCCGTCAACAAGATCGGTGTCGGCCCCGAGGACGTTGTGTTCTGCGGCCGTCAGGCAATTGATGGTGATACCGCTCAGGTCGGTCCTCAGATCGCTGAGAAGCTGCACCTGCCTCAGGTCACCTATGTGGCTGACATCCAGAAGGATGGCAACACCCTGACCGTGAAGCGTATGCTGGAGGACGGCTACATGATGGTCAAGGTGCAGACTCCCTGCCTGCTGACCTGCATCAAGGAGCTGAACCAGCCCCGTTACATGAGCGTGAACGGCATCTTCACCTGCTACGACAAGCCGATGGAAGTGTTCGATTACAACGCACTGAAGGACGATCCGCTGATCGAGGTCGATACCATTGGTCTGAAGGGTTCTCCGACGAACGTCTTTAAGTCCTTCACTCCTCCGCAGAAGGGCGCAGGCACCATGCTCAAGGGCGACGATACTGCCGCACAGCTGGCTGGTATCCTGGCCAAGAAGCACCTGATCTGATGAAAGGAGCATAGGATTACAATGGCTGATTTTAACGAATACAAGGGCGTATGGGTCTTCTGCGAGCAGCGCCAGGGCGCATTGATGCCCACTGATTTCGAGCTGGTGAGCGAGGCCCGCAAGCTGGCTGATGAGCTGGGCTGCGAGGTCACCGGTCTGCTGCTGGGCGACAACGTGGAAGGCATTGCCAAGGAGCTGGGCGGCTATGGTGCCGATAAGGTCATGGTCTGCGACAGCCCCCTGCTGAAGGATTACACCACCGATGCATACGCTAAGGTCGTGTGCGACATGGTCAACGAGTACAAGCCCGAAGTCCTGCTGATCGGTGCAACCAACATCGGCCGCGATCTCGGCCCCCGCTGCGCAGCCCGCCTGCACACCGGCCTGACCGCCGATGCTACCCATCTGGATATCGACACTGCAAAGTACATCGATTTCCTGAAGGAGAGCTCCACCATCGACCTGTCCAAGCAGAAGTTCGATATGGAAGACCGCAACCTGAAGATGACCCGTCCCGCATTCGGCGGCCATCTGATGGCTACCATCATCTGCCCCCGTTTCCGTCCGCAGATGTCCACCGTGCGTCCCGGCGTTATGAAGAAGGCTCCCTTCGATCAGGCCAAGGCTGATGCCTGCCAGATCGTGAAGCCCGCATTCGCTCTGGCTGCTGAGGACATCAAGACCGAGGTCCTGAGCGTTGAGAAGGCCGCTGAGAAGCTGGTCGATCTGATCGGCGCAGACGTGATCGTCTCTGTTGGCCGCGGCATCAGCAAGGATGTCAACAAGGGCATTGAGCTGGCTGAGCAGCTGGCTGCCGCTTTGGGCGGCGGCGTTGTGGGTGCTTCCCGTGCCGTCACCGATGCAGGCTGGATGACCGCTGACCATCAGGTTGGTCAGACCGGCAAGACCGTGCACCCCAAGATCTATGTTGCTCTGGGCATCTCCGGCGCTATCCAGCACACCGCTGGTATGCAGGACTCCGAGTGCATCATCGCTGTCAACAAGAACGAGGGTGCTCCCATCTTCGGCGTGGCTGACTACGGCATCGTGGGCGATCTGTTCAAGGTCGTGCCCGAACTGATCAAGCAGATCGAGGCAGCAAAGGCTGCTCAGTGATCGACTGACGCGAGATCTTTTTATAGCATAGCCTGAATTGTGGGAGGGCGGCTCTTCGGAGCCGCTCTTCTTTTTATGTAAGGAATACGGCACAGCACAGATGGCCCTGAAAAGGCTGCCTGTGCTGTTTTTTGTTGCAGAAAGTACAGCCAGAGGCTGGCTGCAGCCCAGAAAAGGGCTGCGGGATGGGAGGGGAGTGGAATGGAAAAGCGCACACAAAAGTCTGTTACACTTTGAAATATGCATATAAGCGAATAAACATACAGAAAAATGCATGAAAAACATTGCAGAAAAGGTGTGGAAAAATAAAATGCAACACGTTAAGTGTGACGAAACAATCCTGAAAACGGTGAAGCGCAACACGGACGTAACAAATTCACGGGATCTTGGATGAATCTGTTGCGCTTGTGAAACGTTTTCGGAACGGGAAATTTTGATTTTTTGCATTTTCTCTCAAAAAATCGACAGAAACTCCTTGACGATGAGATGCTATTGTGATACTTTTGTTGCACAAAAGCAACACATTTGAAACGGAAGAGTTGCAAATGTGTTGCAGTACGCATTCACATGAATGCAAAAAAGCTTTTATATACAAAAGCTTACGGAGGATGTCTTATGAAACTCGAGATGCGCACCCTGAAGAATATCGCAGCAGCAGCTATGACTTTGGCTGTGGTTTTTGGTGCTGCATCTCTCAAGCCCGTTACTGCAAACGCAGCTGAGGCTTCGGGTTCTGCCTCCATCGAAGAAGAAAATTCCTACATCAGCTTTCAGGACGAAGCTTATCAGAACGAGTTCCTGCGCCGCGTAAACAACGAGCGCGCAAAGGCTGGTCTGAAGCCCGTTCAGCTGGGCGACAGCAGCCACAATAGTGCCGCTCAGGAGCGCGCTAAGGAACTGGCCTCTTCTTATTCCTACGTTCGTCCCAATGGCCAGCGCGATTTTACCATCTTCGCCGAGAATGGTATCAACGATGCGTCCGTTGGCGAAAACTACATAGCTGGCGTTTCTACCCCCGATGCAGCGGTGGATCAGTGGATGAACATTGATTTCGCACGTGAGCGCATGCTGAATGCGGATGTGACCACCATGAGTGTGGGCCACTACGAAGGCGGCGTTTACAACAACTACTGGGTGCTGATCTTCTCTTGCCCCGAAAACTCTTACACCAGCAACTACCGTCAGGAAGTTCTGAATCTGGTCAATGCCGAGCGTGCAAAGTACGGCTTGCAGCCCCTGGTCATGGGCGATGCAAAGCTCACCGCAGCTGCTCAGCGGCGCGCCGAAGAGATCGCAACCGTCAATTCTCACGTTCGTCCCAATGGTACCAAGTGGTACACTGTTCTCAGCGAGTACGGCGTGACGGATGCCGCTGCTGGCGAGAATGCCGCATGGGGCAGCGTTTCTCCTGAAGAAGTCGTGAATGCCTGGATGAACTCCGAAGGCCATCGCGCAAACATTCTGGATCCCGAAGCTCGTGCAATGGGTGTTGGCTACTACTACAACAGCTCCAGCACTTGGGGCCATCAGTGGATCCAGCTCTTTACGAAGTGATCATCTGCTTTCTTCTAACAAAAGATCGGCTGAGCTGCAAGGCTTGGCCGATTTTTTGTTGCGCTTTTTTCTGGCAGAGGACATGCGGGCAGCGGTACCGGGAGCTGGCCTTGACACAAAAACGTATGCGGCAGTGGTTGCACAACGGACGATTTATGTTATACTTGATTTGAATAACATGCAGGAGGAACCACAGTGGAGGATTACCGCACCATCCATGGCACGGCCACAGGAGAATACGAAGAAAAGAAGAGCCGCTTCATTGCGGCGCTGTCATTTGCGGACAGCGAGGAAGCTGCCGTTGCATTTCTGGAACAGGTGCGTGCGGCCAACCGCACCGCCCGTCACAATGTGTATGCCTACCGCCTGCGGGAAGGCAACCGGGAACGCTATTCAGATGATGGTGAACCGGCCAAGACGGCGGGCACACCAGCGCTGGAGGTGCTGCAGCACAGCGGCCTGACGGATCTGATCGTGGTGGTGACCCGTTACTTTGGCGGCGTGCTGCTGGGCACCGGCGGCTTGGTGCGCGCATACACCACGGCTACGGCCCGTGCACTGGAAAATGCCGAGGTGGTCACGGTGCGCAGCGTGGTGGAGCTGCGCGTGACGGTGGATTACTCCCTTTATGAGCGTGCATCGCTGCTGATCGATGCGGCGGGAGCAAAACAGGCCGCGCCGCAGTTCACGGATCGCGTGACCCTGTGCTGGCAGATGCCGGAACACACCGAAGGCCCGCTGCTGGAACAGCTGCGGGAGCTGACGCGCGGCAGCGCGCAGGTGACGGTATCCGACCCGTTCTACGCACCGTTCTGAACCCGGCAGCAGCAAAAATAAAAAAGCAAGCATTATTTTGCGAACCGACAGGCTTTTTCCCCCTTCGACAAAGCGGGTGTGCTACAATTGCCGCAGACGCAGCAATTGGGATCGGCTGTGCCGAAACAGAGAGGGGGAATGGCGACAAAAAGGGAGGGCGACTTTGTATGGATGTACGTCAGCGCACAGAAGAGATCGAACATATGACCTTCGCGCCGTGGGCTACCTTCAGCGACCAGAGCCGCGGCCGCATGCTGCCGGAAGAGCAGGACCCGATCCGGCCGGTGTTCCAGCGTGACCGTGACCGGGTGCTGCACTGCAAGGCGTTCCGACGGCTCAAACAAAAGACGCAGGTGTTCCTCTCGCCGGAGGGAGATCTGTACCGCACCCGACTGACCCATACGCTGGAGGTCTCGCAGATCGCGCGGACCATTGCCCGCGCCCTGCGGCTGAACGAAGATCTGACCGAAGCGATCAGCCTTGCCCATGATCTGGGCCACACGCCGTTTGGCCATGCCGGGGAGCGCGCGCTGAATGAGCTGTGCCCGGACGGCTTCAAGCACTATATGCAGAGCCTGCGTGTGGTGGACAAGCTGGAAAAGGACGGCCGGGGCCTGAACCTGACGTGGGAGGTGCGCAACGGCATCGTGACCCACACAAAGGGCACCTGGGCGGCAACGCCGGAAGGGCGCATCGTGCGCATGGCGGATCAAATCGCCTATGTGAACCACGACATTGAGGACGCGGTGCGCGCCGGTGTGCTGGACCCAGCCACCCTGCCGAAAGAATGCACCGCCGTGCTGGGCCAGACAAAATCTGCCCGCATCACCACCATGATCAACAGTATCCTTGCCAACAGCGATGGGGATGTGAAGGTGGGCGCAGAGGAAAACGAAGCCTTCCTTGCGCTGCGGGATTTCATGTACGCCACCGTGTATGTGGACAAGACCGCCAAGCGGGAAGAGCAGAAGGTGGACAAGGTGATCGGGGAACTGTACGATTACTACCTGAACCATGTGGACCGGATGTCCAACTTCTACATCCAGCTGGCTTATCAGGAGGGCGGAGAACGCGCAGTGACCGATTACATCAGTGGCATGAGCGATGAATTTGCCATCCGCACTTTTGAGGAATTGTTTGTGCCCCGGAAGTGGCATGTCCTATAAATCCGAAAGGTCGTTTGAAAGATCCATGATCCCACACGAATACATTGAAGAACTGACCCGCCGCACCGACATTGTGGAGCTGGTGGGCAGCTATGTGCAGCTCAAGCGCAAGGGACGTTTGTATGGCGGCCTGTGCCCCTTTCACAGCGAAAAAACGCCCTCATTCTACGTCTACCCGGACACCCAGAGCTTTTACTGCTTTGGCTGCGGCGCAGGCGGCGATGCCATTACCTTTACGAAAAAGATCAACAGCATCGATTACCCGGAGGCCGTTAAGCTGCTGGCAGCGCGGGCCGGTATGCCGGAGCCGCAGGAGGACGACAAAACAGGCCGGATGCGCAGCCGCATCCTCTCCATGAACAAGGAGGCGGCACGGTTTTTCCACGCCTGCCTGAACTCCACCGTGGAGGAAGCCCGTCAGGCCCGTGCCTACTGGCGGCGGCGCGGTCTGGACGACAAGACGATCGTCCGGTTCGGGCTGGGCTATGCGCCCAACGACGGACAGGCGCTGTATCAGTTCCTGCGCGATAAGGGCTACAATCAGCAGGAGCTAGATGCCAGCGGCCTGTTCAAGCGCAGTGCGTCCGGCCGCATCTACTGCCTGTTCTGGAAGCGGGTGATGACCCCCATCTTTGACCTGCGCGGCAACATCATTGCGTTTGGTGGGCGCGTGCTGGACGATTCCAAACCGAAATATGTCAACAGCCCGGAAACGCTGGTGTACCACAAATCAGAGACGGTGTTTGCGCTGCAGATCGCAAAGCGCAGCGCGGTGCGCCGGTTCGTGCTGTGCGAGGGCTACATGGACGTGATCAGTATGCATCAGGCAGGCATCGACACAGCAGTGTGCGCCTGCGGCACGGCCCTGACCCCGGAGCAGGTGCGGCTCATCAGCGAGTATGCTGACGAGGTGATCCTGAGCTACGATTCGGACGAAGCAGGCCAGAAGGCCACGCTGCGCTCGCTGGAACTGTTCCGCAACAGCCCGGTAAAGGTGGGCGTGCTGCAGATCCCCGGTGCAAAGGACCCGGACGAGTACATCAAAAAGTATGGCGCAGAGCGATTCAAGGCCCTGCTGGATGGTGTGGGCAATGCACTGGACTTCCGGCTGGGCCGTCTGCGCAGCCAGTACGATCTGGCACAGGATGCCCAGCGGCTGGAATACGTGAAGGAAGCTGTGAATATGCTGGCAGAGCGCTCCAACCCTACCGAGCAGGAAGTGTATGCGGGGCGTCTGGCTGAGGAGACCAACATCTCCAAAACAGCTATCATGACCCAGCTGGAGACCGCCGTGAAGAGGGCGGGCAGCAAGCACCGCTGGGAGAAAAAGCAGCAGGCGCTCAAGTCCGGTGAGATGAATCAGATCAACGTGCCGTACAGTGCAGGAGGCAGTCAGGCACTGGGCATTGCCAGTGCACAGCAGCGGCTGCTGGCGGCGATCCTGCGGGAGCCGCACTATATCGATCTGGTGCAGGGGCAGCTGACCGCAGAACAGTTCGTGCTGCCGCAGCAGAAGGAGCTGTTTGAAGCTATGCTGCGCTGCCGACAGGAGGGCATTGAGATCAGCCTGACCACGCTGCGCGCTTTTGTAAGCGAAGAAGCGCTGAATGAACTGAGCCATCTTGCGGCACAATACAGCGATGTGAATTGTACGCCGGATGATATCCGGCTGTATCTGGACCGCATTGCCCGGGGGATGCCCATGGCAGGCAAGGCGGCGCATATGTCCAATGAGGAACTGAGTGATTACCTCCAGTCGATGCGCGAAAAGAAGCAGGGAAATGTGCCTGTAGAAGAATGATCCCCCGCTTTCCCCTCCGGCTGGAGCAGGAGAGGAAAGGAGCAGGAACCATGCAGAAATTGTCGCAAACGGAGGAATTGGCCAGAACATTGGCTGCGCGGGCACGCCACCATGCCCTGACACCGGAGCAGATCAGCCGTGCCATGGACGAACAGGATTACGATGTGGCGCAGCTGGACGAGCTGTATACGGCACTGGAGGACCGCGGCGTGCACCTGACCGAAGAGGAAACGGACCTGCCTGCGTTGGATGAAACGCAGATCGGCAGGCTGGAACATGAGCTTTCGGCAGAGGGGGTGGCGCTGGACGACCCGGTAAAGGCCTATTTGAAGGAGATCGGCCGGGTGCCGCTGCTGACAGCAGAACAGGAAACGGAGCTTGCCCGTGCCGCGCAGGCCGGGGACGAGGATGCCCGGCGGAAGCTCAGCGAAGCGAACCTGCGGCTGGTGGTGTCGGTGGCAAAGCGCTATGCAGGGCGGGGCCTGCCGTTTCTGGATCTTATTCAGGAAGGCAATCTCGGTCTGATGAAGGCGGCGGAAAAGTTTGAACCGGAGCGCGGCTTCAAATTTTCCACCTATGCCACGTGGTGGATCCGTCAGTCCATCACCCGCGCCATTGCGGATCAGGGGAGAACCATCCGCATCCCGGTGCACCTTGTGGAGAGCATCAACCGGGTCAAAAAGACGACGGGTGACCTGCTGCGGAAAAATGGCCGGGAGCCTACCGCGGAAGAGATCGCTGTTCAGCTGGACATGGAGCCGGACCGTGTGCGGGAATTGCTGCAGCTGGCGCAGGACCCCATCAGCTTGGAAACGCCGGTGGGCGAGGAAGAGGATGCCCACCTTGAAGATTTTATTCAGGACGAGGATGCAGGCGTCCCGGTGGATGAAGCCGGGCGGCAGCTGCTGCGGCGGGAACTGTTCAGCGTGCTCAAAAGCCTGACACCGAGGGAAGAGCGGGTGATCGCACTGCGCTTCGGGCTGGAGGATGGCCGGGCGCACACGCTGGAAGAGCTGGGTAAGGAGTTCAATGTGACCCGGGAGCGGGTGCGGCAGATCGAAGCCAAGGCCCTGCGCAAGCTGCGGCATCCCAGCCGTGCAAAACGCCTGCGGGATTATCTGGATGAGTGAACAAATTATAATTGCCGCCGCTTGCGCTCTGGCAATCTTAGAGGAAACATTATTTTTATATTTGCAGCTCAGAAAAGCCTGCGAGCTTTTCTGAGCTGCTTTTTCACAAAAAAGGGCCGCAAGGGAAAACGGACATATCCGACTGTAAAAGTAATACTCCAAAACACAAGGGCAAAGATAGACAAATTGCACAAGGGGATTATGAACAGGAACGTGCAAAATAAAAAAATCAAGCCCTAAAACAACAAAACACAACACGCTGCCGGGCGTGCGAAAATGAGAGAAAAAATAAATTTGTTTTGGCAAAAATCTGAAAAATGGCTTGACAGCAAGGCTTTTAGGGTGTATACTGCATTAGTATCACATAATGGACTAGTGCGCCAAAAAGAGGAATACGCAGGCGGTGACTGGACGGGTCAAACCGAAAAGTTTGTGAAAAACGCCGAAAGGTTCCCTTTGACGCGGGTCGAATTATGTGTGTCTGCTCAAATTTGACCCGTGTATACGACATCCCGTAGAGTATAAAAGTAAGGAGTGGTTGATTTTATGATGAAAGTCAAGCCCGTAAAGCTCGGCAAAACCGAGCGCATGAGCTTCTCCCACATCGACGAAGTCATCAGTATGCCGAACCTGATCGAGGTCCAGAAGAACTCTTATCAGTGGTTCCTGGACGAGGGCCTGAAAGAGGTCTTCCACGATATCGGCACCATTGAGGACTACACCGGCAATCTGGCACTGAGCTTTGTGGACTTCCGCCTGGACAAGGAGCCGAAGTACAGCATCAAGGAGTGCAAGGAGCGCGACGTGACCTATGCAGCACCCCTGCGCGTCACCGCCCGTCTGCTGAACAAGGAGACCGGCGAAGTGAAGGATCAGGAGATCTTCATGGGCGATTTCCCGCTGATGACCGATGCCGGCACCTTTGTGATCAACGGTGCAGAGCGTGCTATCGTCAGCCAGCTGGTGCGTTCTCCCGGCGTGTTCTACGGCGATGCCAAGGATAAGGTGGGCAACGACCTGTACAGCGCCACCATGAACCCCAACCGCGGTGCATGGCTGGAGTACGAGACCGATGCTTCCGATGTGTTCTATGTCCGTATCGATAAGAACCGCAAGTTGCCTGTCACCGTGCTGTGCCGTGCACTGGGCCTGTCCACCAACGAGGACATCCTGAACTTCTTTGGCGACGATGAGCGCATCCTCGCTACTCTGGAAAAGGATACCACCAAGAATCAGGAAGAGGGCCTGCTGGAAGTCTACCGCAAGCTGCGCCCCGGCGAGCCTCCCACGGTGGAGTCTGCTACCAGCCAGATCAACATGCTGTTCTTCGACCCGCGTCGTTATGACCTGTCTCGTTTCGGCCGTTATAAGATGAACAAGAAGCTGTCTCTGGCACGCCGCATCACCGGTCAGGTGGCTGCTGAGAATGTGGTCGCTCCGCTGACCGGCGAGATCCTGATCGAGGCTGGTGCCAAGATCACCCGCGAGCTGGCCGAGAAGGCTGACAATGCCGGTGTGAATCTGGTCGTGCTGAAGCTCGACGATCCCATGAAGGAAGAGAGCCGGAAGATCAAGGTCATCACCAACGGCTGTGTGGATGCACAGGGCTTCTTCTCCTTCGACGTGAAGGAGTGCGGCATCAACGAGCGCTGCTCCTTCGATGAGATCAAGAAGATCCTCGACACCACCTCTGATGTGGAAGAGCAGAAGGAGATGCTGCGCCGCAACCACGACCAGCTGATCGGCCGCACCGTTACGGTCGCCGATATTCTGGCTTCCATCAACTACCTGAACGGTCTGGGCCACAATATTGGCACCACCGATGATATCGACCATCTGGGCAACCGCCGCATCCGCAGCGTGGGCGAGCTGCTGCAGAACCAGTTCCGCATCGGCTTCTCCCGCATGGAGCGCGTCATCCGTGAGCGCATGACCCTGCAGAGCCAGGATCAGAGCGTCATCACCCCGCAGGCCCTCATCAACATCCGTCCGGTGGTGGCAGCCATCAAGGAGTTCTTCGGTTCTTCTCCGCTGTCCCAGTTCATGGATCAGAACAACCCGCTGGCTGAGCTGACCCACAAGCGCCGCCTGTCTGCTCTGGGCCCCGGCGGTCTGAGCCGTGACCGCGCAGGTTTCGAGGTCCGCGACGTTCACTACAGCCACTACGGCCGTATGTGCCCCATCGAGACTCCTGAAGGCCCCAACATCGGTCTGATCTCCTATCTGGCATCTTACGCCAAGATCAACGAGTACGGCTTCGTGGAAGCTCCGTACCGCAAGGTCAAGAAGATCTATGACGAGAACGGCAACCTGAAGGAACAGGTCGTCACCGACGAGGTCGAGTATATGACCGCTGATGTCGAGGACGAGTACGTTGTGGCACAGGCCAACGAGCCGCTGGATGAGGGCAAGCACTTCATCCGTCCCCGTGTGTCTGCCCGCCGCCGCGACGAGATCCTTGAAATTGATGCAGAGAAAGTCGATTACATGGACGTTTCTCCGCGAATGATGGTCTCTGTTGCTACCGCCTGCATCCCCTTCCTGGAGAACGATGACTGTAACCGTGCTCTGATGGGTTCCAACATGCAGCGTCAGGCAGTGCCTCTGATGGTCACCCAGCAACCCATCGTTGCTACCGGTATGGAGTACAAGGCTGCTACCGACTCCGGCACCGCTGTTCTGGCAAAGAATGACGGTATCGTTGAGAAGATGGATGCCAACCATGTTGTTGTGCGCAACAACAAGGGTGAGCTGGAGGATTATCCTCTGGTCAAGTTCGCACGCTCCAACGCAGGCACCTGCATCAACCAGCGTCCCATCGTGGAGGTCGGCGAGAGCGTCAAGGCCGGTCAGGTGCTGGCCGACGGCCCTGCAATGCGCAACGGCGAAATTTCTCTGGGTAAGAACGCTCTGATCGGCTTCATGACCTGGGAAGGCTACAACTACGAGGATGCCGTTCTGCTGAACGAGAAGATCGTGCGCGAGGACGTGTACACCTCCATTCATATTGAAGAGTACGAGACCGAGAGCCGCGACACCAAGCTGGGACCCGAAGAGATCACCCGTGATATCCCCAACGTTTCTGAGGATGCACTGAAGGATCTGGACGAGCGCGGCATCATCCGCATCGGTGCCGAGGTCAAGAGCGGCGACATTCTGGTCGGTAAGGTCACCCCGAAGGGCGAGACCGAGCTGACCGCTGAAGAGCGCCTGCTGCGCGCCATCTTCGGCGAGAAGGCACGCGAAGTGCGTGATACTTCTCTGCGCGTGCCCCATGGTGCATACGGCATCATCGTGGATGTCAAGGTGTTCACCCCGGAGAACAGCGACGAACTGCAGCCCGGCGTGCGCGAGGTCGTCCGCTGCTATATTGCCCAGAAGCGCAAGATCAGCGTTGGTGATAAGATGGCAGGCCGTCACGGCAACAAGGGTGTCGTTTCCCGCATTCTGCCGCAGGAGGACATGCCCTACCTGCCCGACGGCACCCCGCTGGACATCGTGCTGAACCCTCTGGGCGTGCCTTCCCGTATGAACATCGGTCAGGTGCTGGAAGTCAACCTGGGCTACGCTGCCAAGGCATGCGGCATCAAGGTCATGACTCCCGTCTTCGACTCTGCTCGTGAGAACGACATCGGCGATACCTTTGATACCGCCCGCGAGATGTGGCATGGCGAGAATGCTCCTGCATATCCCACGAAGCTCCCCAAGATCATGGGCGAGAAGGGACACATCATCGACTTCTCCAAGATCGAGCTGGACCGCGATGGCAAGACCACCGTTTATGATGGCCGCACCGGTGAGAAGTTCGATAACCGCGTTACCGTCGGTTATATGTACTACCTGAAGCTGCATCACCTGGTCGATGATAAGATCCATGCACGTTCTACCGGCCCCTACTCTCTGGTCACTCAGCAGCCTCTGGGCGGCAAGGCCCAGTTCGGCGGCCAGCGCTTTGGCGAAATGGAAGTCTGGGCACTGGAAGCTTACGGCGCTGCATACACTCTGCAGGAGATCCTGACCGTCAAGTCCGACGACGTGGAGGGCCGTGTGAAGACCTACGAGGCCATCGTTAAGGGTGAGCCAATCCCGCAGCCCGGCATCCCCGAGTCCTTCCGCGTTATGCTGAAGGAACTGCAGTCTCTGGGTCTGGACGTTGTTGTTCAGGACAAGGACGGCAACGAGATCGACATGCGTCAGAACTTCGACGACGAAGAGACCGGCTTTGATATGCGCGATGTTGCCGGCACTGAGAACGTCGTGCAGGAGAGCGAACTGCTCAACGATTATAATATTAAGGATGCCGATGCCGGTTTCGATGATCCTTCTGTGCTGGAGGACAATAACTCCGGTGCCGAAGCTCCCGCTTCTTCTGACGAAGTAGATTTCTGATCAGACAAAGAACACAAGCCTCAAGCCCCCTGTTCCGCGTGCTGCGGCAGGGGAGAGGGGCCTGTGGTCTGAACAAGAAAGCCGCCTGTATCATCGAGACAACTAGAGATTAAGAAAGGGTTCGTTTCATGGAAAACAACGTTTTCGATTCCATCAAGATCGGCCTTGCCTCCCCGGAGCAGATCCGCAACTGGAGCTACGGCGAGGTCAAAAAGCCTGAGACCATCAACTACCGTACCCTGAAGCCGGAGCGCGACGGCTTGTACTGTGAGCGCATTTTTGGACCTACCAAGGACTGGGAGTGCCACTGCGGTAAGTATAAGCGCATCCGCTACAAGGGCAAGATCTGCGACCGCTGCGGCGTTGAAGTGACCAAGGCCAAGGTCCGCCGTGAGCGCATGGGCCACATTGAGCTGGCCGCTCCCGTCAGCCACATCTGGTACTTCAAGGGCATCCCCAGCCGCATCGGCCTGATGCTGGACATCAGCCCCCGCCTGCTGGAGAAGGTGCTGTATTTTGCAAGCTATATCGTCACTGATCCGGGCGCTACCCGTCTGGAAAAGAAGCAGCTGCTCACCGAGAGCGAGTATCGTGAGATGCGCGACCACTACGGTGATGAGTTCGAGGCTGCTATGGGCGCTGAGGCCATTCAGGATCTGCTGAAGGAGATCGATCTGGATCAGCTGAGTGAAGAGCTGACTGCCGAGGTGGAAAAGTCCTCCGGCCAGAAGCGCGTGCGCATCCTCAAGCGTCTGGAAGTAGTTGAGGCATTCCGCATTTCCGGCAACCGTCCTGAATGGATGGTCATGGATGTGCTGCCTGTTCTGCCGCCTGACCTGCGCCCCATGGTCCAGCTGGACGGCGGCCGTTTTGCCACCTCCGACCTGAACGACCTGTACCGCCGCGTGATCAACCGCAACAACCGTCTGCGCCGTCTGCTGGAGCTGGGCGCTCCCGACATCATCGTGCGCAACGAGAAGCGTATGCTGCAGGAAGCAGTGGACAGCCTGATCGACAACGGCCGCCGCGGCCGTCCGGTCACCGGCCCCAACAACCGCGCACTGAAGAGCCTTTCCGATATGCTGAAGGGCAAGCAGGGCCGCTTCCGTCAGAACCTGCTGGGCAAGCGTGTTGACTACTCCGGTCGTTCTGTTATCGTCGTCGGCCCTGAGCTGAAGATGGATCAGTGCGGTCTGCCCAAGGAAATGGCTCTGGAGCTGTTCAAGCCCTTTGTCATGAAGGATCTGGTGGAGAAGGGTATTGCCAACAACATCAAGTCCGCCCGCAAGATGGTGGAGCGCGCTAAGCCCGAAGTGTGGGACAGCCTGGAGACCGTGATCAAGGGCCACCCCGTTCTGCTGAACCGTGCACCTACCCTGCACCGTCTGGGCATTCAGGCTTTCAACCCGGTGCTGGTGGAGGGCCGTGCAATCAAGCTGCACCCGCTGGCATGTACCGCATTCAACGCCGACTTCGACGGTGACCAGATGGCAGTGCATCTGCCTCTGGGCGAGGATGCCTGCCGTGAGGCCAAGATGCTGATGCTGGCTTCTGGCAACCTGCTGAAGCCCTCTGACGGCGCACCTGTTACCGTGCCTACGCAGGATATGATCCTGGGCAGCTACTACCTGACCACCGTTCGTGAAAATGACGAGGGCGCAGGCAAGGTGTTCCGCGATGAGAACGAAGCCCTGATGGCTTATGCAGAGCACATCGTTACCCTGCACGCACCCATCAAGGTGCGCCGCACCATGACCATTGACGGCGTGGAGCGCACCGGTCTGGTGGAAACCACCGTCGGCCGCATCATCTTCAATAACCCTGTTCCTCAGAATCTGGGTTATATCGACCGTACTGATCCCGAGCACTGGCTGGAGTACGAGGTCAGCTTCCGCGTGACCAAGAAGACTCTGCCCGACATCATTTCCCGCTGCATGACCCGCAACGGCACCCGCAAGTGTGCAAAGATGCTGGATGCCATCAAGGCGCAGGGCTACAAGTACTCCACTCTGTCTGCAATCTCCGTCGCTGTGTGCGACGCTGTGATCCCGCCGCAGAAGCAGGAACTGATCGCTGAGGCTGACCAGCAGATCGCAAAGGTCGGCAGACTGTTCAACCGCGGCCTGATCTCCGACAACGAGCGTTACAACCAGACCATCGCCATCTGGCAGGCTACCACCGATAAGGTCTCCAAGGCTCTGGCAGACAACCTGCCCAAGGATAATGAGATCTATATGATGGCTGACTCCGGTGCTCGTGGTTCTATGAACCAAATCAAGCAGCTGGCCGGCATGCGCGGCCTGCTGGCAAACACCGCCGGCCACACCATCGAGATGCCCATTCGTGCCAACTACCGTGAAGGTCTGAATATTCTGGAATATTTCGTTTCTGCCCGTGGTGCCCGTAAGGGTCTGGCCGATACCGCTCTGCGTACCGCTGACTCCGGTTACCTGACCCGCCGCATGGTCGATGTCTCTCAGGATGTTATCGTGCGCGAGATCGACTGCGGCACCACCGACGGCCTGTGGGTGTCTGAGATCCACGAGGGCAAGGAGAAGATCGAGAGCTTCCGCGAGCGCTTGATCGGCCGCTTTGCTGTGGGCGATGTGGTCAACCCCGTCACCGGCAAGGTGATCGTGCCGGAAGGCAAGATGATCGACCTGTACGATGCAAACGAGATCGAGGCTGCTGGCATTACCAAGCTGAAGATCCGCAGCCTGCTGACCTGCCGTGCAAAGACCGGTGTCTGCGCACGCTGCTACGGTTCCGATATGGCAAACGGCGAGCCGGTCCGTCTGGGCGAGGCTGTCGGCGTTATCGCCGCAGAGTCCATCGGCGAGCCTGGTACTCAGCTGACCATGCGTACCTTCCATACCGGCGGTATCGCATCTGCTGAAGATATCACGCAGGGTCTTCCCCGTGTTGAAGAGCTGTTCGAGAGCCGCCGTCCCAAGAGCATGGCCATCATGAGCGAGATCTCTGGTGTCGTTTCTCAGGACGATACCAAGAAGAATGTCGTTATCAAGGTGACCGGCAAGGACGAGAACGGTGCCGAGGTCGTAAAGAGCTACTCCATCCCGTTCACCCAGCATTCCCGCGTGATGCCGGGTGACCGTGTGGAGAAGGGCGACATCATCACCCGTGAAGGTGTTCTGTATCCGCAGGATATTCTGGCAATCAAGGGTCTGGAGGATGTCCAGAACTACCTGATCAACGAAGTTCAGAAGGTCTACCGTCTGCAGGGCGTTGAGATCAACGATAAGCATATCGAAGTCATCGTCCGTCAGATGTGCCGCAAGGTGCGCGTGACTGATTCCGGTTCTTCCAACCTGATCGGCGGTGCACTGGCAAGCCGTCTGGAAGTGGAGAGCATCAACGCCGATCTGCAGCAGCGCATCGACGCTGGTGAAGAGGGCCTGAAGCTGGTTGAGTACCAGCAGGTGCTGCTGGGCATCACCAAGGCTGCTCTGGCAAACGACTCCTTCCTGTCCGCTGCATCCTTCCAGGAGACCACCCGCGTGCTGACCGAAGCTGCCATCAAGGGCAAGGTCGACCCGCTGGCCGGCCTGAAGGAGAACGTCATCATTGGTAAGCTGATCCCCGCAGGTACCGGTCTGCCGGAAGTCCGTGAGGATCTGAAGAACCGTGAGGCTGAGCGCGATGCTGAGGTCGCTGCCGAACAGGCAGCTGCTGTACAGTAAGCAAAGCTCCTTCTTCTGAAATAAAACAATGGACCGCTCTGTGGGCATCCGCCTGCAGGGCGGTTTTTATATGCCCGGAAAAGCGGAAACAGGGGAGAAAACCGTGCGTTTTACGTCGAAAAAATGCTGAAAGAAAAAATCTGGAATAAATGCAAAAAACTTTGCAAAAACTGTTGACATCCGCCTGTAAAGCGAGTATTATATAACTGTTGCGCATCCCTCATGGGGATAGTGCGGCAAAAAAGTCGGAAAAAAGTCCGATGTGCATTATTAAGAAAGGAGAAACAAAATGCCTACTTTTAACCAGCTTGTACGCAAGGGCCGTCAGGTTCTGGCTACCAAGAGTACCGCTCCCGCACTGCTGAAGAGCTACAATTCTCAGAAGAAACAGTATTCTGATCTGAACAGCCCCCAGAAGCGTGGTGTCTGCACTGCTGTTCGTACCATGACCCCCAAGAAGCCCAACTCTGCTCTGCGTAAGGTTGCTCGTGTCCGCCTCACGAATGGTATCGAGGTCACCTCTTACATTCCCGGTATCGGCCATAACCTGCAGGAGCACTCCGTCGTGCTGATCCGTGGCGGTCGTGTTAAGGACCTGCCCGGTGTGCGTTACCACATCATCCGTGGTACCCTGGATACTCAGGGTGTGGCAGGCCGTAATCAGGCCCGCTCCAAGTACGGCGCAAAGCGTCCTAAGGCCGGTGCTGCAAAGAAGTAATTGAGGACAACCGCCATAAACGGCTTTCCATTATATAAATAACAAGTCCGCTTGCAAAGCGGAGGGCAACAGTTTATGTAAAGGTCAGCTCTTTGTGACACAACGGGAGTTTTATTACTTTCGAGTACCGATGATATCATTCTGTGAAGGAGGGAAGAAAGATGCCTAGAAGAGGTAACATTGCTAAGCGCGATGTCTTAGCTGATCCTATTTACAATTCCAAGATGGTCACTCGTCTGGTCAACAGCGTTATGCTGGATGGCAAGAAGGGCGTCGCTCAGAAGATCGTTTACGAGGCTTTCTCCATGATTCAGGAGAAGACCGGCAACGATCCTCTGGAGACTTTCGAGAAGGCGATGGAGAACATCATGCCCAGCCTCGAGTGCAAGACCCGCCGCGTTGGCGGTGCTAACTACCAGGTTCCTCTGGAAGTCAGCCCGGCTCGCCGCGAGACCCTGGGTCTGCGCTGGCTGACTGCCTACAGCCGCAGCCGTGGTGAGAAGACCATGGCTCAGCGTCTGGCTGCTGAAATCATGGATGCTGCCAACAACACTGGTAACGCCGTGAAGAAGCGTGAGGATACTCACAAGATGGCAGAGGCTAACAAGGCTTTCGCTCATTTCCGTTATTGATCTGTTCTGTAGGAGGTTAATTTCATGGCTACACCCAGAGAAGTTTCTCTTCAGATGACGAGAAATATCGGCATTATGGCCCACATTGATGCTGGTAAGACTACTACTACCGAGCGTATTCTGTACTACACCGGTATCAATCACAAGATCGGCGAAGTTCATGATGGCGGCGCTACCATGGACTGGATGGTTCAGGAGCAGGAGCGTGGTATCACCATCACTTCCGCTGCTACCACCTGCTACTGGAGCCACTCTGAGACCCAGAAGGATCCGGTTGCATTCAAGAAGAACCGTCACCGCATCAACATCATCGACACCCCGGGCCACGTGGACTTCACTGTTGAGGTCCAGCGTTCCCTGCGCGTGCTGGACGGTTCTGTGACCGTTCTGGCTGCAAAGGGCGGTGTTGAGCCGCAGTCTGAGACCGTTTGGCGTCAGGCTGACGAGTATAAGGTTCCCCGTATGGTGTACGTTAACAAGATGGACACCATGGGTGCCGACTTCTTCCGCTGCATCAAGATGCTGCACGATCGTCTGCACGCAAACGGCGTGGCGATCCAGCTGCCTATCGGTCAGGAGGATACCTTCCGCGGTATCGTTGACCTGGTCGATATGAACGCTGAGGTCTACTACGACGATATGGGCAACGACATGCGCACTGAGCCCATCCCCGAGGATATGCGTGAGCAGGCCGAGGAGTACCACAACATTCTGATCGAGGCTGTTGCTGAGAACGACGAAGAGTTGATGGAGAAGTACCTCGAGGGCGAGGAGATCACCCGTGCCGAGCTGAAGGCTGCGATCCGCAAGGAGACCATCGCTAACACGCTGGTTCCCGTTGTCTGCGGTTCTTCCTACAAGAACCGTGGTGTCCAGAAGCTGCTGGACGCTATCGTTGACTATATGCCCGCTCCTACCGACGTCCCTGACATCAAGGGCGTGAATCCCGAGACTGAGGAAGAGGAGACCCGTCCGTCTTCCGACGACGCTCCCTTCGCAGCTCTGGCCTTCAAGATCGCTACCGACCCGTTCGTTGGTAAGCTGGCATACTTCCGTGTTTACTCCGGTAAGGTTGAGGCAGGTACCACTGTCTACAACTCCGTGAAGGACAGCAAGGAGCGTATGGGCCGCATCCTGCAGATGCATTCTAACCACCGCAAGGATATCGACTGCTGCTACGCAGGTGATATCGCTGCTGTTGTCGGTCTGAAGAACACCACTACCGGTGACACTCTGTGTGATGAGAATCATCCCATCATTCTGGAGTCCATGAAGTTCCCCGAGCCTGTTATCCGCGTTGCCATCGAGCCTAAGACCAAGGCCGGCAACGAGAAGATGGGCATCGCGCTGGCAAAGCTGGCCGAAGAGGATCCGACCTTCAAGACCTACACTGACGAAGAAACCGGTCAGACCATCATCGCCGGTATGGGCGAGCTGCACCTGGAGATCATCGTTGACCGTCTGCTGCGTGAGTTCAAGGTTGAAGCAAACGTGGGTGCACCTCAGGTTGCTTACCGTGAGACCATCCGCAAAGAGGCCAACCAGGAGACCAAGTACGCACGTCAGTCCGGTGGTAAGGGCCAGTACGGTCATGTTAAGATCAAGATCGAGCCCAACGAGCCCGGCAAGGGTTACGAGTTCGTCAACGCCATCGTTGGCGGTGCCATCCCGAAGGAATACATCCCGGCTATCGACAACGGTATCCAGGGTGCTATGAAGTCCGGTGTTCTGGCTGGCTATCCTGTCGTTGATGTCAAGGTTACCCTGTGGGATGGTTCTTATCATGAGGTCGACTCCTCTGAAATGGCCTTCTCCATTGCTGGTTCTATGGCGTTCAAGGATGCTATGCGCAAGGCTGATCCCATCATCACTGAGCCTATCATGAAGGTTGCAGTTATCGTTCCCGATGAGTATCTGGGCGATGTTATCGGCGACCTGAATGCACGCCGTGGTCAGATCCAGGGCATGGAAGCTATGGCTGGTACTCAGCGCGTCAATGCATTTGTGCCTCTGGCTCAGATGTTCGGCTACGCTACCGACCTGCGTTCCAAGACTCAGGGCCGTGGCCAGTATGTCATGGAGCCGTCTCACTACGAGCCGGTGCCCAAGAACATTGCTGACCAGATCATCGCTGGCCGCACCAAGGGCTGATTCCTGAAAAATGGATAAAGATTTTGCCGGGGTAGTGTAACCTCGGCAAAATTTCCTGTAAAAGCACTTGATTTTACAGGGCAAATTTAGTAGAATAGCCTTGCAATGCAATGTCTGCATCTTGCAGGGTTGTTGTAACCAAATATCAAAACCTAAATTAAGGGAGGATATTCCAATGGCTGAAAAGGCAAAGTTCGACCGTTCTAAGCCGCATGTGAACATCGGCACCATCGGTCACGTTGACCACGGCAAGACCACTCTGACCGCCGCTATCACCAAGTACCTGGCTCTGAAGGGCGACGCAGACTTCATGGATTATGCCAACATCGATAAGGCTCCTGAGGAGCGTGCTCGTGGTATCACGATCAACTCCGCTCACGTTGAGTATCAGACCGACGCTCGTCACTATGCTCACGTTGACTGCCCGGGCCATGCTGACTACGTTAAGAACATGATCACTGGTGCTGCTCAGATGGACGGCGCTATTCTGGTCGTTGCTGCTACCGATGGTCCCATGCCCCAGACCCGTGAGCACATCCTGCTGGCTCGTCAGGTCGGCGTGCCCTATATCGTTGTGTTCATGAACAAGTGCGATATGGTCGACGACGAAGAGCTGCTGGATCTGGTCGAGATGGAGATCCGTGAGCTGCTGACCGAGTACGACTTCCCCGGCGACGACACCCCGATCATTCGTGGTTCCGCTCTGAAGGCTCTGGAGTCTACCTCCACTGATCCCAATGCTCCCGAGTATGCTTGCATCAAGGAGCTGATGGACGCTGTTGACACCTATATCCCCAACCCCGATCGTGAGGAAGACAAGCCCTTCCTGATGCCCATCGAGGATGTCATGACCATTTCTGGCCGTGGTACTGTTGCAACCGGTCGTGTTGAGCGTGGTATTGCTAAGGTTGGCGATGCTATGGAGATCGTCGGCATCAAGCCCGATCGTCTGAGCACCACCATTACCGGTCTGGAAATGTTCCGTAAGTCTCTGGACTTCGCTGAGGCTGGCGATAACATCGGCGCTCTGCTGCGTGGTGTTGATCGTACTCAGATCGAGCGTGGTCAGGTTCTGGCTAAGCCCGGTTCCGTGCACCCCCACAAGACCTTCGAGTCTCAGGTGTACGTTCTGACCAAGGACGAAGGCGGCCGTCACACCCCGTTCTTCTCCAACTATCGTCCTCAGTTCTACTTCCGCACCACCGACGTGACCGGTATCATCACTCTGCCCGAAGGCACTGAGATGTGCATGCCCGGCGATAACGTCATGATGCACGTTGAGCTGCTGACCCCTGTTGCTATGGAAGAGGGCCTGCGTTTCGCTATCCGTGAGGGTGGCCGTACCGTTGGTTCTGGCGTTGTTGGCAAGATCATTGAGTGATTTTGACCCTTCGCGCCTTTCCTAAGGCTAAAGGTTAAACTTACGAGAGACCTTCCCATTCCGGAGAGTGGGAAGGTCTCTTTTTGTTTTAGATCCTCTGTCTGTAAGGGCAGGGGATTTTTTTGCGGCATGTCACAACTTTTTGTTTACAAAACAAGGTTGTTCTGGTATACTGAAAAAGGAAATGCTGGAAAAGTCCTATCGGCTGGTGCTGAGGGGATTCAGCAAAAAAGAAGCAGCATGAACTTCTGGATGGGGTGAAGAGTAATGCCGTTTGATTATAAGAAAGAGTACAGGGAATTTTATCTCCCGCCGAAAAAACCGCATCTGATTACGATACCGCGTATGAATTTTGTGGCAGTGCACGGCAAGGGTGACCCGAATGCTCCGGGTGGAGCCTATCAGGAGGCTATGGGAGTGCTGTACGGCATTGCTTTCACCATCAAAATGAGCTATAAGGGCAGCCACAAGATGGACGGCTATTTTGAATATGTGGTTCCACCGTTGGAGGGCTTGTGGCATCAGAAGGGCGTGGATGGCGTTGACTATGCACATAAAGAAACATTTGAGTGGACATCCATGATCCGACTGCCAGAATTCGTGACGCCGGAAGCGTTTGATTGGGCCGTACAGGAAGCAACGGCAAAAAAGAAAAAGGATTTTTCCAAGGCGGAATTCCTGACCTATGATGAGGGACTTTGCGTTCAGTGCCTGCATTTCGGCCCTTATGATGAAGAACCGAAAACGCTGGCGCAGATGGATGCCTTTGCCGTAGAGCAGGGGTATATGCTTGATTTTTCAGAGACACGCTTCCACCACGAAATTTATCTGAGTGATCCTCGCCGCGCTGCACCGGGAACGCTGAAAACAGTTCTGCGGCATCCCATACGTGAAAAATAAAAACAGGAAAATTCACAAATGATGTCGCTTTTATTTGGCAGATGTGCTATACTGATTTTATCTGTAGAAACACATTGAATGGATAAGGGAGGAGAGAACTTCATGCAGCATGAAACTGTCATCGTGCTGGACTTTGGCGGCCAGTACAATCAGCTGATCGCGCGCCGCGTCCGCGAGAACAATGTCTACTGTGAAATCTATTCCTATAAAACCGATCTGTCGGTTATCAAGGCAAAGAACCCCAAGGGTATCATCTTTACCGGTGGCCCCAACAGCGTTTATCTGGAGGATTCCCCCACGATCGACCCTGAGATCTTCAACTGGGGTGTGCCTGTGCTGGGCATCTGTTACGGCAGCCAGCTGATGATGCATCTGCTGGGCGGCCATGTCTGCCGCGCACCGGAGCGCGAGTACGGCAAGACTGAGGTGTTCGTGGACACGAACAGCAAGATGTTCACCGATGTGCAGCCCTCCACCATTTGCTGGATGAGCCACAACGACTATATTGAGCAGGCAGCGCCCGGCTTTAAGATCACTGCTCACACGGTCAACTGTCCGGTAGCTGCGGCAGAGAACGCTGAGAAGGGCCTGTACGCGGTCCAGTTCCATCCGGAAGTGCTGCACACTGCGGAAGGCAAGAAGATGCTGCGCAACTTCGTGTACAACGTCTGCGGCTGCACCGGCGACTGGAAGATGGACTCCTTTGTGGAGAACAACGTCAAGGCCCTGCGTGAGCGCATCGGCGATGGCAAGGTGCTGTGCGCCTTGTCCGGCGGCGTGGATTCCTCCGTTCTGGCAGCTATGCTGGCTAAGGCCATCGGCAAGCAACTGACCTGCGTGTTCGTGGATCACGGTCTGCTGCGTAAGAACGAAAAGGAAGAGGTCTGCTCTGTATTCGGCCCGGGCAATGCCAACGGCTTTGATATCAACTTTATCTGTGTGGATGCCCGCGAACGCTACTTTGCAAAGCTGGCTGGTGTCACCGAGCCGGAGCGCAAGCGCAAGATCATCGGCGAAGAGTTCATCCGTGTGTTTGAAGAGCAGGCCAAGAAGATCGGCAAGGTGGATTTCCTGGCACAGGGTACCATTTACCCGGATGTCGTTGAGAGCGGTCTGGGCGGTGAGTCCACTGTTATCAAGAGCCACCACAACGTCGGCGGTCTGCCCGACACCGTGGACTTCAAGGAGTTGGTGGAGCCGCTGCGCAACCTGTTCAAAGACGAGGTGCGTCAGGCTGGCCGTGAGCTGGGCCTGCCCGAATATCTGGTCAGCCGTCAGCCGTTCCCCGGCCCGGGCCTTGGCATCCGCATCATCGGCGAGGTGACCCCTGAGAAGGTGGCAATCGTGCAGGATGCCGACGCGATCTGGCGTGAGGAGATCGCAAAGGCGGGTCTGGATAAGGAGATCAGCCAGTACTATGCAGCCTTGACCAACATGCACAGTGTGGGCGTCATGGGCGACGAGCGCACCTATGATTATGCTGTGGCGCTGCGTGCTGTGACCACCACCGACTTTATGACCGCAGAGAGCTATAATATGCCCTGGGATGTTCTGGGCACTGTCACCAGCCGCATCGTCAATGAGGTCAAGCATGTGAACCGCGTGTTCTATGATTGCACCGGTAAGCCGCCGGCAACCATTGAGCTCGAGTAATCTGCAAAACCTGAAAAGTATTGATACAATGCGATATTTTGAGAACCAAAAGGTGCTCTGATACTGCTTTGATACTATCAGACGATTATTCATAAAGAGAGACACAAAAATGCCCTCTGAGAAACGGTAAGTTTTTCAGAGGGCATTTTTGTGTCTTTTATTCTTTACGCCACTTTTTCTTCGGCTCGTACCGGCCGCAGCCGTCGGCGGTCTGTGGCCAGTTGAGCTTCCATTCCAGATACTCTTCCTTGGTGATCTCGCCCTCCCGGAGCTGCTTCTTACGGAGCTGCCACTCCTTCAGGAAATCATCCAGCAGGCGATAGCGGAAGCTGACTGCCATGTGCTTTTCCGGGAGATCCGGGTCGGTGGTGTCTGTGACCTCATAGAGCCGGGTGCCGGGATAGTGCTCATCCAGTTCGAACAGGGTGTACATCACATCCTCTGCGGCGTACAGGGTCGGCTCATAGAGGGAACGGTAGTTCACATCCAGTACCTCCGCAATCTTGCGGAGCAGCTCTTCCTTGGGAGTGCGGGTGTTGCTTTCGTATTGTGCGATACGGATGTCTGCGCTCTTCTCCTCAAACCCGATGGCGATGCCCAGTTCTTTCTGGGTCATGCCTCGGAAGTTGCGGGCACGTTTGATGCGGTCACCGACTGCCATGCGATTGCCTCCTGACTTAAACATATTTGTTGAACCTAGTATAGCACAGAAAAATAGGAGGTGCAATAGAAAATAAACAAAAAAGTTTAAGATTTTACTCGAAAACCTCTTGACTTAACGGAATGTGTTTAGTATAATGAGAGCACAAAAAGATAAGCAAAAATGCTTAGTAAAATTGAATGACCGCCAAACTGATCCAAACCGCCAAGACCTTCCGAAAGGAAGCGAGCGCTCCGTAAGGGGACGGCACAGCACCGCAAAGGGGATATGCCTGCCGGAAGTCAGCGAGGATGAAGCGGCACCGAAATGAAACCGACAAGGAAAGGACAAAAAATGGCAAACAGCATTTTTATCAAGGCAGACGAGCTGGCAAAGGAGCTGGACATCTCGCAGGGTCTGGCGTACAAAATGATCGCCCAGTGGAACGAGGAACTGAGAGCCAAGGGCTACACGACCGTGGGAGGCCGGGTAAGCAGGAGGTACTATCAGGAGAAAATCTACGGGGCAGGGGAGGAGTGATAGGATGCCAGCCTACAAGGACAACAGGCAGGGCACATGGTACGCTTCCTTCTATTTCGAGAACTGGCAAGGTGTGAAGCAGAAGAAGCTGAAACGGGGATTTGCCACCAAGAAGGACGCTCTGGCGTGGGAGCGGGAGTTCCTTCTTCAGCAGGCGGCAGACCTGACCATGACATTTGAAGCCTTCATGGAAATTTATATCACGGACAAGAAAAAGCGACTCCGGGAAAACACCTGGTCTACCAAAGAGCACATCATCCGAACGAAAATCTTACCGTATTTCAAAGAAAAGCGGCTCAGCGAGATAAAGCCACGGGATGTAATCGCATGGCAGAACGAGATGTTGAACTACCGGGACAAGAACGGCAAGGCCTACTCTCCGACCTACCTCAAGACGTTGCATGGACAACTCAGTGCCATCTTAAACCATGCAGTCCGATTCTACGGGCTGAAATCAAACGCAGCGGCCACAGCTGGGTGCATGGGGTCGGAAAAGCACAAGGAAATGCTCTTTTGGACGAAGGAGGAGTACCTCAAGTTTGCGGAAGCGATGATGGACAAGCCGCAATCCTATTACGCTTTTGAGGTCCTCTACTGGTGTGGCATCCGGGAGGGCGAGCTGCTGGCTCTGACCCCGGCAGACTTCGACTTGGACAAGGGGCTGCTCTCCATCACCAAATCCTATCAAAGGCTGAAAGGCCGGGATGTGATCACCGACCCGAAAACACCCAAGAGCGTCCGGGTCATCCAGATGCCGCAGTTTCTGACGGACGAGATCAGAGACTATCTAAAATCCCTCTACAAAGTCCAGCCGGATCAGCGGATCTTTGAGGTGACCAAGAGCTACCTGCACCACGAGATGGACAGGGGAGCCAAGGCAGTCGGGGTGAAGCGGATACGAATCCACGACCTGCGGCACTCCCATGTATCATTGTTGATCGAGATGGGCTTCTCGGCGCTGGCAATCGCAGACCGGGTGGGGCATGAGAGCGTGGACATCACCTATAAGTACGCCCACCTCTTCCCCTCAAAGCAGCAGGAGATGGCGCAGAAGCTGGACATGGAGCGAAAGGAGGGATGAAGATGGAACGAGTACTCGACCAGCAAGGCCGCTGGCGGAACAAGGTGGTAGCCTTCCGAATGTCCCCGGAAGAGGACGAGGTTCTGGAAGCCAAAGTAAAGCTTTCCGGGCTGACCAAACAGGAGTATATCATCCGCCGCTTGACCGACCGGGAGATCACCGTGGTAGGCAACCCAAGGGTCTACAAAGCCTTGCGAGACCAGATGAAGCTAATCTATCAGGAATTGCAGCGGCTGGCCGTGGATGAAGAGGTTCCGCCGGACTTGCTGGAGACCCTGCAAATGGTAGCCCTGACGTTGAACGGACTTAAGGAGGAATGCGAATGACGGACAATAGAAAAACGACCGTACCGGGTGCATCTGTTGGCGCAGATGCGGTACAGTCGTCTCACAAAACTAGCACCAATATTATAACAAATTCGGACAAGCAAATCAATCTGCAAGCCGCGAAAAAGTCAAACAATTTCGGGCTGAACACGGTATCAATGACCGAACTGTATGACACGGTGTATCCACCCCGGAAACCCATCGTGAACGACCTACTTTACAGCGGAACGTACCTCTTTGTAGGAGCGCCCAAGGTGGGCAAGTCCTTCTTCATGGGGCAGCTTGCCTACCATGTGGCGATGGGGCTTCCGTTGTGGGAGTACGAGGTGCATCAAGGCACCGTCCTCTATCTGGCCTTGGAGGACGATTATGCCCGGCTGCAGCGGCGGCTCTCCCGGATGTTTGGGGTGGAGGAGACCAGCAACCTCTACTTTGCAACACAGGCCAAGTCCGTGAGCGAAGGGCTCGACCAGCAGCTGGAAGGCTTCATCCGGGAGCACTCGGATGTACGACTCATCATCATCGACACCCTGCAGAAGGTGCGGGAGATCGGCGGGGACCGATACAGCTACGCCAGCGACTACGAGATCGTGACCAAGCTGAAAACCTTCAGTGACAGGTACGGCATCTGCCTGCTGGTGGTTCATCACACCCGGAAGATGGAAGCCGAGGACAGCTTCGATATGATCTCCGGCACCAACGGCCTGCTGGGTGCAGCGGATGGCGCATTCATCATGCAGAAGAAGCGGCGTACGGACAACACCGCATTGCTGGACATCGTGGGGCGTGACCAGCCGGATCAGGAGCTGACATTGGAGTTCAACCGAGAACGCTGTGTCTGGGAGTTCCAAGGAGCCGAAACGGAACTTTGGAAGCTGCCGCCCGACCCGCTTCTGGAAGCGGTGGCAAAGATGCTCACCCCGGAACAGCCGGAGTGGAGCGGTACGCCCACGGAGCTGCTGGAACGTCTGCCGGGTGTGAGCATACAGGCAAACATCCTGACCCGGAAACTGAACGTGAGTGCCGACAGGCTCTACAACGATTATGGAATTCGGTACGAAAGCAGGCGCACCCATGAGGGCAGAGAGGTCAAATTGACACTGGAAAATTCTGGGGCGTGACGATTCGTGACGGTTGTGACGGTATTTTTGCTACTATATAAAATATCGTCACAATCGACACAACCGACACGGGATGGTGATAATGATGAAAAATGTGCAAATTTCGCAGGAACTTTTCGTCGCCTTGCTGCATTATCATTTGAGCGGCGAAAATGAGTACGAAGAAGTTATTGAACAGGGCTTGGAGCAAAAACTGGATGCGATGCTGCGGCATGAGCTGTATGCCCAGTACAAGACAGCACCCACCGAGGAACAGCGGGAGCAGGCTCGGCAGGAGTATCTGGACAGACGAGGCGTGCCAGAAAGCTTCCGCTGGTGAGTCCCTCTATTGGCAAAGTACAGGAGCGTGTCACGCTCCTGTGAATGCAATCACGCAGGAAGGTGGTGTTGGACCGGGCAGCGGCGAGATGCAGCGAAACCCAGTCCGCAGACGGAAGCCCCCGGCAGGGCGCAAAGGCATCTTTTGATGGACGGAACGTCTGTCAAAAGTGCTTTTGCGTTACTTTCGACGAAAGTAACAAAGCCTTTGCCGTGTCCGGCACCAGTTACTTCCACAGAGAAAGGACGTGCGATTGAAAAGAACCATTTCCGCAATGCGGGGTCCCGGCTCCCTCAACCATAACCGGAGAAGTTTCACCGCTGAAAACGTAGACCCGAAGCGCAGCAGTCTGAATGTCGTGTACCGTGATGAGCCGATTCAGAAGGTGTACCACGAACTGTTTGACGAGGCAGTGAAGCGTTACAATGCCAAGCAGAAGCGCAAGGACCGCTGTATCACCGACTACTATGAGCACCTGTGGACAGGCAAGCAGGAAAAGCTTTTCCATGAGCTGATCGTCCAGATCGGCAACAAAGATGATATGGGTGTCCTGACCGAGAATGGCGCACTGGCAAAGGAACTGCTGGACGAGTATATGCAGGGCTTCCAAGAGCGGAACCCGACACTGCGGGTGTTCGGGGCTTTCCTCCACATGGACGAAGCTACGCCCCATCTACACATCGACTTCGTGCCGTATGTGTCCGGCTGGAAGGGCAAAGGACTGGACACCAAGGTGTCCCTGAAGCAGGCGCTGAAAGCCTTGGGCTTTGCAGGCGGTTCTAAACGGGAATCCGAGCTGAACCAGTGGATCAACGCCGAGAAAGAGCAGCTTGCCGCCGTGATGGAGCGGCACGGCATCGAATGGGAACAGAAAGGCACCCACGAAGAGCACCTGTCTGTGCTGGACTTCAAAAAGCAGGAGCGCAGTAAAGAGGTAGCGGCTCTGGAAGCTGCCAAGCAGGAGTACCAGACCGACCTGACCGAGATGCAGGAACAGCTGGAAACAGCGCAGACAGCCGTAGAAGCCGCTGAACAGCGGGTACAGAAAGCAGAGCTGACCTACCAGAAGCAGAGCCAGAAGCTAAACAAGCTGGCTCCCATCATGGAAGGTTTGGAAAACCTGTCAGCGCAATACTCCCAGCGACCAGAAGAATGGGTGCCAGAAGCAGCCACATTTGAGACCGCCAAGAGCTATCGGGAGAAGAAGGCCATGCCGCTGATCCAGAAGTTGGTGAAGGTACTCTTTGCCCTCCATCGGAAGTGCTGGGAGGTCAAGGCCGAGCGGGATAAGTATCTGCACTTCTATCAGGACGAGAAGAAGGCTACCTATCATCTAAGCCAGCGGCTGAAAGAGGTGAAGGCAGAAAATGAGCAGCTCTATGCGATGAAATGTGATTTCAGGCGATTGTGGAACTATTTCGGTGCCGAAAAGATGCAGCAGGTCATTGGGCTTATGAGGGGGCAGGAGCAGACCGCGGATAGAAGCCAGAAGAAGAACAGGCAGAACAGCGTAGAACTGTAAGCATAGCAGCCCCCCGCCAGCGGATGTTGGCGGGGGCCTGTACATATAAGTGATATTTTACTCAAAAAGTTCCGGGGCAATATCCGTCAGAGCAAATCCGGGAATGTCTTTCTCGTCTTTGTAGGTGCCATCTTCAGCCAGAAACTCGACCTTTGCAAAGTCCGCAACTGGAATCTCAGATTCACAGACATACCAGTTCAGGTAGTCATTAGCGGTTTGTTTGAGGGTTGAGGCAACGCTGCGGTCAGCGTTGTACTTGTCGCAGAAAGTGCGCCAAGGCAGATACCGCCAGATTTTACCATTGGTCCTGATGGTAATGCGGCACATGATTTTGTCGTTGGACAGGCCGGTATTTTTGGCACCAGCATGGTCATTAGCAGTCAGCCAGACGACAGGGTGATAGTTTTCATATTTGTCAACGGATTTATAACCAATTTTCTGCCCATTAAAAAAGAGTGGTTCGTCATGGAGTGTGGCGTTGTCATATTTCAGATTGGAAGGTGTCAGAAGCAATTTCCCAGTTGCAAGAATCATCCGATATTTAATGGGGTCGGTGTAGTGATACAGGTTTTCAGGCAGCTTGGTCTTTTTCGCTTTCATTTGTTTCCCTCCAAAACCGTAGATGCTTACTGATACGAAACACCGTCTGAGATGCAGATAGTGGACAAGATTGAAAAAAGTGTACACTATCTCGCTGAAAAATGCAATAGAAATTTTTATCGGCTTGCAATCACGGAAAAGCTGTGGTACGCTTTACTAGGATAGTATAAAGGAAAAGTATATTCTTTTTTGAAAAAGACACCATGGTGTACCAATAGTGGTACATTTACTATGTTAAAATGAAAGAAAACAATGCGGGAATCCGCATTTGATGGAGGAAATAAAAATGGTAGACACCAAAAAAGAGCAGGAACGCGAAGAACTGCACCGTGCAATCTGGGCGATTGCTGATGATCTGCGCGGCGCAGTGGACGGATGGGATTTCAAGAGCTACGTTCTCGGTACGATGTTCTACCGTTATATTTCGGAGAACATTGCCAGCTATATCAATCAGGGCGAAATTGATGCAGGCAACCCGGATTTCCGCTATGAAGATATGTCTGATGCAGAGGCAGAGCAGGCACGGGAAGGGCTGGTACAGGAAAAAGGGTTCTTTATCCTGCCTAGTGAGTTGTTCTGCAATGTACGGGCAAAAGCGGCCAGCGATGAAAACCTCAACGAAACGCTGGAAACAGTCTTCCGGCACATTGAGGAATCCGCAAAGGGCAGCTCCTCCGAGGGGCAGTTTGCAGGGTTGTTTGATGATTACGATGTGAACAGCAATAAGCTGGGTGCGACCGTTGCCAAACGCAATGAGAAGCTCGTTAAACTGCTGAACGGCGTGGCAGATATGAACCTTGGCGATGTGAAAGAGCATGACATTGATGCTTTTGGCGATGCCTACGAATACCTGATGACCATGTACGCCAGCAATGCAGGCAAGTCCGGTGGCGAGTTCTTTACGCCTGCTGATGTTTCGGAGCTGCTGACCCGGCTGGGTACGGTAGGCAAGAAGGAAATCAACAAGGTCTATGACCCGGCCTGCGGCTCTGGTTCGCTGCTGCTGAAGGCAGAAAAGGTGCTGGGACGGGATGCCGTGCGCAACGGCTTCTTTGGACAGGAAATCAACATCACAACGTACAACCTGTGCCGCATCAATATGTTCCTGCACGACATTGAATTTGACAAATTCGACATTGCCTGTGAGGACACGCTGACCAATCCGCAGCACTGGGATGATGAACCTTTTGAGCTGATCGTTTCGAATCCGCCGTACTCCATCAAGTGGGCCGGTGACGAGAATCCGCTGCTCATCAATGACCCTCGCTTTGCTCCGGCTGGTGTGCTGGCTCCGAAGAGCAAGGCAGACTTGGCCTTTATTATGCACTCGCTGGCATGGCTGGCTTCCAACGGTACGGCGGCAATCGTTTGTTTCCCCGGCATCATGTACCGTGGCGGCGCAGAGCAGAAGATCCGCAAATATCTGGTGGACAACAACTTCATTGACTGCATCATCCAGTTGCCGAGCAACCTGTTCTTTGGTACCAGTATTGCCACCTGCATCATGGTGCTGAAAAAGGGTAAAACGGACAATAAGGTGCTGTTCATTGATGCTTCTTCCGAGTGCGTCAAGGTGACGAACAACAACAAGCTCACGCCGGAAAACATCAATAAGATCGTGGACACCTTTGCACAGCGGGCAGAAGAAGCGCACTTCTCCCATCTGGCGGAGTATTCCGAGGTGCAGGAAAATGACTACAATCTGTCCGTTTCCACTTATGTGGAAGCCAAGGACACCCGCGAGAAGATCGACATTGTAAAGCTGAACGCTGAAATTGCACAAATCGTAGCACGAGAAAACGAACTGCGGGCCGCCATTGACCAGATCGTGGCAGAAATCGAGGGCTGAGATGGAAAGCGAAAAGAAAGATTCTGCATTGGTACGTTCTTCTGCGGCGGAATACCTGACCTTTGTTGCCTCTACGGGCGAGGACAAGGACAGCATTGAGATGCGCTACGAGGATGAAAACATCTGGCTGACGCAAAAGATGATGGCGACCCTTTACGATGTGGGGCTTCCGACCATCAATGAGCATATCAAAAAGATTTATGCTGACCATGAGCAGGACGAGGCGGCAACGATTCGGAAATTCCGAATAGTTCAAAATGAGGGTGGCCGACAGGTTACTCGCAGCGTGAACCACTATAATCTGCAAATGATTATTGCGGTTGGCTTCAAGGTGAACAACCAGCGGGCAGTGCGGTTTCGTGTCTGGGCGAACCAGATCGTGGAGCAGTACACCATCAAGGGCTGGGCCATGGATGAGGAGCGCCTGAAAAACGGCGGCACAGTCCTGACCAAGAAATACTTTGAAGAGCAGTTGGAGCGTATCCGGGAAATTCGTATTTCGGAGCGCAACTTCTACCAGAAACTTACCGATATTTACGCTACTTCGCTGGATTATGACCGCAACGCGCTGACCACAAAAGAGTTCTTTGCGAAGGTACAGAACAAGATGCACTATGCCGTGCATCGCCATACAGCGGCAGAGCTGATCTATGAGCGTGCCGATGCTGAAAAGCCGCACATGGGGCTTCACACATGGAAGGATGCTCCCAACGGCAAAATCAAAAAGAGCGATGTTTCGGTGGCGAAAAACTATCTGACAGAAGATGAAATGAAGTCCATGGAGCTGATCGTTTCGGCATACCTCGACCTTGCCGAGAACCGTGCCCGCCGTCATATCCCTATGACCATGGAGGACTGGGCCAAGCGGCTGGACATCTATTTGCAGGCAGATGATCTGGAAGTGCTGAAGGATGCAGGCAAAATCTCGGCACAGCTTGCAAAGATGCACGCCGAAACGGAGTTTGAAAAGTACCGTGTGGTGCAGGATCGGCTGTACCAGAGCGATTTTGACAGGTATTTGGAAGAAAGTGAGGGATAATTTATAATGAAATGTAATGTGGGACAGCGATATAATAAATTTCCTTCAGATAATGAAATCTGCAATAGCATTAGAAACATCGCCCATGAAAATGGACTAAGCAAAGACGCGGCAGATGTGATTTGCAAGGTTTATAGATATATGATGGACAAAAAACTGGCAGGTGGGTGTCATGCAATTTCGTCCGTTCTATACGTTGTGCTGAAAGAAGTAGGAGAAAAACCAGAACTTTGCATTGGAGAATGCCAAAAGCGTGGACTGCCACCGTTTGACCACTCATGGGTTACGTTAAATGGTAAAATAGTAGACTTAGCGATTTATCTTCCACTTGACATGAGAAAAGGGGAGTGTGGCGGACCTGTTGTTTCGGGAGTAGATGTAATTAGTAGGGGAAAACCATCAATAGATTATGGAATTACAACAGGACTACTGTTTGATTGGAATACAAGCACTGTCATAAAAGTTCCATTCAATGAATATATGTCAGAGTTTCCAGATGAAAAAGATGGCTTATGGACAGTAATCGAGAATGCGCTTCCAAGTTCACGGAATTTTGATATTGCCGCAATGAAAGAAAAATATAAAGACGTGAAGCGTGTCGTTGTGAGGTAAAGGATGAGTAAACTGGATGAACTGATCCGGGAGCTTTGCCCGGATGGCGTTGAGTATAAAAGATTCGATGAAGTTTGCACATTAAATGCTCGAATTGGCTGGCAACGGCTAACGAAAGCAGAGTATATGAGCAAAGGCGACTACTTGCTTATAACAGGAACTGACTTTACTGAAACACATGAAATTGATTATAGTACTTGTGTATATGTGACGGAAGAGCGATACAAGCAAGACTCGAAAATTCAATTGAAAAATGGAGATATCCTAATAACCAAAGATGGAACTCTTGGTAAAGTAGCGCAAGTAAAGGGGCTTGAAATGCCAGCTACATTAAATGGTGGAGTCTTTGTTGTTCGCTGTAAAGATGGTTCGTTAGAGAATCGGTTCATTTTGCACTATCTGTTGTCTAATCATTTTCAAAGTGTTGTTGAGCAACAGAAAACAGGTTCGACAATTAGTCACTTAACACAAACACTTTTTTCAAGGCTGATGATACCAATTCCACCACTAGAAATTCAGCGTGAAATTGTCCGAATTTTGGATGATTATACGAAGAATGTAACGGAACTACAAAGACAGCTTGCGGCAGAAACGACAGCTAGAAAAACACAATACACGTATTATAGGGATGAGCTGCTTACGAATAATTATAATAGTAAAATAAAACGACTAGAAGAGTGCTGTGATTCAATAGCAGATGGCGATCATCAGGCACCGCCCAAAGCGGATAGTGGTATTCCGTTCATTACGATATCAGATATTGATGAACGACATGAAATTAACTTTAATGTAATAAAATATGTTCCGGATGAATACTATAATCGGTTGGCAGACAAACGCAGACCCCAAAAAGGCGATGTATTATACACGGTGGTAGGGTCATATGGAATCCCTGTATATGTAAAAGAAAATAAGAAGTTTGTATTTCAACGGCATATTGCAATATTAAGACCAAATAATGCAGTTATTGATTCACGGTATTTGTACCATGCAATGAATGGAACAGCATTCCATAGGCAGGCGGATTTGGCTGCAAAGGGTGCTGCGCAAAAGACAATAGGACTTGCATCATTGGCCAAAATGACAGTGCCTGTTCCACCCCTCGATGTCCAGAACCGCATTGTAAATGTATTGGACAACTTTGAGAAAGTCTGTTCTGACCTCAACATTGGTTTGCCCGCTGAAATTGAAGCCCGGCAGAAGCAGTACGAGTATTACCGTGATAAACTCTTGACATTTGCAGAAAATGGCAACACAATTTTGAGCAGAGCAGAGCAGAGCAGAGCAGAGCAGAGCAGAGCAGAGCAGAGCAGAGCAGAGCAGAGCAGAGCAGAGCAGAGCACTGATTAAGCTCATGCAGTATGTGTTTGGCTATGCGGTTGTTACGCTTGAAGATATTGCTGAAAATTGCGACAGTATGCGTAAACCTGTCACAAGTGGCAAACGTGAAGCGGGAGAGTACCCGTATTATGGGGCTTCTGGCATCGTGGATTATGTAAAGGATTATATCCTTGACGGGGATTACCTGCTTGTGTCAGAAGATGGCGCAAATCTTTTGGCAAGAAGTATGCCGATTGCGTTTTCTATTTCGGGAAAGAACTGGGTCAATAATCATGCGCACGTTTTGAAGTTTGGTTGCTACGAAACCAGACGGTTTGTAGAGTTTTATTTGAACTCGATTGATCTGGCTCCGTATATTTCGGGCGGTGCACAGCCTAAATTGAACCAGAAGAATTTGAACCGAATCGAAATTCCGCTTCCGAGTCAGGAACGGCAAAAATATATTGTGGATATTCTTGACCGTTTTGATTCTATCTGCAATGATTTGACCAGCGGCCTGCCCGCAGAGATTGAGGCAAGGCAAAAGCAGTATGAGTACTACAGGGATAAACTGCTGACGTTCAAAGAAAGAGGATGATGAGGTGACAACAGAGCAAGTTATATTGAGTGCGATTTTAACATTGACGGCATCCATTCTGACAGCATTTCTGACTTCTAAAATTACGCGAGATAATGAAATGCGAAAAATAATACATCAAAAAAGATTGGAGCTTTACCTTGAAGTTTTTGAACAGGTAGAGTTACTATTAAAAGATTGGAAAAAGATATTCGACAAAGAATACTTTGAAAAGATAGCATCATACAAGTCAAGAATGAAGTTGCTCGCTTCTGAAAAAACGACAGAAGAGTATAAAAAGTATTATGAGGTGCTGCGTACATCTGTAAATGAATACAAAAAGTTCAAAGACGACAATGATCCAGATCGGGCAGAGGATATGTACGAAGAGGATGAAGATGGCACAATATATCAAATATACTATCCCACAGATGAGGATTATAGCGAATATAGATATAAGATAGATTGCTATGAGAAAGAGCAAAAGAAACGTATGCCCTTAATGAGAGAGTATATTCAGAAAATAGTAGATGCAATGAGAACAGACTTGGGAAGTAATTTGGATAAGGAGAGCGCAATATATGATTTCGTTCAACGTTGTCGCAAGCACGAGTGAAGATACCGTTGTTGCCACCTATGAACCCTCCAAGGTGCGTTCTGACAGCTACCAAAGTGAGGCGGAACTGGAAAAAGAGTTTATCCGGCTGCTGTGCGAGCAGGGCTATACCTATCTGCCGCTGCATACCGAGGATGAACTGATTGCTAACCTCCGCAGCCAGTTGGAAGAGCTGAACCACTACCAGTTTTCCGATACGGAGTGGCAGCAGTTTTTCAGTGATGTAATTGCCAACCCCAACGAGCATATTCCCGAAAAGACTCGAAAGATTCAGGAAGACAATGTACAGGTGCTGCACCGGGATGATGGCAGCTCCAAAAATATCACGCTGATCGACAAGAAGAACATCCACAACAACCGCCTGCAGGTCATCAACCAGTATGAGGTAAAACAAGCAGACGGCGCACGGCATAATAACCGCTACGATGTGACGATTTTGGTCAACGGCTTTCCGCTGGTTCATGTGGAACTGAAGCGGCGCGGGGTGGCCATCCGGGAGGCGTTCAACCAGATCAACCGCTATCAGCGGGATTCGTTCTGGGCGGGCTGTGGTTTGTACGAGTATGTGCAGATTTTTGTGATCTCCAACGGCACAAATACCAAGTACTACTCCAACAGCACCCGCTACAATGCCATCAAGGATGCCAAACACGGCAAGACGAAAAAGGAAAAGACCAGCAATAGCTTTGAATTTACCTCCTACTGGGCTGATGCGAACAACCGCGTGCTGACGGATCTGATCGACTTTACCCGGACATTCTTTGCAAAGCACACGATTCTGAGCGTGCTGACCCGGTACTGCATCTTTACTTCAGAAAAGATGCTGATGGTGATGCGCCCATATCAGATCACGGCAACCGAGAGGATATTGAACCGCATCGAGATCGCCAACAACTACAAAAAGTATGGCAGCATTGAGGGCGGTGGCTACATCTGGCACACCACTGGCTCCGGCAAGACGCTGACCTCCTTCAAGACAGCGCGGCTGGCATCGCAGCTGCCCTACATCGACAAGGTGCTGTTTGTGGTAGACCGCAAGGACTTGGACTATCAGACCATGAAGGAATATGACCGCTTCGAGAAGGGAGCGGCAAACTCCAACACCAGCACCACGATTCTGAAACGCCAGTTGGAAAACCCGGAAGCACATATCATCATTACCACGATCCAGAAGTTGGCGACCTTTATCAAGAAAAATCCGGGGCATGAAGTCTACCAGAAGCACGTTGTGATCATCTTTGACGAGTGCCACCGCAGCCAGTTCGGTGATATGCACAAGGCCATTGTTCACAATTTCAAAAAGTACCACCTGTTCGGCTTTACAGGAACGCCAATTTTTGCAGTCAACGCAGGAAGCTCCACTGATCCGCGCTATTTCACCACGGCGCAGACGTTCGGCGACCAACTGCACACCTACACCATCGTGGATGCCATCAACGACAAGAATGTGTTGCCATTCCGTGTAGATTACATCAAGACGATGGATGCAGAGCCAGACATGGACGATAAACAGGTTTGGGATATCGACCGGGAAAAGGCGTTCATGGCACCCAAGCGTATTTCTCTGGTGACAAAGTACATCCTCGACCACTTCGACCAGAAAACCTATCGGGGAGACAAATCGTATGAGTTTAATCTGCTGACGAATGTGGCAGAGGTGGCCTCTGCCCAGCGTGGTGCAGTGGAGGAAATCAAGCGGAAGCAGCGCGTCAGCGGCTTCAACTCGATTTTCTGCGTGGCATCTGTGCCGATGGCAAAGCTGTATTATCAGGAGTTCAAAAAACAGATGGCGGCAGACCCAACCAAGCGGCTGCGCATTGCTACCATTTACAGCTATGGAGCCAATGAAGCGGAAACGGATGGCATTCTGGACGAGGAAAACCCGGAAGATACCTCCAACCTTGACCAAAGCAGCCGGGATTTTCTGGATGCAGCCATTCAGGATTACAACGAGATGTTCCACACGAACTACTCGACCGATGGCGAACGGTTCCAGAATTACTATAAAGATGTATCGCTCCGCATGAAGAATAAAGAACTTGACCTGCTGATCGTGGTCAATATGTTCCTAACGGGCTTCGATGCCACAACCCTGAATACCCTTTGGGTGGACAAGAACCTGAAGATGCACGGTCTGATTCAGGCGTTCAGCCGGACGAACCGTATCTTGAACAGCATCAAGACCTTTGGCAATATCGTCTGCTTCCGCAACCTGCAAAAGCGGGTAGATGCGGCAATTTCGCTGTTCGGAGATAAAAATGCGGGTGGCATCGTTCTACTGCGTAAATATGCAGACTATTACCACGGCTATACGGATGAGCAGGGAAAATACCATCAGGGTTACACCGACATGATCGATGACCTGACGCAGAAGTTCCCGCTGACAGAGCCGCAAATCGTCGGAGAGCAGAACCAGAAGGACTTTATCGTGCTGTTTGGTGCACTGCTGCGGATGCGGAACCTGCTGTCCTCCTTTGACGATTTCAAAGGCAACGAGATGATCTCGGAACGAGATTTACAGGACTATTTGGGCCGCTATCAGGATTTGCGGGATGAATGGCGCAACAAGAAGCATGATGAAACCAAAGAGGACATCACCGATGATGTGGTGTTTGAGGTGGAGCTGATTCGGCAGGTCGAAATCAACATTGACTACATCCTGATGCTGGTCAAAAAGTACCATGACACCCATTGCGATGACAAAGAGGTGCTCATCACGATTCGCAAGGCGATTGATGCCAGCCCGGAACTGCGCAGCAAAAAGCAGCTGATTGAAACCTTTATTGCAGGTGTCAACGATGTGGATGACGTGATGGCAGAGTGGAACACTTATGTGTCCGAACAGCGGGAGAAAGAGCTTACAAAGATCATCCAAGAGGAAAAGCTGAAGGAGCCGGAAACGCGCAAGTATCTGGCCAATGCGTTCCGTGACGGTGAGATCAAGACCGTGGGCACCGATATTGACAAGCTGATGCCGCCTGTTTCTCGCTTTGGCGGTGGTGGCCGTGCACAGAAAAAACAGGGTGTAATCGATAAGTTGAAGAGCTTCTTTGATAAGTTCTTTGGGATTGGTGGAAGCTCATTTGAGGAGGAAAAAACGTGACTAAAACAGAAAAGGCATTAGAAGCATGTGAGAAAGTCTTGAATGGTATAGAGGATAATGCCATAACGGTAACATCAGCACTGTTGCTATGTTTGAAAATTGCGAGATTGTTGAATGATACAGATGCGATAATCTGGCTTCAATATGAATATGGTGGGTACCCTAGAAATCAAGATGGCCATATTCAGCAAGATGCATGGCGGATAGCGTGGAAAAAAGGAAGGGGATACGTTGAGGACGGAAAAGAGCTTGTGTTTTCAGAGATAGCCTCAGAGCTTGAAGAGAAGATTGTGGCACAGCGTAGCGCGGTAAATAATTTT
The DNA here is from genome assembly GCF_009679715.1 of Faecalibacterium sp. BIOML-A1. Classification (NCBI taxonomy): domain Bacteria; kingdom Bacillati; phylum Bacillota; class Clostridia; order Eubacteriales; family Oscillospiraceae; genus Faecalibacterium; species Faecalibacterium sp. BIOML-A1. The sequence continues at coordinate 320,820 of NZ_WKZJ01000001.1, forward strand.
ACTACTCAGGGAACTTCTGTTTCAGGAGAATGGGCAGCAATTGCAATGGACAAATTGACAATGACTGTATCAAATTCAACGGGAGCACTGGTTAGACAAATAGCATTGTCAGAAAAGCGTTTATCTATTCTGAAATCAAAGTATTATGATTTCGCACTCGAAAAACAGATTGAGATTTCCTTTGGAAATGTAGCAACAACAGTTTTTTCTGAGTATCGTGCAAGAGTAGAAAATGAATTCTCAAAAATTTCAAAGGAGAATCTTCTGAAGCTTCAAGCTATAGAAGATAAAATTAATTCGGATAATCCAGAGTTGTATTCGCAGGCGTTAACAACATGTCGGAGACTCTTTGAAGGCACGGCAAAAGAACTTTTTGACAAATACTTCCCAGACTATAAGGATAAAAAATATACAACGAAGTCTGGAAAGGAAATTGACGTTAGTGGAGAACACTATAAAAACAAACTTTCAGCGGTGATTGAAAGGTTAGAAGATAAGAGTCCATCTAAAAGTATGGTTGGAAGCAATGTGATTTATCTACTGGATTGGATGGATAATCTTACGGACTTGCAATGTAAGGGCGTTCATCATGAGGTGACAAGACAAGATGCGACACGGTGCATTATCCAAACCTATATTTGCTTGGGCGATATTTTAAGCCTTCAGGATGAATAATGGAATCATCCTTGATTTTGAATGAATCATCGGTTATAATACTCACAGAGATTCCACTGGTTGCGTGATACTATCCTGATACTAAAAAATCAGCAAGCCACATCTAGCACAGCAATCTCATGAAAAAGTGAACATTCAAGAATAGTCTTACTAAACAAATTTGTTTAGTAAGACTCCGAACTTACCGAGCTCGAATAATGGAATTACGCGAACTTTCAACGTTGCTATGAGCAAAATCGAAAGAAAAATCGCGCTGTGACATTAGTTTGACATTAAGCTGCGAAAAAGCACACAGAATTATAATTCAACGAGCCTTCGCAGTTTAACATTTGAGAATAATTTGAAAGCCCCGGAAAGTTACGAGTTTACGTTTCTTTCCGGGGCTTTTTGACATTATTGACATTAAGAAATGACCGTGACATTATCGAAAATAAGGCGCTGTTGCCTGACAGTGGGGTGATAATGGATCTTGAATCCGGCGGCACGGGCAGAGCATCAATGTGTAGCACGATTGCACAGATGAATGAGGAATTTTCCTTCAACGGAAAGCTGGAAGAGCACCTGCGAATCGGCTTTAATTTGGAATTTTTGAGCGAGGTTTTGAAGTCGATGGAAGGAGACGAGGTCAGCGCATGGGTGGTCGGCCATCTGTCCCCCGTAGCCAATGCAGAAACCTGTGTTTGGTTTGTAAACTTTCAGCTGATTCATAGTTTCCATTCGTGAACATGGCTCAAAGGGATAACCACAAAAATATAAACCTTTTATGAAATCCTCTTGACAAAGTGGGAACGGGCAGTATAATAAAAATGAACATTGTTCATATTGAGGGTGACCACATGAATACAATCGTAACCTCCAAGGAAGATATCTTAAAAAACAGCCGTGAGCTTATCCGAGAAAAGGGCTGGGCGGCGGTCAGTATCCGTTCTGTCGCCTCGGCATGCGGGGTCTCGGTCGGCTCGATCTACAACTATTATGACTCCAAGGCTGAGCTTATCAGCGCCACGGTCGAGAGCGTCTGGTGCGAAATTTTCCACCGCCCGCAGGACGAGGCCGTATTTCAGGATGTGCAGACCTGTGTCAAATGGATGTATGAGCGTATGTCCTACGGCTGTGAGCAGTATCCTGGATTCTTCACACTGCACTCTCTCGGCTTTATGCAGGAGGACAAGGCCGATGGCAAACGGCACATGCAGCAAATCTGGCACCATATCTTAAACGGTCTGTGCACGGTGCTGCAGCAGGATACCAAAATCCGTCCGGGCGCTTTTAACGCGCAATTCACCGTTGAAAAATTTGCCGATGTTCTATTTTCGCTGATGCTGTCTGCCTTGCTGCGGCAGGACTACGACCCCGCCGCTGTGCTGGAAATCGTGCGCAGAACCTTATATTGACCGCATTTTCTTCCCACACTGCTGTGGGAATTTTATAATGCCTAAAATGAACAATGTTCACTTAAAAGGGACACTCCTAGGAAAGTCCATCGCAGTATCCTATTGCTGCTCGCCTGCCTTGTGTGGAGCGCTGCCAGCTTCAACATCCTGCACTTTGGATGCAACTTTGCCAAGCAAGCCCTTGATGACCGTAAAAACGAAGTCGGCCCTGCAAAAAATGCAGTGTTACAATAAATTTGATCTATCAACAAGGAGCAATCAACTATGCAAGCAATCGTAGAAACTGTTTTTGATGCTGTGTATCTGGTATCCGTCATCACCATCGGTATCCTGATGATTCGTGGCTGCAAGGGCAGCCACCAGTTCAAGCTGTTCGGCCTGATGGCTGTCGTTCTGGGTGCCGGCGACTCGTTCCATCTGATTCCCCGTGCTCTGGCTCTATGCACCACGGGCTTTGAAAACTTTACCGTTCCTCTGGGTCTGGGTAAGTGGATCACCTCTGTGACAATGACTGTCTTTTATGTGCTGCTGTACTATGTATGGCGTGAGCGCTACCGGGTCAAGGGCAACAATGGCCTGACTGCCGCCATCTACGGTCTGGCTGCCGTGCGTGTTATCCTGTGCATGATGCCGCAGAACCAGTGGCTGAGCGCCGAATCCCCGCTGTCCTGGGGCATTTACCGTAACATTCCTTTTGCACTGATGGGCCTGCTGATCATCGTGTTGTTCTACCGCAGTGCCAAGGAGCATGACGACTCGGCTTTTCGCTGGATGTGGATGACCATCGTGCTGAGCTTCGGGTTCTACATTCCCGTTGTTCTTTGGGCCAATACCGTCCCCATGATCGGTATGCTGATGATCCCCAAGACCTGTGCCTATGTGTGGACCGTTCTCATCGGTTATTCTGCTATGAAGAAGGAATGTAAGTGATTTGTTCACAGTACCGATTTATGAAATAAATTGCTTCGTAAAGATCCAAGCTTACCGAATTGGAATGATCTTACTTGATAAAACTGGATCAGGTAAACTTGTAAGCCCCCTGCCGGTGATGAACTGGCAGGGGGCTTTTTATGTGTGTACGGGTAGTTTAACAGAATACTTGATGTTTGCCGTGATTACGACGCATCCAGCAATTCGTCCGGGTCCTCGATGGCTTCTTCGATGGTCTCTTCCTCAGGAGTGGGTTCATCGACATCGGACGGAGCGAACAGGTCACGGATGAAGTCGCGCAGGAGGACGAGGCTGTTGTCAAGGTCGGCATCCTCGCTCAGCAGCTGCTGGATCATATCCGGCTTATCGGTGATCAGGTCGTCCACGCCGATGCTCAGCAGTTCGCTGGCATCCTCTTCGCGGTTGACGGTCCATGCGGAGATCGTCTTGCTGCGCTTATGGATCTGCTGCACCATACCGGAGGTGATAAAGGTGGACTGTACGCTGAAGAAATCTGCGGCAGGCAGATCGTAATAACTGCCCACGCCCAGTGCAAGGATATAGCCGGTCCGGATCTCCGGTGCCAGCTCCTTGACCTTGCAGAGGGTTTCATAACTCTGCGAGGTGATGGTGCAGTCCTGCGCAAAGCCTTTTTCGCGGATGATGCGGATGGTTTCCGCTTCCAGCTCCGGGGTGGCGGCATTGGGCTTGATCTCAATGTTCAGCTGGATCTTACCTTTGCACAGGTCCAGCACTTCTTCCAGTGTGGGAACTTTGGCACCAGTGTACTTCTGGCCGAACCAGCGCCCGGCATCCAGCTTGCGAACCTCGTTATAGGTCAGGTCGTAGATGTTCTCGTTGCGGCCGGTGCAGCGGCGCAGGCTGGTATCGTGGGTCACCATGACCACGCCGTCCCTGGTCATCTGCACATCCAGCTCGGCCCACTCGCAGCCCTGATCGATGGCCAGCTGGAAAGCGGGCAGGGTGTTTTCCGGTGCGGCAGCGGAGTAGCCGCGGTGCGCGGTGACTACCGGCGCAACGCCGCCCAGCATGGAGAGCAGCTCGTCGTCTCTGGGCAGGGCAAGGTAACAGAATGCCAGCGCAAAGGTGAGCAGAGTAGCACCCGCAACCGATGCACCCAGAAGCAGCCTGCCGGTGGAACGGTGATGCTTTCCGCTCTGGACCGGCTCCGGCTCAGAGGGGAGAGACTCCCGCAGGCGGCAGTGCAGCATGGCGAGGATCGTGCACTGCGCCATGGTGATGGCGCAGTCGATCAGGAACTGGAAGAAAGGCATCTCAATGGCCAGCGCCGCGCGGGACAGTGCAAACATGGCCTGTGTGCTCTGCAGCCCGACCGCAATGATGATGCCGTACAGCGGCACGGCAACCGCTGCCGTCAGCAGCAGGGAACGCAGGACGACCGAGAGGTTCCAGCGCAGCAGCAAAAGAAAAGCACGGAAGACGCGCCTGCGGATGCAGCAAAAGCTTTCCTTTATCGACTGCCACAGGCTTTTGCGCTCCAGCACGAACAGCGGCAGCACCAGCACCCAGCTGACACAGAGGAACAGCAGGGCAGCACCGGCAGCCAGATAGAGCAGGTAATACCGGCTGTTTGCCCGGATGACACCCATGATGTATTCCGGCACGGCAAGCTGCGTGATATAGTTATAGGCGAGGAAAAAATTGGTGAACGGGATCAGCACGGCACTGTAGACCAGAACGAGCCAGTTCTGCGGCAGGAATGCGTGGCGGATATCTGCAAGAGAGGTGCGCAGCAGGGCAGGCAGGCGGATCGTTTCGCCCTTGCGGGCAAGATCCAGCCCATGCAGCAGGACGGAAAACTCATACAGCGCCCAGAACGCGGTCAGGATGGCAATGAGCGTGATGCACAGGATGATCGCAGGGGAGGAAAAGATATCGGAAGCATTGTTGTTGCTCAGGTAGTGCATGGGTGCGAACCGCAGCGTGAGCGACCAGAGCTGCTGCATCAGGGGGACGAACAGCAGGTTCGTTGCAGCCTTATACAGGACGATGACCGCGAGCAGGGGAATCTCGGCGCGGCGGATGATAGCCCGGGCGGAGTGCTTCATGGAGTTGTAGGTTTCGTTGGAGGCGCGGAGTGAAGTGAGCAGATCTTTCAATTTGACATGGCCTTCCTTTTATATTCTGCAAAATGACCCGCCCCGAAGCTTCCCGGCGGGCTGTTCTGCGAAAAAAATTTACATATTAAATATAGTGTAACATAACTTCTTATAAAATAAAATGCAGCAGGGACAGACAGAATCCACAAAATTGAAAGAGAATTTTTGGCAGCTGAGTATGCGGCGCAAAATGCCCGCAAAAAGGCGAGAAAGCGGAGAAACGATGAATCGTTAAAAAATTGTAGAACTTTGCCGACAGATGTTGATTCGCATGGACTTTTATAGAATCTCTTGCATTTTTATGGAAAATTCAGTATAATAAAACTAATTTTGAAAGCTCACACAGACAACCAGGAGGTCTTACCATGGCTTCAAAGATCAATAAGGGAGAAATCCTCGCCAAGTTTTTTGATGACGGGGAATACACTGCACTGTTTGCTGACGGTGCAGTGAGCGCTGCCTGCGGCTATGCGGCAGGTCAGCAGGCTTACGCTGTTTACCAGAACGGCGAAGCTGTTACCGTAAAGGATGTTGAAAAGAACATCAAAGTTCTGGAGATGGCAGCTCAGACTGGCTGCCCGGTCGTCACCTTCTACAACTCCGTCGGCGCAAAGCTGGCTGAGGGTCTGGACGTGCTGACCGCCAGCGCAAAGCTGAATGCGCAGATCGCAAAGGTTTCCGGCGTGATCCCGCAGGTGGCTGTTGTTCTGGGTGTCTGCGGCGGCACCAGCGCACTGAGCGCTGCCAATGCAGATGTCTGCATCATGGCTGAGGGCGCAGAGCTGTTCTTCACCGCTCCGTTCACCTCTGCTGCCAAGGGCGACAAGGTGGCCGATGCCGGCACCGCAGCCGCCGCTGCAAAGGCTGGTGTGGCCGCCATTGTGGCACCCACTGCTGAGGAAGCTGCCGAGAAAGCTGCTCACATCGTGGGCCTGCTGCCGGCCAACAACCTGACCGGCCCTGCGATCTTTGAGTTCGAGCAGCCCACTGCTGCTCTGGCTGCCGGTGCAGAGCCTGCAAAGGCTGCTGCTGCCGTGGTCGATAAGGACAGCGCTGTGGAGCTGTATGCAGGCTTTGGCAAGTCTGTTTACACCGCATTTGCCACCGTGGGCGGCAACGCCGTGGGCGTTGTGGCCACCGGCAAGACCCTGTGCCACAACTGCGTGGCCAAGGCTTCCCGCTTTGTGCGCCTGTGCGATGCCTTCAGCGTGCCGGTGATCACCATTGTAGATACCGAGGGCTTTGTGCCCAGCGCGACCGACGACATTGCAGGCGGCATCCGTGAGGCTGCCCGTCTGGCTGCTACCTATGCCGACGCTACCACCGCAAAGGTGGCTGTGCTGGCTGGCAAGGCCGTCGGCCCTGTTTACACCGCTCTGGCTGCTGCCGATCTGCGCATTGCCGTGGCTGGCTGCACCGTCAGCGCACTGGAACCCAGCGCAGCGGTCAGCGTCCTGTACAAGGAAGAGATCGATGCTTCCGACAACATCATTGCAGCCACCAACGCAAAGGCTGCTGCTTACACCGCTGAGGTGTGCAGCGCAGCAAATGCAGTTGCCTGCGGCGCTGCTGACCTGACCTGCGATGCAGCCAATGTGCGTGCAAGCGTTGTTGCCGCACTGGAACTGCTGAGCACCAAGCGTGCTGCCCGCCTGCCCAAGAAGCACGGCAACATGGCTCTGTAATCGTCTGTATAAATCTTTTTGATACGATTTTGATTTGGAGGATCCTTCCATGAAGTACTACAATATTACCGTCAATGGCGTTGCTTACAGCGTCTCCGTGGAGGAGACTGCCGCTGGTGCTGCTCCGGTTGCTGCTGCAGCTCCTGCCGCACCCGCTGCTCCTAAGGCTGCTCCGGCTCCCGCTGCTGCTCCCAAGGCTGCTGCAGGCGCTGCTGGTGCCGTTGCCGTCAAGGCTCCCATGCCCGGCAACATTCTGGATGTCAAGGTCAAGGCCGGTGCATCCGTGAAGGCTGGCGACGTGCTGGTGATCCTGGAGGCCATGAAGATGGAGAACGAGATCGTTGCTCCGCAGGATGGCACTGTGGCTTCCATCAACGTCAACAAGGGCGACACCGTCAACTCCGGTGACGTTCTGGTTTCCATGAACTAAGGGAGAGGTGACAATCATGGCCAAAAAGCCGATCAAGGTTACTGAGGTCGTCCTGCGCGATGCCCACCAGTCTCTGCTGGCCACCCGCATGACCATGGATGAGATGCGTCCCATCCTGCCGGAAATGGATAAGATCAACTACTTCTCCGTGGAGTGCTGGGGCGGCGCTACGTTCGACAGCTGCATCCGCTTTCTGGACGAAGACCCGTGGGAGCGCCTGCGCATCCTGCGCAAGGAGCTGCCCCACCAGAAGCTGCAGATGCTGTTCCGCGGCCAGAACATGCTGGGCTACCGCCCCTACGCAGACGATGCCGTTGAGTACTTTGTGCAGAAGTCTGTTGCAAACGGCATCGATGTGATCCGTATTTTCGATGCACTGAACGATCCGCGCAACCTGCAGACCGCCATCAAGGCAGCCAACAAGGAAGGCGCTCATGTGCAGGGCTGCATCAGCTACACCCTCAGCCCCGTGCACAACAACGAGTACTTTGCAGCCTACGCCAAGACCTTGGAGGAGATGGGCGCAAACTCCATCTGCATCAAGGATATGGCCGGTCTGCTGACCCCCTATACCTGCTACGATCTGGTGAAGAAGCTGAAGGAGACCGTCAGCATCCCTGTTGACATCCACAGCCACTACACCGCAGGTCTGGCTTCCATGTCCATCCTGAAGGGCATCGAGGCAGGTGCCGACATCATCGATACCGCCATGAGCCCCCTGAGCCTGGGCACCAGCCACATGCCCACCGAGAGTCTGGTCGCTGCCCTGCAGGGCACCGATTACGACACCGGTCTGGATCTGAAGCAGCTGAACGTTGTGCGCGCATACTTTGCAAAGCTGCGCGAGAAGTACATTGCCAACGGCCAGATCAGCCCGAAGAGCCTCGGCGTGGATGCAAACACCCTGCTGTATCAGGTGCCGGGCGGCATGTTCTCCAACATGCTCAAACAGCTGAAGGATGCCGGCAAGGAAGATAAGCTGGACGAAGTGCTGGCAGAGATCCCCCGCGTCCGCGAGGATGCAGGCTATCCGCCGCTGGTCACCCCCACCAGCCAGATCGTTGGTACGCAGGCTGTGTTCAACGTGATCCTGGGCGAGCGCTACAAGATGGTCACCAAGGAGTTCAAGGGTCTGGTCCACGGTGATTACGGCAAGACTCCCGCTCCCATCAAGCCCGAGTTCACCAAGAAGATCCTGGGCGACGAGCAGCCCATTACCTGCCGCTTTGCTGATACTCTGGCTCCTGAGATGGACAAGCTGAAGGCAGAAGCTGCCAAGTGGGCAACGCAGGAAGAGGATGTGCTGACCTACGCAATGTTCCCGCAGGTGGCACCCAAGTTCTTTGAAAAGCGCAATGCCAAGAAGCAGGGCGTGGACGGCGACCATGTGGACTACACCAATCAGTCTCATCCCGTCTGATCTTTCATAACGGATTCCGGAGCTTCTCGCTTTTGCGGCGGGAGGCTCCTTTTTGTGTTTTGCACCGGATCTGGCCCCAAAAATGGGCGGCGGCTCATTGACATGAAAATCCATCCATTTTATAATGAATCAAAATGGATGCAGCCGACACCCGGGCATCCCCGGAAAAAGAAGAGGTGATCTGCATGAGAAGCATCACGGTACAGCGCCTTGCGGAATTTACAGAGCAGGATTATGAATTTACCTTCGGCATCACCCGGAAGGAATTTGCCCAGATGCTGGAAGCACTGAATGCGGCTTATTGCAAGGAGCACCGGCGCAGGCCGCATTTTACCAAGATCACAATGCAGGATAAGCTGGTGCTGACTTTGCTCTACCGCCGCGAGTACCGCAGCATGGAGAACATTGCGGCAGAATACGGTGTCTCCCGCGATACCATTGCGGACAATATCCACTGGGTGGAGCGCGCACTGCTGAACGCAAATCTGCTGCAGAACAGCGTGACCTGCGTATATAAAACCAACTGAAACAGGCTCTGATACAGGATCGGAAGATTTTGTATCAGAGCTTTTTTGCTTTGCACCGTGTATTGCGGCCGGTTTTGGCGGCGGCACGCAACAGTGCACCTTGAATTTTGGGCCGAAGAATAGTAAAATGAAACTATATGTATCGTAACATGGGTTTGTGTACCCAAAGGCGGATACGTATACCGAAACTTGTAAGCTGAAACACTGAAAATGTAAGAACAGGAGAGCGTTATGATCTTAAGCATGACCGGCTTTGGCCGGGGGACTGCTGTGCGCAATGGCCGTGAGATCACGGTGGAGCTGCGCAGCGTGAATTCCCGCTACTTTGAGTATTCTTCGCGCATCCCGCGCACCTGCAGCTATCTGGACAGCCGCCTGAAAAAGCAGCTCAACGAGCGCATCACCCGCGGCAAGGTGGAGCTGAGCATGACCGTGCAGAATGTGGACGCTGCCGATACGGTGGTGGCCGTCAACATGGAGCTGGCACGCAGCTACCAGCAGGCCATGCGGGATATTTCGGAACAGCTGGGTGTCAAGAACGATATCTCTGCGGGCGTGCTGACCCGCTTCCCGGATGTGCTCACCACCCGCCACGCGGATGTGGACGAGGAACAGCTGTGGGAAGATGTTTCTGCCGTTACCGCACAGGCGCTGGACCGCTTTGTGGAGATGCGCGCCGCCGAGGGTGCCAAGATGAAGGCAGACGTGGAAAACCGCCTGAACTTCCTCGAGGAGTGCGTGGGCAGGGTGGAGACTTTGAGCGCAGGCCGCGTGGAAGCCTACACCAACCGCCTGTACGAGAAGCTCAAGGTCATTCTGGAGGACCGCGATGTCGACGATGCCCGCGTGCTGACCGAGGCCGCTATTTTTGGCGATAAGACCGCTGTGGATGAAGAGACGGTGCGCCTGCGCAGCCACATTGCGCAGTACCGCGATATCCTCAAGCTGGACGAGCCGGTGGGCCGCAAGTTGGACTTTTTGACGCAGGAGCTGAACCGCGAGACCAATACCATCGGCTCCAAGTGTCAGGATCTGGATATCACCCGCATCGTGGTGGATATGAAGGCGGAGATCGAAAAGATCCGCGAACAGATCCAGAATCTGGAGTGATACAGAAAATTCGGAGGGGTTTATGAAGCTCATCAACATCGGGTTTGGCAATATGGTCAGTGCAGGCCGTGTGGTGGCAGTGGTCAGCCCGGATTCCGCCCCGGTCAAGCGCCTTGTAAAGGAAGCGCGGGAGCGCGGAATGCTGATCGATGCATCCTATGGCCGCAGCACCCGTGCAGTGCTTATCATGGACTCCGATCATGTGGTGCTCTCGGCGCTTCAGCCGGAAACGGTGGCCAACCGTGCGGCAGGGCAGGAGGGCAAAACACCAGCAGAGGAGGAACAGACCCATGGCGAACGATAAATATTTGTTTGTGGTCTCCGGCGCGGCCGGTACCGGCAAGGACAGCGTGGTGAAGGCACTGCGCGAAGCACACCCGGAGATCGAAAAGACTGTTTCCGCCACCACCCGCGCACCGCGTCCCGGTGAGCAGGAGGGCGTGGATTATTATTACCGCACCCGGGAGCAGTTCCAGCAGCTGATCGAGAACGATCAGGTGGTGGAGCACAACTTCTACAACGGCAACTACTACGGTACCCTGCGCGAGGAAGTGGACAAGCGCCTTGCAGCCCGGAAGGTGGTCGTTCTGGTCATCGATGTGCACGGTGCAGCGAACATCCGCCGCATGTTCCCGGGCGCGACCACCGTGTTCCTGCTGCCGCCGTCGGTGGAGGAGCTGGAGCGCCGTCTGCGGGGCCGCGGCACCGAGACCGAGGACAGCATTCAGGAGCGTCTTGCCACCGCCCGACAGGAGCTGGCCCAGCAGGATAAATTCACCCTGAAGCTGGTTAACGACCAGGTCGATACCTGCGCCGATGCACTGTATCAGGCCATCTGCCAGCGCATTGGTGCCGCAGAATAACATTTTGAAGGAGCTGGACGAATGCCCAAAACGGTAGGCGTTGCCGTCAGCAATGCGACCTTCCACTTTGATAAGCTTTATACCTATGCCGTCATGCCGGATCAGCAGAATGCGGTAAAACTTGGCAGCATGGTGCTGGTGCCCTTTGGCCGCGGCAGCCGCGCCCGCATGGGCGTGGTGCTGGCCTGCGATGCCGAACCGGAAAGCGCGAAGCTGAAATATCTTTTCGACGTGGCCCCGGCATCCGCCTGCCTGACCCCGGAACTGCTGCGGCTGGTGCACTTTTTGAAGGAGCGCACCTTCTGCACCTATTACGAGGCGGTCAAGGCGGTCATTCCCTATGGTGCACAGTACAAGCCTGCCGTGGCGGCAGACGGCGTAACGCCGGTGCTGCAAAAGCAGCTCACCCGCCACACCGAGAACTCCTACCGCCTTGTGGGCGGGCTGCCGCCGAAGCCGACAGCCAAGCAGCTGGCGGCAGTGGCATTGCTGGGCGGCGGGCCCCGCACCCTGAACGAGCTGGAAGACAAGGGCATCAGCCGTGCCGTGCTGGATAACCTGTGCGCCAAAGGCGTGCTGGAATGCAGCAAGGTGAATAAATCCATCGACCTGTATTCGTCCATTCCGCTGAAAAACGAGCCGATCACCCTCACGCAGGAGCAGCAGGCGGCTTACGATGCTCTGCTGGCAAAGCTGGAAGATGATGCACCCCACTCGGCGCTGCTCTACGGCGTGACCGGCAGCGGCAAAACGCTGGTGTTCTTAAAACTCATTGCCCGCTGTCTGGAGCAGGGCAGGCGTGCGCTGGTGCTGGTGCCGGAGATCAGCCTGACCCCGCAGATGATCCTGCGGCTCAAGAGTCAGTTTGGCCGCCGGGTGGCGGTGCAGCACTCTGCCCTCAACCACACCGAACGCCTTTTGCAGTGGCAGATGATCCAGGACGGCGGCGCAGACATCGTGGTGGGTACCCGCAGTGCCATCTTTTCGCCGCTGGAAAACATCGGGCTCATCATCATCGATGAGGAGCAGGAGCACACCTACCGCTCGGAATCCGCGCCCCGCTATTCTGCCCACGAGGTGGCCCGGCAGCGCGCGGCGGAAAACGGTGCATTGCTTCTGCTGGCAAGCGCCACCCCCAGCACCGAGAGCTTTTACGCGGCCCAGCATGGCCGCACCCAGCTGGTGCGGCTGACCCAGCGCTACGGCGGCAACCCGCTGCCCACGGTGCAGATCGTGGACATGCGCGCAGAGCTGGCGGCAGGCAACCCGCGGGAGATCAGTCTGTCGCTGGAAGATGCCATCCGCCGCAATCTGGATGCAGGCAAGCAGACCATTTTGCTGCTGAACCGCCGGGGCTACCAGACTATGGCCCAGTGCGAGGACTGCCGCGAGGTGCTCAAGTGCACAAAGTGCAGCGTGCCGATGGTGTACCACAAAGCGGCGCACAAGGTATTGTGCCACTACTGCGGCAGCCAGATGGAACCGCCCACCGTCTGCCCCGCCTGCGGCGGCAAGCTGCAGTACCGGGGCTTTGGCACCCAGAAAGCCGAGGAAGAGCTGGCAAAGCTGTTCCCGGATGCGCGGGTGCTGCGCATGGATCAGGATTCCACTGCCGCAAAGGATGCCCACGAAAAGCTGCTGGCAAGGTTTGCGAACCACGAATATGACATCATGGTGGGCACCCAGATGGTGGCCAAGGGACTGGATTTTGAGGATGTGACCCTTGTGGGCGTGCTGGGCATCGACTCGCTGCTGTTTGCGCAGGGCTTCCGCGCGTATGAGAACGTGTTCAGCCTCATCACGCAGGTGGTGGGCCGCAGCGGACGGGCCAGAGACCCGGGCTTTGCCATCATCCAGACCACCGACCCCGATAACCCGGTGCTGAACCTTGCCGCCGCGCAGGACTACGATGCCTTTTTTGAGCAGGAGATCGCCTACCGCAAGCTGGGCCTGTACCCGCCCTTCTGCGGGCTGTGCGTCATTGGCTTTGCAGGCGCAAAGGAGATCGAGGTGGCACGGGCGGCGGCGCGCTTTGCGGCCCTGCTGGGCCAGCAGGCGGCAAAACAGCCGGACCTGCCGCTGCGGGTGCTTGGCCCCACGCCCGGCAGCATTGAAAAGATCAACGACACCTACCGCTACAAACTTACCATCAAGTGCCGCAACGACCGCCGCTTCCGCGACCTCGTGCGCAGCACACTGGAAAGATACGAACAGGAAAAACTTCCGTCCAAGGCCACCGTTGCGGTGGACCTGCACTCGGACGGTGACATCTGATTTGGAGGTACCATAAATGGCTATCCGCAATATTGTAAAAGAGGGCGATCCCATTCTGAACAAGGTCTGCCGCCCCGTCACCACCTTTGATGACCGTCTGGCTACCCTGCTGGACGACATGCACGAGACCATGATCGCCGCCGACGGCGTGGGTCTGGCCGGCCCGCAGGTGGGCATGCTGCGCCGTCTGTTCGTGGTGTGGGACACCACCGACGCGCCCGAGGAGATCCCCGAAAATTACGAATATAAGTTCATCGACTTTGTGAACCCGGAAATTCTGGCTGTATCCGAGGAAGAGGAGACCGCCTACGAGGGCTGTCTGTCCTTCCCGGGCCACAACGGCGCTGTGACCCGCCCTGTTGCTGTCAAAGTGCGCGCACAGGACCGCCACGGTGAGTGGTTCGAGCTGGAAGCTGAGGATCTGCTGGGCCGCTGCATCCAGCACGAGAACGACCATCTGGACGGCATTACCATCATGCAGTCCAGCGAGTATTTCTATGAGGATACCGAAGAGGGCAAAAAAGCTGCCCGCGAAGCGAAAGGAAACAAGTAATGCGCATTTTGTTCATGGGCACGCCGGATATTGCCGCAGAGTGCCTCAAAGCCCTGTATGCCGCCGGGCATGACATCTGCGCGGTGTACACCCGGCGGGACAAGCCGGTTGGCCGCAAGCAGGTGCTTACCGCACCCCCGGTCAAGGAAGTGGCCCTTGCCCACGGCACGCCGGTATTCCAGCCCCGCACCCTGCGGGACGGCAGCGAGGACGAGAACATCCGCGCACTGGCCCCGGAACTGATCGTGGTGGTGGCTTACGGCTGCATCCTGCCGAAGTCTGTGCTGGAAGCGCCGAAGTACGGCTGCATCAACCTGCATGTTTCGCTGCTGCCCAAGTACCGCGGCAGCGCCCCGGTGCAGTGGGCCGTGCTGAACGGCGATGCCGAGACCGGCGTTTCCATCATGCAGATGGACGAGGGCCTTGACACCGGCGATGTGCTCTGCTGCGAGAAGATCGCCATTGACCCGGAGGAGACCAGCGGCCAGCTGTTTGACCGCGTGACTGCCGTGGGTGCCCGGGTGCTGTGCGAGGTGGTGCCCGCCATCGCCGCCGGAACGCTGAAACCCCAGCCGCAGGATCATGAGAACGCCTGCCTTGCACCTATGCTGAACAAGGAGATGGCAGAGTTCCGCCTGACCGAATCGGCTGCCCACATCCACAACTGGGTGCGCGGCATGAACCCGTGGCCCGGTGCATGGTTCGTCACCTCCGGCGGCAAAAAGCTCAAGGTGATGGAGTGCCGTGCCGTGGAAGCTCACGGCGAAGCGCCCGGCACCGTGCTGGCCACAAAGCCGCTCACGGTGGCTTGCGGTGAGGGGGCCGTCCAGCTGCTGAATGTGGTGCCGGAAGGCAAAAAGCCCATGGACGGCACCGCCTTTGCGGCCGGTCAGCGCCTGAAAACGGGGGATATCCTCTGATGGCGGCGAATCCCCGCGCGGCGGCAGTGGCGGCGCTGGTGCGGCAGGAGCAGGATGGTTTTTCCAACCTTGTTCTGGATGCCGAACTCAAGCGCCAGCAGCTGGAAGGCCGCGATAAAGCTTTTGCCAGCGCCATCTTTTACACGGTGTTGGAACACCGGGGCACGCTGGACTACATCCTGTGCCAGTTCCTGCCCAAGGGCCTTGCCAAGCTGGATGCACCGGTGCGCGAAATATTGCGCGCGGCGCTGGCGCAGGCCCGCTATATGCAGGTGCCGGTGTCCGCTGCGGTGAACGAGGCCGTCAAGCTGACCCGTGCCTTCAAAAAATCCAGCGCATCCGGTCTGGTCAACGCCGTACTGCGCAAGGCGTGCAGCTACGACCTGAGCACCGCAAGCTTCAAAAACGAAGTGGAGCGGCTCATGGTGCTTGGCTCTGCCGGGCGGGATGTGGCGGAATTTCTGCACAAAAACTACCCGGACGAAGCACTGGATATCCTTACCTACAAGGCCGACGGCGGCATGACCAGCCTGCGGGCGAACCCGCTGAAAGGCAGTGCCGATGAGCTTTGTGCAAAGCTGCTGGCTTCCGGCGCAAAGGAAGCAAAGCGGGGCATTGTGCCCGGCAGTGTGCTGGCCCGGTTCGAGGGCAGCCCGGCGGAAAATGAGCTGTTCCGGCAGGGGTACTTCCATGTGGAAGGGCAGGCCAGCCAGCTGGCGGCGCTCTGCGTGGACCCACAGCCCGGAGAAACAGTCATCGACCTGTGCGCCGCGCCCGGCGGCAAGACCATCCTGCTGGCCGAGCAGATGCACAGCACCGGCAGGCTTTACAGCTGCGATGCCGCCGAGAACCGCGTGGGCCTGATCCGCACGGCAGTGCAGCGCATGGGCCTTACCAATGTGGAAGCCCTGTGCAACGATGCCACAAAGGTGAACCCGGCCCTGCCGCAGGCCGACCGCATTTTAGCGGATGTGCCCTGCAGCGGCCTTGGCATTCTGGCAAAAAAGCCGGATCTGCGCTACAAAAAGCTGGAACCGGCCCGCCAAGCTGAATTATTGGCCACGCAGTCGGCCATCCTCGATACGGCGGCACAGCTGCTGAAAGCGGGCGGCAGGCTGGTGTACTCCACCTGCACCATCGACCCGGCAGAAAACCAGCAGCAGATCGCGGCATTTCTGGCCCGCCACCCGGAGTTTACGGTGGTGGAGCCTGCCGCAGCGCTGCCCGCCGGGATGACGGCAGGGGAGCACGGCGCGCTTTCGGTGCCCACCCGTACCGGCATGGACGGTTTTTTCCTGTGTGCCATGCAGAAAAACGGGGAAAAGCTGCAATGAAACAGGTGGCTTGTTCGTAAAAAACAATAGGAGAACACAATGGAACAAAAACGCTGTATCTCTTCCTTTACGCTGGCAGAGCTGACCGCTGAACTGAAAGCGATGGGTCAGCCGGGCTTCCGGGCAAAGCAGATCTTCCACTGGGTGCATCAGAAGCTGGTCACCGAGTTTTCTGCCATGACCGACCAGCCCAAGACCCTGCTGGCAAAGCTGGAAGAAAGCTTCTACATTGCTGCGCCCAAGATCGAGCGCAGGCAGGAAGCAAAGGACGGCACGGTAAAATATCTGCTGCGCATGGCAGACGGCAACTGCATCGAGACCGTCGTGATGCGCTACCACTACGGCAACACGGTGTGTGTGTCCACGCAGGTGGGCTGCCGCATGGGCTGCCGCTTCTGCGCGTCCACCCAGGCGGGCCGCGTGCGCGATCTGGAAGCAGGCGAGATCTGCTCTGAGATCTACACCGCCCAGAAGGATATCGGGGAGCGCATTTCCCACATCGTGCTCATGGGCATTGGCGAACCGCTGGATAACTTTGACGAAGTGATGAAGTTTCTGGAGAACATCACCTCGCCCGAGGGCGTGAACATCGGGATGCGCAACATCAGCCTTTCTACCTGCGGTCTGGTGCCCAAAATCGACCAGCTGGCCGAGAAAAAGCTGCAGCTGACCCTCTCGGTGTCGCTGCACGCACCCAACAATGAAATTCGCAGCGGCATGATGCCGGTGAACGATGCCTATCCCGTGGAAGTGCTGATGCAGGCCGTGCGCCGCTATCAGGACACCACCGGCCGCCGTGTGAGCTTTGAATATTCCATGGTGCGCGGTGTCAATGATTCCGATGCCTGCGCCAGACAGCTGGCAAACCTGATCCGGGGCATGGGTGCCCATGTGAACCTGATCCCCATCAACCCGGTGGACGGCAGCCCGTACTCGGCCACCGATGCAGCCAACGTGCACCGCTTCCAGCAGAAGCTGGAGAGCCTTGGCGTGAACGCTACGGTGCGCCGCCGCCTTGGCAGCGAGATCAGCGCCGCATGCGGCCAGCTGCGCCGTGACGAAATGAACGGGAAAGCGTAAATATTAAAGGGAGAAGCCTATGAAACTTGCAGGAAAAACGGATGTCGGCAGGGTCCGGCAGGATAATCAGGACGATTATCGCGCAGGAGAACTGCCCGGCGATGCCGCATGGCTGCTGGTATGCGACGGCATGGGCGGTGCACGCGGCGGCAGGGAAGCCAGCCAGAGCGCGTGCGATGTGATCGAGCGCTGCTTTCAGGAGCAGTATGCTTCCAAGTGCCTGCCCGGCGAAGAGGAGACTTTTTTGAAAAAGAGCCTGCTCAGCGCCAACCGCTTTGTGTTCCAGAAGGCCCTGCGGGAGGAAGAACTGGCGGGCATGGGCACCACGGCTGTGTGCGCACTGGTGCGCGGCGGCAAGGTGTTCCTGTGTCATGCAGGCGACTCGCGGGCGTACCTGTACCGGGACGGCAGGCTTGCCCAGCTCACCCACGACCACTCCTATGTGCAGGAGCTGGTGGACTGCGGCACCATTACCGTGGAGGAAGCCGAGCACCACCCTCAGAAGAACATCATCACCAAGGCGCTGGGCGTGGACTACCGGCTGGACTCGGAGTTCACCACCGCACCGCTGCAGAAAGGGGATATCCTGCTGCTGTGCTCGGACGGCCTGACCAATGCCGTGCCCAGAGAACAGCTGGAACAGCTGCTGCGCACCGGCGGGTTCTACGACCTGCCGGACCTTCTGATCCGCACGGCCAACGAGAACGGCGGCCCGGATAACATCACCGCGCTGCTGCTGTGTGTGGAGGAGGTGCGCTGATGGACAACCTGATCGGCAAAAAGCTGGACGGCCTGTATGAGGTGCGGGAGCTGATCGGTTCCGGCGGCATGGCAAACGTCTACAAGGCGGTCATGCTGGGGCACAACGGCCCGGTGCCTGCCGGTACCGTGGTGGCGGTAAAGGTGCTGCGGCAGGAGTATATGCACGACCCGGACCTTGTGCGCCGCTTTAAAAATGAATCCAAGGCCATCTCGCTGCTGAACCACCCCAACATCGTAAAAGTGTACGATGTATCGGTGAATGATGATCTGCAGTATATCGTGATGGAATATGTGGACGGCATGACATTGCGCGAGTACCTTAACCAGCGCGGCGGCAGGCTGACCAACCGGGAGACCGTGCACTTCATCTCCCAGATCTTAAAGGCGCTGGAACATGCCCACGCCAACGGTGTGGTGCACCGGGACATCAAGCCCCAGAATATCATGCTTTTGGACAACGGCCAGCTGCGCATGATGGATTTTGGCATTGCGCGCATCTCCCGTGCCGAGAACCAGCTGCTGAGCGGCAAGGCCATGGGCAGCGTGCACTATATCAGCCCGGAGCAGGCCAAGGGCGATGAGACCGACTGCACCAGCGATATCTACTCGGTGGGCGTGATGATGTACGAGATGCTCAGCGGTCATCTGCCCTTTGATGCAGACGACATGGTGGAAGTTGCCATCAAGCAGATCTCCGATCAGCCGAAGTCTTTGCACGAGATCGCGCCGGAGGTGCCGAATGCACTGGTGGAGATCACCGAAAAGGCCATGGCAAAGCTGCCGCAGAACCGCTACGCATCCGCCCGCGAAATGCTGGATGCGCTGGACACCTACGTGCACAACCCCTCCGTGATGTTCGAGTACAAGTATATTACAGAAGATGCTCCCGAAAAGGTGGTGAAACGTACCATGAACCAGAACCGTGCAAACCGTCAGGCCGAAAAGCCTGCGCCCCGCGGCAAAAAGGCCGCACCGCGCCAGAAAAAGCGCACCATCTTCCTGCCGGCACTGTTCGGCATTACCATTGCATTTGCACTGGCGTGCCTTGCGCTGTGCTGGATGATCCTGAACGATTCCTCCAACCTGATGAACAACAAGGCCGATATCACGCTGGGCGATTATATCGGCATGACGCAGGACGAGGCTGCTGCCACCGAGCAGGTGGTCTCCGGCCAGATCAGCGTTACCTGGGAGCAGGAGTACAACAGTAACTATGCGGCGGGCTATATCTATAAGCAGTCGCCGGTGTCCGGCCGCACGGTGCGCGAGGGCCAGAATGTGACCCTGACTGTGAGCCTTGGCACCCAGTACGTTACCGTGCCGGACCTGACCAACTATGTGCAGGCCGATGCAGAGCAGCAGCTCAAGGAGCTGGGTGTCTCGGTGCTGGTAACGCAGGCTGTGGATACCTCTGTGGCATCCGGCGCGGTGATCCGCACCGACCCGGCGGCGGGCAGTCAGGTGGCTGCAGGCAGCACTGTGGTGATGTATATCAGCCGCCCGCAGGTGGCAACCACCACCAAGGTGCCCTCGCTGACCGGCATGAGCACCGCTGATGCCCGCACCCTGCTGGTGCAGAACCATCTGGGCCTTGGCAGCCAGACCGAGCAGTACAGCGACCAGCCGGTGGGCACTGTCATCAGTCAGAACCCGGCGGCAGGCTCTACCACAAAGCTGAACGGCCGCGTGAACATTGTGGTAAGCGCAGGGCCGGAGCCTGCACCGGAACCGGAAGCACCCAGCGACAGCACCACCGGCGGCGACTGGTGGAGCGGCCTGTTTGGCAGCAGCTCCTCTTCTTCCAGCACCGAGACCGGCACCGAACAGGGCACAGCGGGCAGCGGCGACTCTTCGCAGAAACCGCTGACCGACTGGTGGTCCTCGCTGCTGAGCTGACGGAGGCGTGCATGAAGGGATATATCACAAAGGGCATCGGCGGCTTTTACTATGTGAAAACGCCGGAGGGCATTGTGGAATGCAAGCCCCGCGGCATTTTCCGCAAACAGAAGATCACGCCGGTGGCGGGCGATGATGTGACGCTGGAGACCGAGAACGGTGCAGCCGTCATTGCCGAGATCGCACCGCGCAAAAATGTGTTCGTGCGGCCTCCGATGGCAAATCTGGATGTGCTGTTCCTTGTGGCCAGCACCACCCAGCCCACGCCCAGCACGCTGGTGCTGGATAAGCTTGCCGCCATTGCGGTGGACAAGGGCGTGCAGCCGGTGATCGTGTGCACCAAGGGCGACTTGGCCGAGGCGGAATTCCTGCGTAAGGCCTACGAAAAATCGACCCTGCCGTTCATCCGCATCGATTACGAGACCGGCGGCGGGCTGGACGAGGTGAAGCAGTGGATCAGCGGCAGGCTGTGTGCGTTCTGCGGCAACTCCGGCGTGGGAAAATCCACCCTTTTGAACCATCTGCTGCCGGAAGCAGAGCGCGAGACCAGTGCCATCAGCCAGAAGCTGGGCCGCGGCCGCCACACCACCCGTGAGGTGACGATCTTTGAAGCCTTTGACGGGCGCATTGCGGATACGCCGGGCTTTGCCAGTCTGGAAGCGAACCGCGCCGGGTTCATCCCCAAGGAAAATCTGGAGCATGCATTCCCGGAGTTCGGGCCTTATCTGGGCCAGTGCCAGTTCACCGGCTGCTCCCACCGCAGCGAAAAAGGCTGTGCCGTGCGCGCCGCACTGGCCGAGGGCAGGCTCTCCCAGACCCGGTACGACAGCTACTGCGCCATGTACGAGGAAGTCAAGGACGTGAAGGATTGGCAGCGCCCGAAAGTATAAAGGATAAGGAAGAGATTCATGTCACGCTGTGTGATCATTTCGGCCTGCCCGGTTTCTCCGGAGCTGGCAGAGGCCCTGCGGCCGGACGACTTTATCATTGCCTGTGATGCAGGCTACCGCAACTGCGCACCTCTGGGGCGCAGACCCAACATCATCGTGGGCGACTTTGACACCGCCCCCTGCCCGGAACAGCAGGACGACGATATCATCGTGCTGCCCCATGTGAAGGACGATACCGACACCGAGTATGCCGCAAAGCTGGTCTCGGAAAAGGGCTTTGACGAGGTGCTGCTGCTGGGCGGCCTTGGCGGCAGACGGGTGGAGCACACCCTTGCAAACCTGTGCACCGGCCTTGGGCTGGAACAGCGCGGTGTGCGCACTACCCTGCTGGATGAGCGCAGCCGCATCACCTACGTGATGCCCGGCGAGACCCGCCGCTACCCGAAGGAGAAGTACTTCTTCTTCTCGGCCTTCCCGATGGAGGGCAGGGCGCAGGGCGTGTGCGAGCGCGGCTCCTACTATGAGCTGACCGATGCGGAGCTGACCGCCAGCTACCCGCTGGGCGTCAGCAACGAGTACGCTGCCGGGTCGGACTGCATCACCATCTCCACCCGCAGCGGTGCGCTGGTGGTGGTGGAGACCATCGCAGACTGAGCGCTGCTGCCCTTGCCGGAACGTTCCGGCCCCTGCCTGCATAGGATGGGCCAGAAAACGGAAAGGCGGGGAGCATATGCAGGTAGTTGTGATCCGAAGCCCCAAGGCGCTGCGCGGCATTCTGCGCAGACTGTTCGGCATTCAAAAACAGTAAAAAAGATCCCCTCGCTGCTGGTCGGCGGGGGGATCTTGCTTCATAATACTCCTTTTTATTGCGTCAGGGCGTTGTAACAGGCATCGAACGCCTGCATAAAATCGGTGATCTCCTGTTCCGTGGTCAGGTGGCTCAGGCTGATGCGCCACGAGGACAGCGCGTTGCGCCGGTCATGGCTTACGGCAAACACGGCGCGGGAGGGCAGGCCGTCCGAAGAGCAGGCCGATTTGACCGAGACGCATACGCCCCTGGCATCCAGCTCCCGCTGGAACACGGTGCCCTTCACGTTCTGTACGCTCAGGTTTAAAATCTGCGGCACGGCGGTGTCCGGGCTGTTGATGCGCACCTTGGGGTATTGGGCAAGCCCGGTGCGCAGGCGGGCGTTCAGGGCGCGGATGTGCTCCACCCGGGCGGGCAGCTCGCTCACTGCCTTTTCCAGTGCCAGCGCCAGCGAACAGGCCAGCGCCACGGTGGGAGTGCCGCTGCGGTAGAGGGTGGTGCTCTCGCCGCCATGGATGAGCGGCTCCAGCGCAAGGCCGCGCCGCTTGACCAGCACACCGATGCCGTTCAGCCCGTAGAACTTGTGGGCGGTCAGGCTCATGGTGTCGATGCCCGCAAAGCTGACCGGCAGCTTGCCCACGGCCTGTGTGGCATCCACATGGAAGTGGCAGTGGGGGCAGGCCTTCAACATTTCCGCGATCTCGGCCACCGGCTGCACCACGCCCAGCTCACTGTCCACGGCAGTGACGGCCACCAGAATGGTGTCCGGGCGCAGCAGTTCTTTCAGGTGGGCAAGGTCCACCGTGCCGTCCTGCCGGATGTCCACAAGGTCGATCTCATAGCCCTGCTCCTGCAGGGCGGTCAGGCTGCCGCTCACCGAGGAGTGCTCCAGCGGGGTGGAAATGATGTGTCTGCCATGGTGGCGCTCCAGCCGGGCGATGCTCTTGATGGCAAAGTTGTTGGCCTCGCTGGCACCGGATGTATAGATGATCTCGGCGGGCTGCACATTCAGACTGCGGGCAATGCTCTGGGTGGCGGCATCGATGGCGGCCTTTGCGGCAGTGCCTGCTGCGTGGCGGGAATTGGCATTGCCCGGGCAATTGCGCTCCACCTCGCAAAAGCGCTGTAAAACCGCTTCGTCTACCGGGGTATTGGCGGAATAATCCAGATAGATCATAAACTCTCCTGATAATTCTCTTATAATACAGATTACAATGGTAGGCTATATTATAGTGCGCTTTGGGCCGGATTGCAAGAGAAGCGGCGCAAACTTCCGGGCTGGAAATACAGGAGAATTAAGCAAAATAGTTGCACGGCGGCAAAAAGTCTGCTATAATCTCTTGAAGGACTGCCCGCTGCGGCCTTTTGCGGGGCTTTTGGCGGCGGCTTGGAAAGAGCCTGAATGAAAGGGGGAGCGCACCATGCTGCACAAGAATCATCGACTGCGCTGCATTGCACTTCTCATTTCCGGGCGGGATCATTGTTCCCAAATTTCAGGGGCATTGCCGTTTTGCTGACGGCGGTGCCTCTTTTTTTGGGGCTGCGAGTTCTGTAGGAGGCAGAAAAACTTCATGAGCGAAAAGATCGATTACTCCAAAGGCATTTACGACGCGCGCCAGCTGGGCGCAGGCCGCATGTTCATTCTGGGCGTGCAGCACATGTTTGCCATGTTCGGCGCAACGGTGCTGGTGCCGCTGCTCACCGGCCTGAGCGTTTCCACCACCCTGCTGTGCGCAGGTCTGGGCACCCTGCTGTTCCACCTCATTACCAAAAAGAAGGTGCCTGCATTCCTCGGCTCCTCCTTTGCGTATCTGGGCGGCTTCTCCATCGTGGCCCCCATGCTGGCAGATGCAGACGGCAACCTGACCGTTGCCAACACCAAGATGCTGCCCTACGCCTGCGCCGCCGTCGCATTTTCCGGTCTGGTGTATCTGGTGGCCAGCGTGCTGATCTCCACCTTCGGCATCCGCCGCATCATGCGGTTCTTCCCGCCGGTGGTCACTGGCCCCATTATCATTTCTATCGGCCTGATCCTGGCCCCCTCTGCGATCAACAACTGCCAGTCCAACTGGCTGCTGGCCTTTGTGGCACTGGGTGTCGTGATCGTGTGCAACATCTGGGGCAAGGGCATGGTCAAGATCCTGCCCATCCTCATCGGCGTGCTGGTGTCCTATGCAGTGGCACTGGTGACCGGTGCAGTGGACTTCCAGCGCATTTCTGAGGCTGCATGGGTGGGCATCCCTCTGCACAAGGAGGCCATGGGCCTGTTTGCCATCGACGGCAGCCCGGAGTTCATCAGCGCACTGTTCACCATCATTCCCATTGCACTGGCAACCATGATGGAGCATGTGGGCGATATCGCCGCCATCAGCGCAACCGTGGGCCACAACTATATCAACGACCCCGGCCTGAACCGCACCCTGCTGGGTGACGGCCTGGCAACCACCATGGCCGGCCTGCTGGGCGGCCCGGCCAACACCACCTACGGCGAGAACACCGGTGTGCTGGCTCTGAGCAAGATCTACGATCCGCTGGTCATCCGCATTGCTGCCGTGCTGGCCATCATCCTGAGCTTCAGCCCCAAGTTTGAGGCTGTCATCAACACCATCCCCACCGGCATCATCGGCGGCATCAGCTTTGTGCTGTATGGCATGATCTCCGCCATCGGTGTGCGCAATGTGGTGGAGAACCGCGTGGACTTTACCAACAGCCGCAACCTGATCGTGGCCGCTGTCATTCTGGTGTGCGCTCTGGGCTTCAACTCTGTGGGCGGTGTCAGCTTTGCCGTTGCAGGTGTCACCATCAACCTGTCCGGTCTGGCTGTGGCCGCGATCGCAGGCATCCTGCTGAACGCTATCCTGCCCGGCAACGACTACGAGTTTGATGCTGCCGACGGCTCCGAAGCCGCTACCAGCAGCAACCTGCAGGTCTGATCTCCCATAGAAGAAGGAAGAACAAGGCAGAAGCCGTCCTGTGTGTGCAGGGCGGCTTTGCTGTTTTTAAGGTGCACAGGGCAAAGCACACAGTTTTTGAGGATGGTTTTTAGTGACCCTGCCGGAATTTATCTGTAAGGCAAAATAAATAGGAATTATTCTTAAAATTATCCTTGACTAACTAGGAATAATTCGCTATAATAGAGCCATGACAAGGGCCGGTGAGTACCAACACCGCCCAGCCTGTTTTCTAACTGATATAAAAAGAATGATGGAGGTCTATTCTTATGAAGAAGTACGTTTGCACCGTTTGTGGTTATATTGCTGAAGGCGAGATCCCGGCACAGTGCCCCGTCTGCAAGGCTCCTGCTTCCGCTTTTGTGGAGAAGACCGGCAACACCTATGTCACCGAGCATGTTGTGGGCATCGGCAAGGCTGAGGGCGTGCCGCAGGAGATCGTGGACGGCCTGCGCGCAAACTTTGAGGGTGAGTGCAGCGAGGTCGGCATGTATCTGGCAATGGCTCGTGTGGCTGAGCGCGAGGGCTACCCCGAGATCGCTGAGGCTTACAAGCGCTATGCCTACGAGGAAGCAGACCACGCATCCCGCTTTGCAGAGCTGCTGGGCGAAGTTGTCACCGACAGCACCAAGAAGAACCTGATGATGCGTGCCGAGGCTGAGTGCGGCGCATGTGCAGGCAAGATGGATCTGGCCAAGAAGGCAAAGGCCCTGAATCTGGATGCCATCCACGACACCGTTCACGAGATGGCAAAGGACGAGGCCCGTCACGGCCGCGGCTTTGAGGGCCTGCTGAAGCGCTACTTCAACACCGAAGTCTGATAAGGTTTCCCCGGTTATCCATTCTGACCGCTGCATGGCTTTGCCGCTGTGCAGCGGTTTTTTTGTTCAACCTACGGAACGGTTCCGTTGACAGGCACAGCGGCGGCGGGTTATAATTTATCTCGTGTTCAATGAACTGTGAAAGGGGAGACGGGGGAATGAAAAACGGACACACCACCCGGCAAAAGACCCCGGCGGGCCGCTACGCCCTGCTGGACGAACTGCGCGGGCTGGATCTGGTCAGCATGATGCTGTACCATGCCTGCTGGGACATGATGTTCCTGTTCGGCATCTGGATGGACTGGTACGCGGGAATGCCGGGGCGTCTGTGGCAGCAGACCATCTGCTGGGTGTTCATTCTGCTGTCCGGCTTCTGCGTGCCGCTGGGACACCGCACCCTGAAGCGCGGCGCACAGGTGTTTGCTGCCGGGGCACTGGTCACGGTGGTGACGCTGGTCTTCATGCCGGAGGACCGGGTGGTGTTCGGTGTGCTGACCTTTCTGGGCAGCGCCATGCTGCTCACCGGTGTGCTGGAACCGCTGCTGAAAAAAGTGATGCCCGCTGTGGGCCTTGCGGTGTCGGCGGTGCTGTTTGCGGTGTGCTACCCGGTCGGCTTGGGCTGGGTGGGCCTTGGCGGCTGGAAGCTGATGCTGCCGCAGAGCCTGTATGCCAACTACTTTACTGCATTTTTTGGCTTTTACCCGGACTGGTTCTACTCCGCCGATTACTTTGGCCTGCTGCCGTGGCTGTTTTTGTTCTGGGCAGGGTACTACCTGCACAAGGCGGTGGGCCGCAGACGCATGGAACCGCTGCGCCGCTCGGTGTGCCCGGCGCTGGGCTGGATGGGCCGGCACTCGCTTTTGCTGTATCTGCTGCACCAGCCGGTGATCTACGGCGTACTTTCGGCCGCGGCAGTTCTTTTTGCATAAAAGGCTTGACACAGCCGGGAAGCTGTGGTATTCTATCGGTGGTTAGAAGATACTAACCAAATGGGGATGCGTCTGCGTGGTTGGACGCATTTTCATGGAACATAAAGTTAGATATATCTAACTAATATTGATTTGAGAGAGGACGATCTTTATGAGCAAAGTAGCAGTCGTATTCTGGAGCGCAACCGGCAACACTGAGACCATGGCAAACTGCGTGGCAGAGGGTGCAAACGGCACCATCGTGCCCTGCAGCGAGATGAACGCTGCAAAGCTGGCTGAGTTTGATGCAGTGGCTTTTGGCTGCCCCGCAATGGGTGCTGAGCAGCTGGAGGAGAGCGAGTTCGAGCCGATGTTCTCTGATCTGGAGGGTTCTCTGAACGGCAAGAAGATCGCCCTGTTCGGCTCCTACGGCTGGGGCGACGGCCAGTGGATGCGTGACTGGGTGGAGCGTGCTCAGGGCGACGGCGCACAGGTGCTGAACGGTGAGGGCCTGATCTGCAACGAGGCCCCGGACGATGATGTTCAGGCTGCATGCCGCAAGCTGGGTGCAGATCTGGCTGCATGGTAAACAGGAGAAGCTTCTCTTGACAAACAGAGACAGCTGCGATAGACTATGAGAACACCGAAAAACGGTGTTTTTGCAGAGCTGAAAGTTAGTAAGCGCTAACTTTCACGCAAAAGCAGCAGCCTCTGTACAGAATGCATCAAAACTGCGGCAGGGGACAGCAGGCGGAAAGGTCTGCGCTCCTGCCGCTTTGGTTTCAGAAGGCGGTGTATATGGCAGTGGCTGCAGCAATTGGTGTTACGGTAGGCTTTGCATTTTTGCGCCGTGCGGTGCGCCGCGCTGCAATGCGGTCGGACCGTAGAAAAAAATAAGGCAGCAGGAGGCCCCGTCCCATGCAGGATACCCCGAAGAACTTGGATCAGAAGCGCGCAGATGAAAAGATGCTGGTGAGCGAGATGATCGCTCTTTACTGCCGCAGGCAGCACAAAACACCCAAAGGCAGCCTGTGCCCGGAGTGCCGGCAGCTGCACGATTACGCCCTGACCCGCATTGACAAATGCCCGTTCATGGAGACCAAGACCTTCTGTTCGGCCTGCAAGGTGCACTGCTACAAGCCGGAAATGCGGGAGAAGATCCGCGCGGTGATGCGCTGGGCAGGCCCGCGGATGCTGCCGGTGCACCCGGTGCTTTCCATCCGGCATGCGGCAGTCACACTCCGGTCCAAGCGCGAAGCGAAAAAGGCTGGCTGAATTTTCCAGAATAAACACCCTGCCCGCAGGCCATACTGTGGACAGAGAGGTGATAAATATGGAAAACATCGGCGTTACCTGTGATGTCTGCGAGTGCTGCCACAATGTGAGCGGCTGCAAGTGTGACCTGCCTCAGATCAAAGTGACCGAGCAGTGCACCTGCGATACGCAGCAGGTGGAGACCCCGCACTACTGCCAGAGCTACGAGAAAAAGTAATTCCTAAAGCAGCAAAACAGCTCCTGCCAGAGCATTTCCGGCAGGAGCTGTTTTGGGTCACGGAGGTCAGCGCAGGGCCACATTGCAGGTGGCAAGGCTGCGGATCAGGGTGCCCACGCTCTCCTTCATCCGGATGCCCACGAAGCCCAGCGTGAATGCGGCCTGCACATTGGCCAGATTGTCGTCGATGAACACGCACTCGCTGGCCTTCAGGCCGTATTTATCCAGCAGGGCCTGATAGATGCGGGGGTCGGGCTTGTTGATGTGCACCTCGCAGGAGGCTACGCCGCCGTCAAAGCGGTCCAGCACGCCGCGCTCCTTGAGCAGGGCCAGCACGTCCTCCGGGATGTTGCTGAGATAGTACACGCTGTAGCCATGGTTCTTCAGGCGGCGCACCAGCTCCTGCATCCGGCGGCGCGGGCGCAGGATGTGCAGCCAGTCGTCCAGCACGCCCTGCACCTCAAACTCGCGCCCGGCGGCCTTGGCGTTGCGCAGCATGGCCTGATTGCCGTCAAAGCGGGAGACAAGCCCGGCATCCAGCTGCTTCCACTCCTCGCTGCCAAAGGTCAGGTCGTACACCTGCTCCTCGATCTCTGCATTGCAAATGCGGTCTACCAGATAGGCGCGGGGGGCAAAATCCACCATGACACCGCCCAGATCAAACACGATGCTTTTATACATTTAAAATTTCCTCTGTTTCTCATGGAATGCTCTGCCCACAGTATACCACAATCTGCCATGCGGTTTCCACTGCTTTTTGCATGATGTGCCCGGCGGCTGCATAAGCTGTGGCAGAAAGGGGAGAAGGGCATTGACCATCCGGGAACTGTGTGAAAAAGAGGTGGTGCAGCTGGAGCAGGGGGTCTGCCTTGGCCGGGCCGACGACCTGGCCTTTGACCCTGCCACCGCCCGTCTGCAGAGCCTGATCCTGCTGGGGCGGCCAAGGCTGTTCGGATTGCTTGGCCGGGACGATAGCCTGACCATTCCATGGCAGGAGATCGAGACCATTGGCACGGATGCGGTGCTGGTGCACACGGCCCTGCCGGAAGCACCGCCGCAGCCGGAACAGCTCAAATGGTGGCAAAAGCTGCGCGTGAAGCTGGGTTTGTAAATTTTTTGCAAAAACAGGGTGGACTTTTTTGTGGAAGTGACTATAATAATCGCAGAAGCTTTGTGCAAAAAGCGTAAAGAAATGTGCTTTTGCGTATGATCTGAGGTTTCAAGGATGAGGAAAGGAACAGGAATTATGAAAACTCCCAAACCGCTTTTGGCGCTGCGGATGGTATTCCCGCTGGCGGCATCGCTGATCGTGCTGCTGCTGGGCGAGGGGATCGCCCGCGGGAGCCTGAGCGCAGACGTTTTTGCAAGTTTTATCTTCCCGCACATCGGGGCTTATCTGCTGGCGTGGCTGCTGCTGTTTCTGGTGTGGCTGCTGCTGGACTGGGTGTTCCGCTGCCCGCCGCTGTCCACGCTGGGCATGGCGGTGCTGGGCTGTGCGCCCTGCGCGGTGAACTTTTACACCCTGCAGCTGCGCGGCGAGCCCTTTCTGCCATGGGATCTGACACAGGTGTCGGAGGCTGCCGGTGTGGCATCCGCTGCGGGCCTCAAGATCCAGCCCAGCATGGTGGTGACCATCATCGTGGTGCTGGTGCTGATGGCGGGCAGCTTTTTCCTGTACCGCGGCCGTCACAAACAGCGCTGGCTGCCCCGGCTGGCGGGCAGTGCCGCCACCGCAGCGGCCCTCTGCCTGCTGGTGTTCGGCGTGTACCTGCAGCCCGCTGTCACGCAGGTGCTGGGCATTACGCCGGATGCATGGATGCAGGACCGCTACTACCGCTACTACGGCGTGATCACCGGCTTTATGACCAACCTCACCAATCTGGAGATCTCGAAGCCCGAGGAATACTCGCAGGAAGCGGTGGATGCCCTGCTGGACAATGTGGACGAGAGCCAAAAGTTTGCCACCAGCCCGCTGTACTCCACCAGCTACAGCGCCGTGACCCCCAAGGACGAGCAGGTGAAGCAGCCCACCATCATCTATGTGATGGACGAGTCCTACTGGGATGTCTCGGAGCTGGAACAGTACGGCATCACCTTTGATACCGATGTCTCCAAGAACCTGCACGCCTTGCAGCAGACCAGCGCCTATGGCCGGGCCTACAGCCCCAGCTTTGGCGGCGGCACCTGCGATGTGGAGTTTGAAGCCCTTACCGGCTACTCGGTATCCTTCCTGCCCAGCGGCAGCAAGCCCTACCAGCAGCATGTGACCAAGCCCATGTTCGCCATGCCCAATTACCTCAAGCTCAAGGGCTATCAGACCGCAGCCGTGCACTGCTTCTGGGCAAAATACTGGAGCCGCGACAAGGCTTACCCCAACCTCGGCTTTGACGATTTTATCAGCCTTGAGGATATGCATGGCGTGACCAAGGTGCGCAAGCACTACTGGACCAGCGGCCTTGTCACTGATGATTCCATGGCCGACCAGATCATCCAGCAGTACGAGAGCATGAAGGCCAGCTCGGACAAGCCCATCTTCCTGCACGCTGTCACCATGCAGAACCATACCAATTATAACAAGGACAACTACCCGGACGACGAGCGCGTAAAGGTGCTGTCCCACCCGGCGGGCCTCAAGCCCAGCACCGTGGGCGCACTGGAAGATTTTGCTACCGGCATCCGGGATGCAGATGCCATGATGGGCAAACTGACCGAATACTTCTCGCAGGTGGACGAGCCGGTCATTCTGGTGTTCTGGGGCGACCACTATAACCCCATCGATTCCAATTACGATGTCTACACCACTACCGGCTATGCCAGCGATTCCAGCGCAGACCCCCGCCTGCACCAGACCACGCTGCTGATGTGGTCCAACTACAGCCAGCAGCAGGTGGACCTTGGCACCATTGCCGCTTACGATATCTCGCCGGTGATGATGGACATTTACGGTCTGGAAGAGCCGCTCTACTTCCAGTTCCTGAACCGTCAGCTGCGTGTGGCCAGCCGCACCAATACCCGCGGAACCACCATGAATCTGGACGGCACCACCACGCAGGAGCCTACCGAGTTCCAGCAGCGGTGGTGCGCAGAGCACTGGCTTTTGCAGTACGACCTGATGTTCGGCAGGGGATACGCCCTGCAGCGCATGGGCCTTGCGGGCCTGAGCGGCGTGGACACAGGCAAATGAGCGAAAAACAGACGATTTCTTTGTAAAAAACAGAGAAAAACTCTTGCAACCGGCGTTTGTTTGTGATATTATAACAAGGCATTACACACGCATCACTATGCCCTTTTGTGCCCAAATGGGTGGAGGGCAGTCCCGAACCGTCCGATACGGCCCGGGATCACGGTGTGCGGAGGCAAAACAATATCTGGAGGTATTTTTACTATGGCAGTCGTTTCTATGAAGCAGCTTCTCGAAGCAGGTGTGCACTTCGGTCACCAGACCCGCCGCTGGAACCCCAAGATGGCAAAGTACATCTTCACCGAGCGCAACGGCATCTATATCATCGATCTGCAGAAGACCGTGAAGAAGCTGGACGAGGCTTACAACTACGTGAAGGAAGTTGCAGCTGAGGGCGGCGACATCCTGTTCGTCGGCACCAAGAAGCAGGCTCAGGAGTCCATCCGTGACGAGGCTCTGCGCTGCGGCATGCACTATGTCAATGCTCGCTGGCTGGGCGGTATGCTGACCAACTTCCGCACCATCCGCAAGCGCATCGACCGTATGGATCAGCTGGCTAAGATGAAGGAGAACGGCACCTTCGAGCTGCTGCCCAAGAAGGAAGTTGCCAAGCTGGAGCTGGAGATGGAGAAGCTGGACAAGTACCTGGGCGGTGTCAAGAACATGAAGACCCTGCCGAAGGCTATGTTCATCGTTGATCCTCACAAGGAGCGCATCGCTGTTGCTGAGGCCCGCAAGCTGAACATCCCCATCGTGGCTATCGTTGATACCAACTGCAACCCCGACGAGATCGATTACGTGATCCCCGGCAACGACGACGCAATCCGCGCTGTCAAGCTGATCGCTGGCGCTATGGCTGACGCTGTGCTGGAAGGCAAGCAGGGCAACCAGGAGGCCGCTCCCGCTGAGGATGCAGCAAACGCCTGATTTCCCATCCCACAAACAACAAAATAACGTGTAAGGGAGAATACGAAAATGGCTATTTCTGCAAAGGACGTTATGGAACTGCGCAAGCAGACCGACTGCGGCATGATGGAGTGCAAGAAGGCTCTGACCGAGGCTGACGGCAACTTCGAGAAGGCAATCGAGATCCTGCGTGAGCGTGGTCTGGCTACCGCTGCCAAGAAGGCAAGCCGTACCGCTGCCGAGGGCATGGTCTACGCTGACTACTGCCCCCAGTGCAAGGTGGGTGTTGTCATCGAGGTCAACGCTGAGACCGACTTCGTCGCCAAGAACGACAAGTTCGTTGCTTTCGTCAAGGAGGCTACTCAGGTCATCATGAAGCAGAACCCTGCTGATGTTGAGGCTCTGATGGCTTGCAAGACCGAGAACGGCGAGACCGTGGACGAGGCTCTGAAGAACCTGATCCTGGTCATCAAGGAGAACATCAAGGTTCGCCGTTTCGTCCGTTACGAGGGCGTTTGCTCTGCATACGTCCACGGCGGCGGCACCCACGGCATTCTGGTCAACTTCGAGACCACCAACGGCATCGAGGCTAAGGACGAGTTCGTTACCTACGGCAAGGACATCGCCATGCAGGTCGCAGCTGCTAACCCCGGCTATGTCGATGAGGCTTCTGTCCCTGCTGAGGTCGTGGCCAAGGAGAAGGAGATCATGCTGGCTCAGATGGCTGGCGATCCCAAGACCGCTAACAAGCCCGAGGCTGTGAAGCAGAAGATGATCGAGGGCAAGATCAAGAAGTTCTTCAAGGAGAACTGCCTGGTCGATCAGGAGTTCGTCAAGGACAGCGACCTGACCGTTGCTCAGTACACCGCTAAGGTCGCTAAGGATCTGGGCGGCGACATCAAGATCGTCAAGTTCACCCGCTTCCAGAAGGGCGAAGGCCTGGAGAAGCGTGCTGACGACTTCGCTGCTGAAGTTGCAAGCATGGTGAAGTAATTTAACCTTTGGGTTGAATCTGGGAGCTGCAGTACCCGTAACAGGGCGCTGCGGCTCCTTTTTGTTTGTGTTTGGCGGGCGGATGTGCTATCATAGAGAAAATAGAAAGAAGGGAGGACGAAAAGCAATGCGCAGTGTAAACAAAACGTCTCTCCGAATGGAGAGCATGATCGGATAAGGAGAATCCCTTATGAAAAAACAAACCATGACTCTTGCGGGCATCCCTGCCATTCTGTACGGCAGCCGGAGCCGGAATGTTTACCTCTATTTCCACGGCAAGAACGGCTGCAAGGAAGAAGCAGAACGTTTTGCCGCTACAGCCTGTGAAGCGGGCTGGCAGGTGCTGGCTATCGACCTGCCCGAGCATGGCACACGGAAAAACAGCCCTGAGCGGCTTCTGCCGTGGGTGGCTGTGCCGGAGATAGAAGCCGTATACGCCCGCATGAAGCCGGTGTGGGCGCATATCCGGCTGTATGGCGTGAGCATCGGCGCGTGGCTTGCCATGCAGGCGCTGCAGGGAGACGCGCCGGAACAGACCCTGCTGGTCTCTCCGGTGGTGGATATGGAAGCTCTCATCACGAATATGATGCAATATGCCCATGTGACCGAGGAACAGCTGCAGCGGGCAGGGGAGATCCCCACGGATCTTGGGGAGACCCTCTCATGGCCGTATCTGTGCTGGGTGCGGGAACATCCGCTGCACTGGCATGGCCGCACGCAGGTGCTGTATGGTGACAGGGATGCCCTGACCAGCCGCACCATGATCGAGCGCTTCCGTCAGGAAAGCGGGGCGCATCTGACGATCATGGAGGGCGGGGAGCACTGGTTCCACACCCCAGTGCAGATGGCGGTCCTTCAAACGTGGGAAGAAACGGACGTTTGATTTTTGATTTAGAATAGCCGCCGCGTGCGCTTTGGCTATTTTTAGCGGAAGTATTATTTTTATATTTGCAAACCAGCAAAGCCTGCGGGCTTTGCTGGTTTGCTTTTTCACGGGAAAGGTCGTGACCGTACACTGCATTTTTTGTGGTGACTATGCATTTTATCTTTGGGACTCTTTCTGTGAAAAAATGGTTTGGAAACGACCGCAGTCGTTTCCAAACCACAATATCAAATAAATTTTCCTCTGCTTATGGCCAGAGCGCACGCGGAGGCCATTTCAAATCATAGAAGCTTACAGCAACAAAAACTGCCGCTGACGGTTTTTACGCCGTCAGCGGCAGTTTGCATTTACAGATTCAGTTCAGCAGGATCTGAAACTCAGACCTTTGCTTCGCTGTTGTGCTCAGCATTCTTATAGGCCTTGAAGGAGTGGAACACGATGTTCAGGCCCAGAACGATCAGCAGCACGGCCAGGATCAGCTGCAGGCCGTTTGCAATGAACACAGCACCCCAAGTGGTCTCGCCAGCGGGGATGGTGACAGCAGCGGCATTGCTGATGGCCTTGACCATGGCGATCAGGCGCTGCACCAGAGCGGTGAAGGTGACGCACAGCATAATGACCAGCGGAGGGAAGATCATCTTGTTGCTGCGGCCGGTGACCTTCAGGAACACGCACAGGGTGGCCAGAACCAGAGCGCTCAGCAGCTGGTTTGCAGAACCGAACAGGGGCCAGATGTTGGCGTAGCCGATCTTGGTCAGCAGGAAGCCGAAAGCCAGAGTCAGGAAGGTGGAGAAGTACACGTTGCACAGCAGCTTGCGCCAGCCCTCAGCATGCTCCATGTCGTCCACGCTGAACAGCTCCTGGAAGCTCATGCGGCCGATACGGGCCACAGCATCCAGACTGGTCAGGGCCAGTGCGGAAACGCACATGGTCATAAACACAGAGGCAAAGTGCTGGTCCAGGCCGAAGCCCACGAAGAAGCTGGCAACGCCGCGGCTGAAGACCTGGAACGGAGTGCCGTCTGCGGGGGTGCCGTCTGCAGCAGCAGAAGCACCGGCAACACACAGGGCGATGACAGCCAGCAGGCTTTCCAGCACCATGGCACCATAGCCGACCTTCAGCATATCCTTCTCATTGGTAACGGTCTTGGAGGAGGTGCCGGAAGACACCAGACTGTGGAAACCGGAAACAGCGCCGCAGGCAACGGTAACGAACAGGATGGGGAACATGGTGCCCAGCTTGGCGTTGGTAAAGCCGGTGAACACCGGCAGGTTCATGACGGGATGGTTGACGATCAGGCCCAGAACAGCACCCACGATCATGGCCACGAACATAAAGGTGGTCATGTGGTCACGGGGCTGCTTCAGCAGCCACATGGGCAGGACAGCGGCAAAGAAGATGTACACAAAGGTGATGTAGCTCCATGCAGCCTTGCCCAGAATGATGGGGAAGTTTGCACCCACCACAAAGGACAGCACGATGAATACGATGCTGATCACATTCTCTTTCCAGCCGGTGAAGTGCAGGTTCTTCTGCAGCAGGCCAAAGACCACGGCGAACACCATGAACATGATGGAGACCATGCCGGCAGCACCGTTGGTCTGGGCAGCCTCCACCAGAGCACCGTCAGCACCGTAGGCATTGAAGGTGCCGGCCACCATGTCGGCAAAGGCGGCAATGACGATGCCGCAGAACAGCCAGCAGAACAGCAGGAACAGCTTGCGGCCGGTCTTGCCGATGTACTTTTCGATCAGCATGCCCATGCTCTTGCCGTCGTTCTTGACGGAAGCATACAGAGCGCCGAAGTCGGTGACAGCACCGAAGAAGATGCCGCCCAGCAGCACCCACAGCAGCACCGGCAGCCAGCCGAAAGCAGCGGCCTGGATCGCACCGGTAACAGGGCCTGCACCGGCAATGGAGCTGAACTGGTGTGCAAACACGGTCCAGCCGTCGGTGGGAACGTAGTCCCGGCCATCCTCATGGACAACTGCCGGGGTCTTGGCAGAGGGGTCGATGCCCCACTTGTTTGCCAGCCAGCGGCCGTAAAGCATATAAGCGCCAAACAGACACACGGCTGCGATCAATACGATGACCAGCGTATTCATTGTTTTTACCTCTTTCCTTTCTTGGCATCCGGCAAATGTCAGCGGCATGGGGGCGGCAGGGTGTAAAAAAGGCCCCGTCTTCCCGGGTTCGTTCCATTTGGGACGAACCATCGAAGACGAAGGCCTTCACATACACTGCACATCGTGTATGGAATACTCCGCGATACCACTTCGTTTGCTGCACAGGGCAGCCACTCCCAGCGTACATACATACGCAGCCCCGTAACGTGGGCAAAACGGCCATGCATTACTGGAAGGCGGGGTCAGCGCCTTTGTTCACACAGGCTGCTCGCAGGGGAGAACGCTTTGCTCCTGACTGCTGCCCTTGCATCAGATGGGCGGCTCTCTGGGAGAGGGTGCTGCAAAGAATCATGTCCTGTTCATCGCATTTGCCGAATGATTGTCCGTATTTTAGTGCGGAATTCACAAATTGTCAATATCTTTGGAACAAGTTCGGAGGATACACTAATTCAGAAAAGCGTTCTGCAATAATTTTTAGGTGATTTTTGTTCATGCGTGAAACGAAGAAAACTATACACGTCAACGAATGAAAAGAGTTCACGCCAAGGGCTTGACTTTCACACTTTGATGTGCTAAAGTGGTGATGCAAGAAAGAACCTGAACATTTCCGGAACATTTAAAAGAGGGAACGCTCCCAAAACCGGACAGTCCGCTGCGGCGGCAAGGAGAACATTCATGTCAGATAAAAATTCCAGAAGAAACCAGACCACCGATGCACTGTTTGATGCCATCCTCAGTCTGGAAACGCGGGAGGAGTGCTACAACTTCTTTGAAGACCTGTGCACTGTAAAGGAGATCTCGGATATGGCGCAGCGGCTGGAAGCGGCAAAGATGCTGCTGGACGGCAGAACCTACGATCAGATCGTGAAGGCAGTGGAGATCAGCACGGCCACCATCAGCCGCATCAACCGCTGCATCCAGTACGGCTCCGGCGGCTACCGCGAGACCATTGAAAAGGTGCGCGGCACCCAGAACCCGAAAAAGCAGGAGTAACACCGGCGTACCCGGCAGACATAGAATGGGGCGTACACCGCCCCTGACCGGACGAACGAAAGGAAGGTTTTATCATGTCTGCTGAGAACTGTATCGATACCACCCGCTGCCCCTGCCCCTGCCTGCCCAAGGTGACGCTGGAGCAGGCGGTCGTTGACCTTGTGGAGAGCATCGCTCTGCAGGAAAATGCCCTGAGCCACATCCTGTGCGCCGAGAGCCGGAAGATGGACGCCGCCATGAAACTGGACGGTCTGGACCTGTGCAAGCTGCTGGAAGTGAACGATTCGGCCACCAACATGGTGCACGCCGTGGCAAACCTGGAGCTGGTGCTCAAGGATAAGCTGGAGTTCGTCTCCAACAACCTGTACTATCCGCCTGCGGATGCCGCAGCGAAGTAAGAAGATGCGGAAAGGCCTGTCCGGATGCCGGGCGGGCCTTTTCTCTGCTTGAATGCATAATTTTTGTAAAAACCATTTGTTGGAATTGCTGATAACGGGATTCTGTGCTATACTATACAATGTATCACCATGAAAGTGAGGAAATTTACAAATTGCTGAACTACGATGCGATCCTGTTTGATGTGGACGGGACCCTGATCGATTCCGCTCCCGGTATCATAAATACATTAAAAGAAGTCTTTGCCAGGATGGGCGTGGACACCACAAATGTGAACCTGCGCCGCTACCTTGGCCCGCCGCTGCGCAAGAGCTTTGGTGAGCACTTTACCGACCCGGCCCTCATTGAAAAGGCCACCGACCTGTACCGCGACAGCTACGCCGTCAAGGGCAGCCACGAGTGCGCCGCCTACTCCGGTGCAGCAGAGATGCTGCAGCGCCTGAAGGACGCGGGCCTTGTGCTGTGCACCGCTACCTCCAAGCCCACGCAGGTCGTTACGCCCATTCTGGAAGAAAAGGGCCTTGCAGGCTATTTTGATTTTATCGGCGGCGCGTCCATGGACGAGAGCCGCGACACCAAGACCGACGTGGTGCGCCATGTGCTGGCCCAGCCCATGATGCAGGGCAGGCGGGTGCTGATGGTGGGCGACCGCAACGACGACATGCGCGGCGCTGCGGACTGCGGGCTGGATGCCGCCGGTGCGCTGTACGGCTACGGCAGCAGGGAAGAGCTGGAACCCTTCCACCCGGTGCTGCTGGCCGAAAGCTGCGCCAGCCTTGCAGACCAGATCCTGAACGGACAGGCATGACCGGAAGGCCCTGTGCCGGAAACTAAGTGAATGGTGAGAGATATGAGAAATACACGACCGGAAAAGCAATCGCTTACTCCTATGCAGAAGCAGGCTGTGCTGGTGTGCAGTGTGTGCGCGCTGGCAGCCATTCTGACCATTGCCATTACCATGACGCTGCTCAAGCGCGGCAAGACCCCTGCAGCCCCGGGGGAACAGCCCTCCAGCGAGGTGCTGGTGCCGGGCGAAGAGGATATCTCGGATCACTACCAGATCAGCGAGACCTCTGCCGCCCTGCTGCCGGAGACCGCCGACGCGGGCGAGAGCTACCAGAAGGAAACGCTGTTCCTCGGCGATTCCAACACGGTGCGCCTGTACGCCAACGGCCTGATCAGCCTGCAGCAGTTCTGCGCCAAGGAGGGCATTGGCACCCATGCCGCCCTGAACGATGGCATCGTTACCTTTAAAAAGGACAGCAGCACCTACACCATCGCGCAGGCCGTGGCCAAAATGAAGCCCCGCCGCGTGGTCATCATGCTGGGCACCAACGATACCGGCATGAGCGTGGACGAGTTCATCAAGAACTACACCGCGCTGGTGCAGGCCATTCAGGAAAGCTACCCCTACACCGACATCATCGTGAACACGGTGCCGCCGGTGCCTGCAAACCACGCAAACTACCCCCACATGGACCAGACCAAGATCGACGACTTCAACATGGCCCTGCTGTCCATGTGTGAGCAGATGGGCCTGAAGTTCCTCAACAGCGCCGAAGCGCTGAAGGATGCCAACGGCTATGGCCGCGAGGATTACTACCAGACCGGCGATATCCACCTGAAGCCCGTGGGCCTGAAGGCCATGCTGAGCTATCTGCGCACCCACGCTTACCAGACCGACGACCGCCG
The DNA here is from genome assembly GCF_009679715.1 of Faecalibacterium sp. BIOML-A1. Taxonomy (NCBI): domain Bacteria; kingdom Bacillati; phylum Bacillota; class Clostridia; order Eubacteriales; family Oscillospiraceae; genus Faecalibacterium; species Faecalibacterium sp. BIOML-A1. The sequence goes on from NZ_WKZJ01000001.1 coordinate 359,854, forward strand.
CCCGGACACCGCCAACATCCCCACCCGCGCCGAGTATACCCCGAACCCCAGCTCTGCGGTGACAGCACCCAGCAGCTCGGAGGCTGCAGGCTCTTCCGAAGAGCAGGGTGTGCTGTATCAGGCCAGCTACCGGGTGGACAAGACCGGCGGCACCCTTTCCAGCGGCAGCGACAGCGGCAAGACATCCCTCTCCTATGAAGTGACCAGCGCCGCCCAGTCCATCAGCGTGACGGCTGTGCCGCAGGACGGCTATGTGTTCGTCAAGTGGAGCGACGGCGTGACCCAGAAGACCCGCACCGATACGAACTTCAAGCAGAACGTGGACGTGACCGCCGTGTTTGCAGCGGCTTCCGTGCATATCAGCAGCACCGGCAAGGCCGTGCTGGGCGATTCCTACACCTTTACCGCAAAGCTGGGCGGCAAGCACCTCACTGCCGACAGCATCCGCTGGTACGCCAACGGTGCGGAAGTGCCGCAGGCGGCGGGCAAGACCACCGTCAAGGTGGAGATCGACCCCTCCATGCTCAATGCGACCTTTAAGGTGTACGCAGTGGCAAGCTACAACGGCTGCACCGTTACCAGCAACGTCCTGAATGTGACGGTCAGCGGCGTAAGCTCCGGCAGCTCGTCTCACAGCTCCGGCAGCTCTGGCAGCACGTCGGGCAGCAGCTCTTCCGGCAGCACCAGTTCTTCCGGTGCATCGTCCGGCACCACCTCCGGGGCATCCTCCGGGGCTACATCCACCTCCGGCAGCTCGTCTCACAGCTCTTCCGACAGCTCGTCTCACAGCTCTTCCAGCAGTGAGAGCACGGCTTCCCCGGCAGGCTCGGCTTCTGCTTCCAACGGAACAGCCAGCTCTTCCCACAGCACCAGCACCAGCTCGTCCCACGCGGACTCTGGTGAGAGCAGCTCGGCTTCCCACAGCAGCTCCAGCAGCGAGAGCAGCTCTGCAAGCTCTGGCAGCTCCCATGCGGCTTCGGAATCCAATGCCAGCAAGGAAGCCGCCAACGAGCAGTCCGCATCCACGGACTCCGCGTCCTGAGGCTGTCACCCCGGCCTGCCGTGCCGCATAGGCTGGCAGGAAGGGAGGCGTTTGCATGTACTACGAGGAACCCCGCATCCCGGCGCTGCCCGGGGAAGAGAACGTGACCGACGGCAGCGTGGACGATTACGGCACCGACTGGGAGAACGTGGACAACGGCGCGCTGGAAGAGGAAATGGCAAAGTGTGCTGCCACCCCCTGTGATGTCAAAACCACCTGCCCGGACAACGACCCGGAGCAGACGGACGTACCATCGTACGAAATTGTAACAGAATGATGTGAAGCCAGCTCTGTTTACGGCAGGGCTGGCTTCTGCCTGTTGTTGAGCGCATGGCAGCTGAGGCCATGGCAGAAGGAAAAGAGGGAAGGTTTATGGCAAAATATTATTGCGTGCTGTTCGATGCAGACAACACCCTGCTGAACTTTGACGCAGCCGAAAGCAAGGCACTGGCCGAAACGCTGGTGAACTACGGCATTGAGCCGGACGCAGAAACGGTGCAGACCTACCGCACCATCAACTCGGAGCTGTGGCGGCAGCTGGAAAAAGGCCAGATCAAGCGGGAAAAGCTCATGGCAGAGCGGTTCACCCGCTTCCTCAAGGCCATTGATGCCGCCGGTGACGGAGCCGAGATGAACCGCTTCTATCTGGAACAGCTCTCCACCCACCCGGACCTGATGGGGCCGGAAGTGCTGGATGTGCTGCGGGAGCTTTCCGAGGTGGCAACGCTGGCCGTTGTGACCAACGGCTTCCAGAAGGTGCAGATCCGCCGTCTGGCCGAGAGCGGTGTGCTGAACTTTATGGAGGACGTGTTCGTCTCCGAGAAGATGGACAGCGAAAAGCCGAACCGCAGAATTTTTGATGCGGCCCTGCGCGCCCTTGGCGTGGAGAACCGCGAGCATGTGCTGATGGTGGGCGACGGCCTGAGCAGCGACATTCAGGGCGGCGTGAATGCGGGCCTTGACACCTGCTGGTATAACCCCAGCCACGCCGAGAACCCCGGCAAGGTGGTGCCCACCTATGAGATCGCAGACCTGAAAGAGCTGTACCCGCTGGTGATGGAGCAGGAAGAGCTGGCCAATGTGGGCCTGAAGAACCGCCGCCACCAGTGCTGAGCCAATAAGCGGATGGAGAACGGGATCATAAAACTATGCTGATACATTTGGAAAAACTAGGCAAGAGCTTTGGCGAAAAGATCGTGCTGCACGATGTGACCGCCAGTGTCGAGCGGGAGGACCGCATCGGCATCGTGGGCCAGAACGGCGCGGGCAAGACCACCCTGCTCAAGATTTTGACCGGCGAGTACCAGGACTACGAAGGTGAGTTCAGCGTGACCCACGGCGTGACGCTGGGCTATCTGGAACAGAACGCAAAGCTGGATGCCACGCTGGATCTCTACGGCGAGATGCGCTCCACCTTTGCCCCTGTGCTGGATGCCATGGCCCAGATGCAGGTGCTGGAACGCAAAATGGCCGCGCAGCCGGACGACACGGAGCTGCTGGCCCGGCACGACCAGCTGCAGAACATCGTGGATGCCGCCGACGGCTACAACATGGATGTGAACATCAAAAAGGTGCTGTCCGGCATGGGCTTTGCGCAGGATACATGGCAGAAGAACATTGCGGTGCTCTCCGGCGGCGAGCTGACGAGGCTGCGGCTGGCAAAGCTGCTGCTGGAAAAGCCGGACGTGCTCATTCTGGACGAGCCCACCAACCACCTGGACTTTGCCACCATGGAATGGCTGGAAAACTACCTCAAAAGCTATTCCGGTGCGGTGCTGGTGGTCAGCCACGACCGCTACTTCCTCGATAACGTGTGTACGAAGATCTGGGAGGTCTCCTTCCAGACCATGACCACCTACAAGGGCAACTTCTCGGCCTACCTGCCCCAGAAGGAAGCCTCCGATGCCCTGCGCCAGAAGCAGCACGATGCAGATGTGGCACTGGCCGAAAAGCTGCAGGACTACGTGGACCGCAACCTTGTGCGCGCCTCCACCACCAAAATGGCCCAGAGCCGCCGCAAGCAGCTGGAAAAGCTGGAGATCACCGAAGCGCCCAAGGACGAGACCAACCAGCTCAAGTTCCGGTTTGAATATGACGTAGAACCGTGGAACGAGCTGGTGCTGCTCAAGAACCTGACCATCAAAATAGGGGAGCGCACCCTGCTGGAACCCTTTACCTACACGGTGTGCCGCGGCCAGCGGCTGGTGATCGCAGGCCCCAACGGCGCGGGCAAGTCCACCCTGATGCAGGTGCTGGACGGCAAGCGCCGCCCCTCCGGCGGCATGGTGCGGCTGGGCACCGGCGCACGGCCCAGCATCTTTGCCCAGCAGCAGAACCGTCTGGGGCAGGGCCGGGTCATCGATGTGATCTGGAACAAGTACCCCCGCATGACCGAGCTGGAAGTGCGCAGCCATCTGGCAAAGCTGGGCTTCCGGGGCGAGACGGTGTTCAAGCCCTGCGAGGCGCTTTCCGGCGGCGAGCTGGCCCGCCTGCGCTTTGCGGAGATCGTGCTGGAACGGCCCAACCTGCTGTTTCTGGACGAGCCCACCAACCATCTGGACATCTACACCCGCGAAAACCTTACCGAGGCCCTCATGGCCTACACCGGCACGCTGCTGCTGGTCACCCATGACCGCCACCTGATGAACAGTCTGGCCTGCCCCATCCTCTACCTTGAGGACGGCAAGGCCACCCTCTACCCCAGCTACGATGCCCTGATGGGCCGCAGCGCCCCGGCCCCTGCCGTGCAGAAGGCCGCCGAACCGGCCAAGACCGGCTACGGCAGGGAACAACGCCGCCGCCGCGCAGAGCTGCGCGCCAAGATCAAGGCCTGCGAGGACGAGATGGAAGCCTGCGGTGCACGCGAAGTGGAGCTGGACAACGAGATCAACTCCCCGGAGGTGTACAACGACCCCGACCTGCTGCGCCAGAAGAGCGACGAGCTGAGCGACCTGCGCTTCCATCAGGAAGAGCTGTTTGCCGCGTGGGAAGCTGCCATGGAAGAGCAGGAAAGCTACGAGCAGAGCCAGCAGACCGAAGAGTAAAGGAGGGTGCAGCATGCCCCAAAACAGACGCAGTTACGAAAAAACGCGCCGCATCGCCCTTTCCGGCCTGCTGTTTGCGCTGGCCATGGCACTTTCGTTTATTGAGGGCACGCTCACCATCCCGGGCCTTTTGCCGGGCATGAAGCTGGGCCTTGCCAACATCGTGGTGATGTACGCGCTGTTTTTCATGGGGCCAAAGCAGGCGCTGGTGCTGGACGTGCTCAAGGCACTGTTCGTGTTTCTGGTGTCCGGCTTCACGGCGGGCTTTCTCTCGCTGTGCGGCGGCCTTTTGTCCCTGCTGGTGATGTGGGTGCTGTACTATCTGCTGCCGGTGCGGCCCACCTGGTTCATCCTGTCCGTATGCGGCGCACTGGCCCACAACATCGGCCAGCTGCTGGGCGCGGGCGTGATCATCTCGTCGTCGCTGTCGTTCTACTATGCGCCGGTCATGCTGGTGCTGGGCCTTGTGATGGGCGCACTGACCTCCATCACCCTCAAGGCCCTGCTGCCGGCTCTTGGCAAAATGGGCTTCAGTACACAGGAAAAACGGAAGGAAGATTAAAAAATTTCTCTGTTTTTAACGGCCTCGCCCTCTCCGTCACGGCTTACGCCGTGCCACCTCGTTCCCCTTTCTGTCGCTTACGCGACATCTTCCCCCGGCCGGGGGAAGTCTATCAAAGTGAGAGGCCTTGGCAGTACGGTAAACTTTCCGGTTTTGCCAAAGGCTCCCCCTTTGGGGGAGCTGGCGAACGGAGTGAGACTGAGAGGGCAAGGACGCTGACGAAAAAACCAACGACCTATGCATTACAGTTGCATTTTGGCCGGAAATCAGTATAATAAGGAAACAACCTGCTATTTTAAAGATAAAATCTCTTGCATACAGCGCTGCCGCCGTGGGAAAGTGCGCGGCAGCCGGGAGGTGTTTGCACTATGAGTGAAAAAGTTACCATCAAGGTGGAGCGCAAAAAGCTGCATCTGCCCACCATCGCCCTGCGCGGGCTGGTGGTGTTCCCCAACAATCTCGTCCACTTTGAGGTGGGCCGCGAAAAGAGCATTGCCGCCGTGGAGTGGGCAATGGCAAATAATTCCAACGTGTTTCTGGTGGCACAGAAGTCCATGGACACCACCGAGCCGCAGCAGGCAGACCTGTTCAGCTACGGCGTGGTGGCCGAGGTCAAGCAGGTGCTGCGCGTCTCCGGGGACCTTGTAAAGGTCCTGGTGGAGGGCAAGTACCGCGCAAAGCTCAGTGCACTGGATGCCAGCGGCGATTTTCTGCTTTCGGAGGTGCGCCCGGCCCCGGTGCGCGCAGGCAAGGCCGACGATGCCGTGGAGACCGAAGCGCTGCTGCGCGCCCTCAAGGCCGGGTTTGACGAGTACCTTGGCATGAACCCGCGCCTTGGCAAGGACGTGGTGTTTGCCATCGTTTCCAGCGACGACCCCGCCTTCCTCAGCGAGTACATGCCTGCAAACCTGCTGTTCCGCTACGAGGACAAGCAGGCCGTGATGGACGAGGGCACCCTGAACGGACGGCTGAAAAAGCTCATCGAGATGCTGCGCCGTGAGTGTCAGGTGATGAAAATTGAAAAGGAGATCGCGGAAAAGGTCAACGAGTCCATGGACAAGAACCAGCGCGATTACTACCTGCACGAACAGCTGCACATCATCAGCGACGAGCTGGGCGAGGGCGATGACACCCACGCCGAGGCCGACGAGTACCGCCGCAGGATCACCGGGCTGCACCTTGCCGAGGACAGCGAGAAGAAGCTGCTCAAGGAAGTGGACCGCCTTGCCAAGATGCAGGGCTCCAACCAGGAGGCAACGGTCATCCGCACCTATCTGGACACCTGCCTTGACCTGCCGTGGAACACCTTTACGGTGGACGACCTTGATATCAGCCGCGCACAGCAGATTTTGGACCGCGACCACTACGGCCTGAAAAAGGTGAAGGACCGCATTCTGGAAACGCTGGCCGTGCGCAAGCTGGCACCGGACGTGAAGGCACAGATCATCTGCCTTGTAGGCCCTCCGGGCGTGGGCAAGACCAGTATTGCACGCTCCATCGCCGAAAGTATGGGCCGCAAGTATGTGCGCATCAGCCTTGGCGGCGTGCGGGATGAAGCCGAGATCCGCGGCCACCGCCGCACCTACATCGGCGCGATGCCCGGCAAGATCATCACTGCCATGATCTCTGCCAAGAGCGCGAACCCCCTTATGCTGCTGGACGAGATCGACAAGCTGGCAGGCGACTTCCGGGGCGACCCGGCCGCAGCCCTGCTGGAAGCGCTGGACCCGGAGCAGAACAGCACCTTCAACGATCATTTCATCGATATCCCGTTCGATCTGAGCCATGTGCTCTTTATCACCACCGCCAACGATCTGGGCAGCATCCCCGGCCCCCTGCGTGACCGCATGGACGTGATCGAGCTGCCCAGCTACACCCGCGTGGAAAAATACAACATTGCCCGCAAGCACCTGCTGCCCAAGCAGCTCAAGGCCTGCGGCCTGACCGGCAAGGTCACGCTGAGCCAGAGCGCGCTGTACGGTATCATTGACGGCTACACCCGCGAGGCCGGTGTGCGCAATCTGGAACGCACCATCACCAGCGTGCTGCGCAAGTGCGCCCGCAAGATCGCCGCAGGCGAGGTGGAAAGCGTCTCCGTTACCGGCACCATGCTGGAACAGCTGCTTGGCCCCCGCTTTGTCAAGCCCGATTTCCTCAACCGCACCAACGCGGTGGGCATCGCCAACGGTCTGGCATGGACCAGCGTGGGCGGCGAGACGTTGCCCATCGAGGTGCAGGTGATGGACAACGGCAGCGGCAAGATCACCGTCACCGGTTCGCTGGGCGACGTGATGAAGGAGAGCGCTCAGCTGGCCGTTACGTGGGTGCGCGTGCACGCCGCCGAGTACGGCATCGACCCGGAAAAGCTCAAAAAGTGCGACCTGCACATCCACGCCCCGGAGGGCGCAGTGCCCAAGGACGGCCCTTCTGCCGGTGTCACCCTGACCACGGCGCTGGTGTCCTGCCTGTCCGGCATCCCGGTGCGCGGTGATGTGGCCATGACCGGCGAGATCACCCTGCACGGCAACGTGCTGCCCATCGGCGGCCTGCGGGAAAAGAGCATGGCGGCCTACCGCGAGGGCATGAAAACGGTGCTCATCCCCAAGGACAACGAACCCGACCTGTATGAGGTGGACGACGAAGTGAAGAAGAATCTCACCTTCCTGCCCATGCAGAGCCTGACACAGGTGCTGAACGCGGCCCTGCTCAAGCCCCAGAACGCAAAGAAGGCCAAGGCTCCCAGCCGCACCCATGCAAAGAAAAAGGCGGCAGACGCCGCCATCGTGCCGCCCACCGCAGAAAAGCCCCAGCCCGGCGCGGTGTGCTGAGAATAGGGCAGGGCGGCAGATAGCTTTCTCCGCGAACAGCCCGGGACTCCAGTCCCGCCCCAACGCTTGCGCGCCGGGGCCCCACCCCCAGGACATTCGCTGGAGAAACTATCTGCCGTCCTGCTGGGATCGGCACCGGATACTCCGGCAAGATGCGCGAAGCCATGTCTAAAGTGCAGGCTGCGACTAAAATCGACAGAAAAGCCCGACGGGAAGTGCGAGGGCTTGCCTTCGCTGGTGGTCTGACGAGCGCAGGCGGGACGGAGTGTCCGGTGACGATTCCCCTTATCAAAGAAAGGAAAGCTCCATGAATTACAACAAAGCTGATTTCATTGCCAGCTACGGCATTTCCAGCCAGCTGCCCGAGAGCGACCGCCCGGAGCTGAGCTTTTCGGGGCGGTCCAACGTGGGCAAATCCAGCCTTATCAATAAGCTGTGCAGCCGCAAAAACCTTGCCCGCGTGTCCAGTACGCCGGGCAAAACGGCCACCATCAATTTCTATTCGGTGGACGACTGCTACTTTGTGGACCTGCCCGGCTACGGCTACGCCAAGGTGAGCAACGCCGACCGTGAGCGCTGGGACGACCTCATCAACAGCTACTTTGAAGCACCCCGCCACCACACCCTGCTGGTGCAGCTGCTGGACTGCCGCCACGCCCCCAGTGCCGACGATGAGCAGATGCTGCGCTACCTGCACTATCACCAGATCCCCTACGTGGTGGCCCTGACCAAGGCCGACAAGCTCAAAAAGAGCCAGCTGGCCAAGACGCTGGAAGACTTTGAGAACCTCTGCCGCCCCTATGGCTGCCAGAAGGTGGTGCTGACCAGCGGCGAGAACGGCTACGGCATCCCGGAGCTGCAGGCGGTGCTCAACGCCGCTGTGGCTGCGGAAAACGAGGAAGCGGAGTAAACCATGGCCTACAACGAATTTGCCTATTTCTACGATGAATTCAACGGCGAGGCCGATTACGATGCCCTGTATGCCCACATCCATGCAAAGCTCAAGGAGCACGGCATCCACGACGGCATCCTTGCTGACCTTGGCTGCGGCACCGGTGAGCTGACGTTGATGCTCACGCAGGCGGGCTATGATATGATCGGCATTGACCAGTCCGAGGAGATGCTCTGCGTTGTGCGCGATAAGGCCGAACAGCTGGGCCTTTCCGGCAGGCTGCTGCTGCTCCGGCAGGACCTGCTTAAGCTGGATCTGTACGGCACCATCCGGGGCGCGGTGTCCACCTTTGACACCTTCAACCACATCCCGGACCTCGACACCGCCATTGCCAACGCGGGCTTTTTTATGGAGAAGGGCGGGGTGTTCCTGTTCGATATGAACACGCCCTACAAGCACCGGAACGTGCTGGGCGACAACGCGTTCACCTTTGAGGAAGAGGATGCCGCCTGTGTGTGGCGCAACCACTACGATGCCGCCAACCGCCGCGTGGAGATCACCGTGGACATCGACTACCACGAGACCGGCGAGCACTTCCACGAGCAGTTCTGCGAGTACACCTATGACCTTGACACCATCCGCACCGCGCTGGAAAAGCACGGCTTTGCGCTGGAAAGCGTCTGCGACGGCGAGACCTTCGGCCCGCTGACCGAGGACAGCCAGCGCTATTTCTTCTGCGCAGTCAAGCAGTATACACAATTGGAGGGATAACTTTATGGCAAATCTGATCCGCGGCCTGTCGGAGAATGGCGGGGTCGTATTCTGCGGCGTGGATTCCACCCAGATCGTCCGCAAGGCCGAAAAGCTGCACACCACCAGCGCCACCTGCAGCGCGGCACTGGGCCGTCTGCTCACCGGCGCGGCCCTGATGGGCTCCATGCTCAAGGACGACCGTGACCAGATCACCCTGCGTGTGTCCGGCGGCGGCCCGGCGGGCGTGGTCATTGCCTGCACCGACGGAACCGGCAACGTGAAGGGCTGCATCGATCACCCCTTGGTGGAGCTGCCCGCAAAGCCGAACGGCCACCTGGATGTGGGCGGCGCTGTGGGCAAAGACGGTGTGCTCACCGTCATCCGGGATAACCGCCTGCAGAAGGAGCCGACGGTGGGGCAGGTGCCGCTGGTCTCCGGTGAGATCGCTGAGGACCTGACCGCCTACTACGCCTACAGCGAGCAGGTGCCCACCGTCATGGCGCTGGGCGTGCTGGTGGACAAAGACCTGTCCATCCTGTGCGCAGGCGGCTTTATGGTGCAGCTGCTGCCCGGTGCCACCGATGCGGAGATCGATCAGCTGGAAAAGAACATCGCGGCCATGCCGTCCGTCACCACCCTGCTGCACGAGGGCAAGACCCCCGAGGACATGATGCAGCTGGCGCTGGCGGGCTTTGCCCCCAACGTGCTGGACGAGCGCGATGTGCACTACCAGTGCGACTGCAGCGCCGAGCGCACCAAGGAGATGCTGTTCAGCCTTGGCCGCAAGGAGCTGGTGAGGATGCGCGACGAGGACCCCGCCTGCGAGGTGGTGTGCCACTTCTGCCACAGCAAGTACCAGTACGACCTCAACGACCTGCTTGCCGAGTACGACGCGCAGGCGGCGGAACGTGCCGCTGCAGAGCAGGGGACTTGACAAACCGCTAAAAAACAACTATACTACAAACAGAAAAGGCGCTGTCCGCAATGGTCAGCTTCCCTTCGGCTAAGGAGTCAATAAGAATGACCGCTCAGGTTTGGGAGTCTGGGGCGGTCATTTCTTATTGTTATGGATCTCTTTGAAGATTGCCCATGCGATCTGAAATGTAATCCCAACTGTGCCGCCAACAATGACGAACAGCTGCAGAACATCGTTCAACACCATGATGCATCCCCCCTTCCGCGTTTGCGAACGGGGGAACAAACAATAAGCTTTTACGTCCCCCGGACGCTTGCCGGAGGGAAGCATGACCACCTGCGCTTGCAGACAGCACCTTAACGCCACCCTTTGGGGTGGCATTTTTAGTTTAGCATACTTTTTGACGAATTACAACGGGAATCCTTTCACCCGCAGATGTCCGCTGCCACGGTGTAGGTGACGGTATAGTCCAGTACATTGCCGTTCACGGTGCAGTCCTCTTTGCGGGCGATGTGCTCCGCGTCCGGCCATGCGGCGTACAGCGCCTGCAGGCTCTGCAGCCGGGCCAGCGCGGCGGCCTGCGCTTCGGTGCGGTGCAGCGTTTCCGGCTGCTGCACATAGCAGCAGGTCTCCTCCACAGAGCAGGGCAGGGCAAGGCCCAGAAGCGGCACCTCCGGCTGGAAGTGCCGGAGGATCACCGCCGCATGTTCCGGCGCAGGCGCGGCGGGCAGGGGAAAGGTGTGCCCGAACGCTGCCACCCGGTATGCGCGGGTGCACGCGCCGGTGTACTGCTGCACCGTCTCTTCCAAGGGCACGGTGCGGGTGTCGCTCCACTCAAACTGCGCAACCACCGTTCCGGCGGCGGGCGCAAAGATCAGGGTGCCGTCCCGCTCGGCGCGGGCTGTGCCAATGAGGCCCTGCCCGGCTTCCACCTGCTGGCCCGGCTGCACCAGCATGGTGCCGCTGGTAAGGTTCGTGCGCAGAACAGTGCCGCTGCATCTGGCCCGGATGCCGTGCAGCGTTCCGGCGGCAATGTCCGGCTTGGGCCTGGCCGCGGCGGCTTCCACCACCAGCCGCCCTTTGGCAAAATTCAGGCTGGCCCAGGAGAACTCGCCGCTGTGCAAAAGGGCGTACTCCCCGGCGGTGAGCTTTGCCTCGGTCACAGCCGCACCGGGCTGCAGGCCCGCTTCCCGCAGGACGGCGCAGGCCCGCGCAGCCTGTCCGGTGGTGAGGGAAGAGGTGTCCGCATACCAGACGAACTGCTGTGCAAAGAGCAGCAGCGGCACAAACACCGCCAGCCCCGCCCAAAGCCCGGCCCGGCGCAGCAAGGGACGCAGACGGAAATACAGCCCCAGCTTCCGGCGGATGCGCAGCCGCACCCGGCGCTTGCGGGCCAGCGCGGCAAGGCGCGGGTACTGCCACGCGGCGCACCGCCCGCCAAACCCTCCCGGCAGGGCCGTTACCCCGTAGGGATGCAGCCCGGCCCGGGCGGCAGCGGTAAGCAGGGCTTCGGTGCTGCCATTGCATGCGGTGAACTCCACCGCGGCCCAAAGGCTTACCGGTTCCATGGGCACCTCCTAGTCATCCGCAAAGTCCGTGCGCACGAACCGCCCCCGCAGGGTCAGGCGGCTGGCGGTAAGGGTGACGATCTTCAGCCCGTCGCCGTAGATGGTCAACCGGCCATGGGGCATCTGCAGGCACAGCCGGTCGGGGCTGTAGGCCAGAATGCGGCAAAAGTGCTCCACCTCCATGCGGCCCCCGCTCAGGTAGACGGCAGGGGCGTGGTAAAAGCCCTGCGGCGGCTGACGGAACAGCAGGGCCAGCCAGCTTTGCAGCAAAAGCCGCTTTTTGCGCTTGGCACACATCCCATTCCCTCCCATCCCGCAGTTCTGCCCGCGGCGCGCTGCTACATATATATGGATGCGGAGGGCTGAGTTATGAATCGAAGCTGGAATTTCCGGCGGGGCGTGCTGCTGGCGCTGGCAGGGTACACGGCGTTTCTGGTGTTTGCCGCGCCACAGCGCTGTGCCGATGCCCTGCAGGCGGGGCTGCGGCTGTGCGGCGGGCCGCTGCTGGTATCGCTGTTTCCGTTCCTCATCGTATCGGCGCTGGCGGCAGGCTGCGGGGCCGGGCAGTGGCTGGGCTTTGTGTTCCGGCCTGCGGCGCGGCTCATGGGCATCCGGGCAAAGGGTGCGGGCGGCGTGCTGCTCATTGGGGCCTTGGGGGGCTTTGCACCGGCGGCGGTGGCTGCGTCCGAAGCCGTGCGCACCGGCCAGCTCACCTCCCGGCAGGCCTCGGCGCTGCTGCCCGCCTGTGTGTGCAGCGGGCCGTCCTTTGTCATCCTCACGGTAGGGCAGCAGATGCTGGGCAGCCGCGCGGTGGGGGTGCGGCTGTTTGCGGCCCAGCTGCTGGCGGGATACCTCACGGCGGCGCTGCTGTGCCGGATGCAGGGCGGGGCCGGGCAGGCTCCACCCGCGCAGGGGGAAACCATTCAGCTGCCCGCACTGGATGCGGTGATCGCGCAGGCGGCAGTGACCTACCTGAAGCTCTGCGGCTTTGTGCTGTACTTCCGGCTGCTGGCGGCAGGGTGCGGGGCATTGCTGCCACAGCCGTGGGCGGCGCTGCCCGCCATGCTGCTGGAAGTGTGTTCCGGCTGCGATCAGGCCGCCCGCACCGGGCTGTGGGCCAGCACGCTGTGCTGTGCGGCGCTCAGTGTGCAGGGGGTGTCGGTGCTTTTGCAGGTGCGCACCATCTGCCCGGCCGAGATCTCGCTGCGGCCTTTGCTGGCAGCGCGGGCGGTGCATCTGCCGCTTTCGGTGGCGCTGTTCTGGCTGGGCAGCACCGTGCCGGTGCAGGCCGTGCAGACCTTTACCACCCTGACCGAACGGGTGGTGGTGCTGCGCCGCGTGCCGCTGGACTGCGCCCTGCTGGCCTTTGCCGTGTGCTGCATCACGGTGGAGGAGTTGGCGAGGAGTTAAGGTACGGGCTGGACTGTGGGCTGGGAGTTTCTCCAGCGAATGTCCGGGAAGTGGGGCCCCGTGCGTAAGCACAGGGGCGGAACCGTGGGTTCCGGGCTGTTCGCGGAGAAAGCTCCCAGCCCACAGCCCTTGGTCTCAGGGAACTTTATCAGGTGCTACTGTGGGAGCGTTATCTGAGTAAGTGACTGATTTTTGACGAATGAGCGTGAAAAAAGACACTTTGTCAAGCTGATAAACTGACAACAGCGTGGCAAACAGAGTCACTTTGTCAGCAAGGGTCACTTTGTCAAATTGACAAACAGACAATTATAAACATAGATGCGTTATAATTTCGCCACTTTGTCACTTGTTTCTCCACGGTAGGGCATGGCAGTGAACCAACTGCGTACGTTGCCGCCCTGATTGATCTGGTGCTTTGCGATCTCGCCGGATTTTACAAGCTCACTGTACACACGGTTGTATGTACTGTCGCTGCACCCGATCTCCCGCAGGACGGCGGCGCGCAGCTCGTTGCTGGGCATCGACCCAAGGCGGCTCTCGGACAGAACGTTCAGGATGGCGCTGCGGGTGTCCTGCCGGGTCTCCGCCGTGCGCACCCGCCGCTCCTCAATGAAGTCGGCATCCTTCTTGTCGGTGTAGCCGTCAAACACGGCCCGCGCAGTCTTTACGCCCTCCACCTCCACATCGTCGATGTGCAGCAGCACCGTCTGCTGGGGGCGGGCGTAGCTGTTTTTCTCGTGGCTGAGATAAATTTTGCCGTCGTTCTTGGCGCGGCCCATCATCAGCACGCTGCGGGCCATGTCCCAGATATCCGAGCTGTCGGCCAGACGTGCGCGGCCGGAAACGCCCTGCTTTTTGTTGGAGTGCATCACGATGAGCACCGCGCAGCCCTGCTTTGCGGCAATGGCGCGCAGCGGCAGCAGGGCACTGCGCATCTGGTTGCGGCTTGCCATCTCCACATCGGAGGGCAGAAAGCTCTGCAGCGGGTCCACGATGAGCAGCAGCGGCCCGGCCTTGGCGGCAAAATCCGCCAGTGCCTGATCCTTGAGGGTAAGGGGCTGGCCGGTCTTGCCAAAGTAGTCGTCGGCGGTCAGCACCAGCACCCGGTTCATGTCGGCCCCGGCCGCCAGCAGACGGGCCTTGAGCACCTTGCCGGGGTCGTCCTCGCCCGCAAGCAGCAGCACCTTGCCGGTCTGCTGCGGCGGCAGCGGAAAAAAGCCGGAGGTCTTGCCCGCCGTCACATAGGCAATGAGCTGTGCCTGCCAGATGCCCTTGCCGGTGCCGCCGTCGGCACCCAGCAGCGACACTTCGCCCAGCGGCAGCAGCTGCGGCACCAGCCACGCCACGCTCTGCATGGGCACATCGGCCAGCAGGCCGGGCTGCGCCGCGCTGCCCTCCAGTGCAAGCTTGCGCTGCTTTGCGTCCGCGTTCACGGCTGCCATAAAGGCTGCGGGGTCGGCCTGCCACGCCTGCTTGCAGGTGTTGAGCCATTGATCGATCTTGTAATTGACGGCGGGCAGCTGCATGTTGCAGGCTGCGCCGCGCACGTCGTCCAGCAGGTCTTCCCGTGCAGCCGGGTCGGTCTGGTGGAACATTACCGCAAAGGTCAGGCGGCTGAACAGCTGCTGCTCGGTCCTGCAGGCATCCAGCATGTTCAGAAAGTCTGTGCGGTCCTGAATGGATACTCCCAAAATACATTTCTCCTTTCGCTGTGGTTTATAACTGGAAGCAAAACCAAATGTTGTTGCAATAAGTATAACTCTGAAAAAACAACGTGTCAACAAATAGTTTTTGCGCAAAAAGCCACAGCTTCCGGGGTGAAAATGCACAGGAAAATGGGGAAAGAAAAAGAGAAGGCGGGCACCTTCTCTTGACAAAACGGCAAAAAATAACTATACTACAAATAGAAAAGGTGCTGTCCGCAATGGTCAGCTCCTTCCGGTTGGATCAATAAGAATGACCGCTTACCGTTTGGAGACAGGGGCGGTCATTTCTTATTGTTATGGATCTCTTTGAAGATTGCCCATGCGATCTGAAATGTAATCCCAACTGTGCCGCCAACAATGACGAACAGCTGCAGAACATCGTTCAACACCATGATGCATCCCCCCTTCCGCGTTTGCGAACGGGGGAACAAACAATAAGCTTTTACGTCCCCCGGACGCTTGCCGGAGGGAAGCATGACCACCTGCGCTTGCAGACAGCACCTTAACGCCACCCTTTGGGGCGGCATTTTTAGTTTAACATACTTTCTGACGAAATACAATAAGAACCCACAGAAACGACGCTTTGTAAAATTTTATGGTGCATGGTTGCTTTTTGAAAAAAGCAGAGTATAATAAAAGTGAGAAAGTAAGAAAATCGCACAAAGGAGGATGAAGGATGCTGACGGAATTGAGGACAAAATCCCAGATCACCATTCCAAAGGATATTGTAATGAAGATGGGCCTGCGTGAGGGCGACAAGCTGGAGATCGTGGAGAAGGATGGCGTGATCGAGCTGATGCCGGTAGCCGTTTACCCCAAAAAGTATCTGGACGAGCTGCGCAGCGAGATCAACGAAGCAAAGGCCAAAATTGCGGCAGGGGAGCAGCCGGTGTTCGACACTGTGGACGCACTGTTTGAAGCGCTGGACGGTGCGGACGAATGAATTATAAGATCACCTACACCAAACGATTCATAAAGAACCTGAAACGTTTGAACGCAGCGGAGCGGGCGCAGCTGAAAAAGAAGCTGGAAATTCTGGAAATGGACCCGCTGTATCCGTCGCTGCGCACAAAGCGTATTCAAGGCACGGTAGACTTGTTCGAGTTCAGCGTAAACATGGACGTGCGGGTCATCTGGCAGTACGACGGTGATACGATCATTCTGCTGTTGGACATCGGACACCATGATATTCTGAATCAATTTTAAAAGCCTGTAAACACGATAAAAAGGCCGCTGATGCGCCTTGAAAACCTGATTGCTGTATGTTAAAATGACACTGAGAAGGGAAGTGGTGCAATTGCCGGTACTGAGCATTTTTTACGGCATCATTGTCAGAATGTACCGCGAACAGGGTGGAAAGCATAATATGCCGCATATCCACGCAGAATATTCCGGTGAAGAGATCGTGGTTGCGCTGGACGGTACGGTTCTGGAAGGCAGCTTTCCGAAGAACAAGCTGAAACTGCTGGAGGCATGGATCGTGATCCATCATGATGATCTGGAAGCCAACTGGAAGCTGCTGAGCAATGGTGAACAATTCTTCCGCATCGACCCGCTGAAGTAAGGAGTGATTCTGGATGTTACAGCCGAAGCTGACAAAGGTGGAACCCGTAAAACCGCTGAAGCTCTGCCTTTATTATGAGACGGGCGAGGTAAAGCTGTTTGATGCAGCCCCTTATGCCACCGGCTCGTGGTACGGCAGGCTGCAGGATGAGCGTTACTTTGCTACCGTGCATCTGCTGCCGGGCGGTATTGGCATCGAGTGGGAAGAGGGGCAGGATATCGCCCCGCATGAGCTGTACGAAAACAGCGTTCCTGTGAAGAAAACAGCATAACCCAATGCAAAAGGCCGCTGCACGGTTCACATGCAGCGGCCTTTCCGTATTCAGCGGCGGTTTACTGGATGCCGGTCACAGGGTAGTCCTGATCCTCAACGGCCTTCTTCAGCACGTCGTCGGCGACCTCGGCGTTCAGGGTGACGATGGCGGTGCCGGCCTCGTGGCTCACCACGGCCTCGTCCACCTCGGGCAGGGCTTCCAGAGCCTTCTTCACGCGGGCTTCGCAGTGGCCGCACATCATGCCTTCCACCTTCAGGGTCTTTTTCATAGCAGTGTCCTCCTTGGTACTCTCTTTATTTGCAACCGCTGCGGGCTGTGCGGAGACAGCGGGCAGGGAAGCAGCATTTTTTGCCGCACGATCGTGCTTTGTGCTGTGCACGTCGAACAGGTTCAGGCGCAGGGCGTTGCTTACCACGCAGAAGCTGGAAAGGCTCATGGCAGCAGCACCGAACATGGGGTTCAGCGTCAGGCCGAAGGGGATGAACACACCTGCGGCCAGTGGGATGCCGATGATGTTGTAGATAAACGCCCAGAACAGGTTTTCGTGGATGTTGCGCAGGGCAGCGCGGCTCAGGCGGATGGCGGCGGGCACGTCCGACAGCTTGGAGTTCATCAGCACCACGTCCGCCGCGTCGATGGCAACGTCGGTGCCTGCGCCGATGGCGATGCCGGTGTCGGCACGGGTCAGGGCCGGGGCATCGTTGATGCCGTCGCCCACCATGGCCACCTTGCCGGATGCCTGCAGCTGGCGAATGACCGCTTCCTTGCCGTCGGGCAGCACGCCTGCGATCACCTCGTCCACACCGGCCTGCCTGCCAATGGCATCGGCGGTGCGCTGGTTGTCACCGGTGAGCATCACCACGCGGATGCCCATGGCCTGCAGCTCCCGGATGGCGCGGGGGCTGTCCTCCTTGATGGTATCGGCCACCGCGATGATGCCCAGCAGACGGCCTGTTCCGCCGAAGAACAGGGGCGTTTTGCCCTGTGCGGAAAGGGCTGCGGCCTTCTCCTGCAGCTGTGCGGGCACGGTGACTTTGGTGCCGATAAAGGACGCATTGCCGCCAAAGATCTCCACGCCCTCCAGCTTTGCGGCCAGACCGTTGCCCGGCAGGGCGGCAAAGCCGGATACCTCGGGGGCGGTGAGGTTCTGCGCGTCGGTGCAGGCCAGCACGGCCTTTGCCAGCGGGTGCTCGCTCTTGCGCTCCAGTGCGGCGGCAAGGGTGAGCAGCTCCGTCTCGGAAACGCCCTCGGCGGGCAGGATGTCGGTCACTTTGGGTTCACCGCTGGTGATGGTGCCGGTCTTGTCCAGCGCCACGATCTGGGTGCGGCCTGCAGCTTCCAGCGAAGCGGCGGTCTTGAACAGGATGCCGTTCTTTGCACCCAGACCGTTGCCCACCATGATGGCCACCGGCGTTGCCAGACCCAGCGCACAGGGGCAGCTGATGACCAGCACGGAGATGCCGCGGGCCAGCGCATAGCCCAGCTCCCGGCCCAGCAGCAGCCACACGATGGTGGTGACCACCGCGATGGTAATGACCGCAGGCACGAAGAAACCGGACACCGTATCGGCGATTTTTGCAATGGGAGCCTTGGTGGCGGCGGCATCGCTGACCATCCGGATGATCTGGGCAAGGGTGGTGTCCTCGCCCACGCGGGTGGCCCGGCACTGCAGGAAACCGGACTGGTTGGTGGTGGCAGCGCTCACCTTATCGCCCGCAGCCTTGTCCACGGGGATGCTCTCGCCGGTCAGGGCACTCTCGTTCACGGCGCTGGTGCCTTCCAGCACGATGCCGTCCACGGGGATGTTCTCGCCCGGGCGCACCACAAAGATGTCCCCCTTCTGCACCTGCTCGATGGGCACGGTCACTTCGGCACCGTCCCGCAGCAGGGTGGCGGTCTTGGGGGCAAGCTTCATCAGGCTCTTGAGCGCGTCGGTGGTCTTGCCCTTGGAGCGGGCCTCCAGCATCTTGCCCACCGTGATGAGGGTCAAGATCATGGCGGCGGACTCAAAGTAGAACTCCATCATATAGTGCATGACCAGCTCACTGTTGCCGTCCACCTGCGCGCGGGTCATGGCGAACAGGGCGTAGGTGCTCCACACAAAGCTTGCCATGGAACCCATGGCCACCAGCGTGTCCATGTTGGGCGAGCCGTGGAGGAGCCCCTTGAAGCCGTTGATGAAGAACTTCTGGTTGATGACCATGACGATGCCCGCCAGCAGCAGCTGCACAAGGCCCATGGCGATGTGGTTGCCGTCGAACCAGCGGGGCAGGGGCCAGCCCCACATCATGTGGCCCATGGAGAAGTACATCAGCACCAGCAGAAAGCCCAGCGACGCAATGAGCCGCCGCTTGAGCTTGGGGGTCTCGTGGTCGGCCAGCGCGTCAAGGTCGGCGCTGGTGGAGCTGGCAGCCGCCGCGCCCGCACGCTTGGGGCTGGCACCGTAACCGGCATCCTGCACGGCCTTGATGATCTCGGCAGAGCTGGCGGTGCCCTCCACGCCCATGGAGTTGGTCAGCAGGCTCACCGAACAGCTGGCAACGCCGGGCACCTTGCTCACGGCCTTCTCCACCCGGGCGGAGCAGGCTGCGCAGCTCATGCCGGTAACGTTGTAT
Organism: Faecalibacterium sp. BIOML-A1; assembly: GCF_009679715.1. Lineage (NCBI taxonomy): Bacteria > Bacillati > Bacillota > Clostridia > Eubacteriales > Oscillospiraceae > Faecalibacterium > Faecalibacterium sp. BIOML-A1. The sequence goes on from NZ_WKZJ01000001.1 coordinate 379,028, forward strand.
TGTTCCATAAAATATCACTCCTACGTTGAGTATGCACGGGAAAGGGCTTCTTATTTCATGAGCTTGGGCAGCAGATTCACCAGCTCGTCCAGCTTTGCCTCGCTGCCCGCGCGCAGGTCGTCCGCCACGCAGGTGGAGATGTGCTGGGCCAGCAGCTCCTTGGAAAAGCTGTTCAGCGCCGAGTTCGCCGCCGCCACCTGCACAAGGATGTCCACGCAGTAGGCATCCTTTTCCAGCATGCCGCGGATGCCGCGCACCTGCCCCTCGATGCGGCTGAGCCGGTTCAGCAGGGCCTTGTGCTCCTCAGGGGTGCGGTCCTTGTGGCGGCAGCAGGAGGGGGTGACGCTTTCGGTGGGCACAGCGGATGCGTCAATGGCCGGAGCCGTGGCAGCTTCGGGCTGGGCGGGCGTGCCGCAACAGCAGCAGGGCTTTTTCTCGTTGTCCATAAAATATCTCCTTTACCCATAGGGGGTATACATCTTACAGCATGAGTATAGCACAGCAAACCCGATAAATCAAGTAGGGAATTGAAAAATACAAACAAAAAGAGGGAAGGCACTGCAAATGCCTTCCCTCTATCAAATCACTTTTACTTCTCCAGAATCCGCGGCACAAACAGGCCCAGCATCTTGCCCCACCAGTACCACTCGTGGGAGACATCGCCGCCCCAGACCTCGAGGTGGGCGGGCAGGCCCTGTGCGGCCAGCACATCGGCCAGCGCCTGCGTGTCGGCTTTGGCATCGTCCTCGTAGGCACCCTGACCGGCGCAGAGCATCAGGCTGTTCTCCTCGGCCTTGGCCAGAGCCAGCTTGTCGGCGATGCCGTTCTCGGCCAGATACTGCAGGGGAGAGCAGCGCAGCACCAGATCGTCGGCTTCACTGCCCCAGAAGCGGGCCAGATCGTAGATGCCGGAAAGGCCGATGGCACCGGCAAAGAGCTTGGGACGGCGCAGGCGGCAGTTGACGGCGTGCACAGCGCCAAGGTCGATGCCCACACACCACAGCTTGGCATCCTTTGCGGCACCGTTCAGGGCCAGCACCCGGGGAGCCAGCTCGGCGGTAAGGTAGACGAAGTACTTTTCCTCCATCTCGGCGCGGCGGCGCACCGGGATGTCGCCGTTCAGTACGGCCTCGCCGTCAATGCTGTCGGCGCAGAACAGCTGCACCTTGCCCTCGTTCAGCAGCGGGGCAATGGCATCGGGCATGCCGTTGTTCTCCCAATCATAAAAGCGGCCGCCGCGGGCAGGCAGGGCCAGCACCGGCACACCGGCGCTGCCGTATACCTTGAACTCCATCTCGCGGTTCAGCACGCTGCTCCACTCTTTGTAATAGGTACCCTGGATCATAAATCAAGCACTCCTTGTTTCTATATTCACCGGCCCGGGCGTAGTCGCTGCACGTCGGTGCCGGTCGTTAGCGATCAAAAGAAAGCTTTCTCTGGAAATATCACACGAACTGGTTGCGCTGGGCATCGTACTCGTAGCCCACAGCTTTGAGCTTTGCGCAAAGGTCGGCCTTGTCGGCATCCAGATCTTCGCACAGAGCATCGAGGTTTTTGTAAAAATCACGCAGCTTCAGGTTCACCACGCTCAGCAGCATGATGGGATCGTTGGGCAGAGCCATGTGTTTTGCCTCCTTACAGCAACAAAAAAAGCCGGCCACTCGACAAAGTGACCGGCCACATACACCAAATTAGACAGCGCGGGTAACTTTGCCAGCGCGCAGGCAACGGGAGCATGCGTAGACGTACTTGGGAGAACCCTCAACGACCGCCTTGACACGACGGACATTCGGCTTCCAGGTACGGTTGGAACGACGATGAGAGTGAGAAACCTTGATACCAAAGGCAACACCCTTGCCGCAGCATTCACATTTAGCCATGGTACTTGCACCTCCTGCAGTGAAGTAAGGAATCAAAATAATCAGCTTGACTATTGTAGCAGATTACCGGGCAAAATGCAAGCCTTTTTTCAAAAAATATTGCGGTTTTTTGGAAAACTGCCCCGATGCACTCAGATGCTGTTTTTTGTTACGACCCCTTGTGTGAAAATGTGATTTGGAGCAGCCCGCAGGCTGCGACAAATCACGAATTAAAAATAAAATTCCGCTGAAATGATCAGAGCGAAGCGGAGATCATTTTAAATCGTCTGGACACCCCTTGTCTAAAACCTCAAAAAATAGTATTATATATGGTATACTGAAAAAAGGCAGGAATATCGAATGACCTCTCAGGGCATCTATTATCTCATCCGCGCGCTGGTGGCGCTGGTGGCCATCCCCTTCCACGAGTGCGGCCACGCGCTGGCGGCATGGCTGCTGGGCGACGACACCGCAAAGCGGCAGGGGCGGCTTTCTCTGAACCCCCTTGCCCACTTTGACCTGCTGGGCACGCTGTGCATGGTGTTTGCGGGCGTGGGCTGGGCAAAGCCCGTCTCCACCGACCCCCGCAATTTCAAAAACCCCAAGTGGGGCATGGCCCTCACCGCGCTGGCTGGCCCTGCGGCAAACATGCTGCTGGCCTATGTGGGCATGGTGGTGTGGAAGCTCATGTACTACTGGGCACCGGTGAACGATGCCACCATCTACATTGCCATGTTCCTGCAGTACCTTGTGCTGATGAACGTGAGCCTTGCCGTGTTCAACTTGATCCCGGTGCCGCCGCTGGACGGCAGCCGCATTCTGCTGGTGCTGCTGCCCCGGCGCATCTACTTTGGCCTGATGAAGTACGAGCGCTATATCATGATCGCCCTGCTGGCGGCAGTGTGGTTCGGCGCACTGGATACCCCCCTGTACTACCTGAACAACATCGTGTGGGAGCTGCTGGGCAAGGGCACCGGCTACATTGATAAGATCGCGTATTCCATCTACTATGCCGGCCTTGGGACGGTGGTGTGAGCGTGGCAGAAGAACTGACCTTCCATCTGGAAGATTTTGACGGCCCGCTGGAATTATTGCTGGCGCTTGTGGCCAAACATAAGATGGACCTGCACAACATCCCCATTCTGGAGCTGATCGACCAGTACACCGCCACGGTGGCGCGGGCCGACCCGGACCCGGAAGCCGCCAGCGCCTTCATCGAGATGGCCGCGCGGCTGGTGGAGATGAAAAGCTACCTGCTTTTGCCCCGCAGCGAAGAGGGCGAGCGCATGAAGCAGGAGTTCACCGGCCAGCTGATCGAGTACGACCAGTGCCGCCGCATGGCTGCGCTTTTGCGCCAAAAGGCCGAAGCTGCGCCGGTTTTTGTGCGTCCGCCCATGGAGATGGAGTTCGATAACACCTACGACCTGCACCATGCGCCGCAGGTGCTGGCGGATGACTGGGCCGTTCTTTCCGGCCGCACCAAGCTGCGCCGGGAGCCTACCCAGCAGCAGTTCGAGCCGCTGGTCACAGCGCCCATGGTGTCGGTGACGAGCCGGGTGGTGTACATTCTGCGGCACCTGATTGCCGGTACAGCGGCAAAAATGAGCCAGCTGTTCAGCCGCCAGCAGACCCGCAGCACCAACGTGGCCACCTTTCTGGCCTTGCTGGAGCTGGTGCGCGGCGGCCGTGTAAAGCTGGACGACGAGGGCCAGCTGACCATGCAGCGGGGCCGCATCCAACGTGATAAGGAGAAGGAATGAACCAGAAACAGATCCGTGCAGCCGTGGAAGCCATGCTGTTTGCCAGCGGCGACCCCATTGGTGCCGACAAGCTGGCCCAGGCGGTGCAGCTGCCGCAGCTCAGCGTGGAAGCCGCGCTGGAAGCCCTGCGGGAGCGCTACGCCCGGGAGGACAGCGGCCTGTGCCTGCTGCACCTGAACACCCGCTGGCAGCTTGCCACCAAGACCGAGTGGGCCGACTGCATCCGCCGCCTGCTGGACAGCCGCCGCGCAGTGCCCCTTGGCCCCGCCGCCATGGAGACCCTGACCGTGATCGCCTACAACCAGCCGGTGTCCCGCGCCTTCATCGAGCAGGTGCGCGGCGTGGATTCCTCGTCCAGCGTGTCGGGCCTGCTGGAAAAGGGCCTCATTGAGGAAGCAGGCCGCCTTGACCTGCCGGGCAGGCCGGTGAGCTTCCGCACCACCGACACCTTTTTGCGGGTGTTCGGCCTTTCTTCTCTGGCCGACCTGCCGCCGGTGCACGGGCAGGAAACGGAAACGAACGCATCACCGACAGAAAGTGAGGGGTAACGCATGGGAGCATTCCTCGCCGCGCTGGGCGCAGTGCTGCTGTTCATCCTCCGGGTGATCGGCATTCTGCTGCTGGTGGTGCTGATCTTACTGGTGCTGTTGCTGCTGTGCCCCTTCTGCGCAGACCTGTGCTGGGAGCACGGCGTGCTCACCGTAAAGGCCGGTGCGCTGGGCATCACCTTCCCGGTGTTCCAGTACCCGAAGCCGGAGCCGCCGCCCGCACCGGAAAACCCGGAGCCGCCCAGGGGCTTTGGCAAGGTCAAGGCAAAGTTTGCCGCATGGCGGGCCGAGCGCAAGCGGAAAAAGGCAGAGGAGAAGGCCCGCAAAAAGGCCGCCGCCGCTGCCGCCAAGGCAAACAAGCCCGCCCAGCCGCGCAAAAAGGCAAAGATCACGCTGGAGATCCTCTGCACCATGCTCAAAGGTGCGGGCACTTTGACCAAAGCTGTGTTCGGTGCGCTGCGCATCACAAAAATACAGGTGCGCCTTGGTGTGCGCGGGGAGGACCCCGCCGCCGCTGCCCGCAGCTACGGCAAGCTGCAGGCGTGGCTGTACCCGGTGCTGGGCGTGCTGGACCGCTTTCTCTGGCTGCAGTTCGATGAGCTGCGCATCCTGCCGGACTTTGGCAGCGGGCAGCCCACCGTGGAGGACCGGGTGTCCTGCCGGGTGAGCGCACAGGCACTGTTCATCGTCCTTGCGGCGGTGCGGGTGCTGTACGAGTTCTGGCGCAAAAAAGTATTGGACATCTTCCTATAATGTGGTACACTATAAGTGTATCCGGATCTGCAGACAACGGGCCTTTGCCCGAATCAAACCGATAAAGGAGAGCTGTTTTATGGCTGAGCATCCCATTCAGGGCCTGATGAACGTTACCATGGAGAAGATCCACCAGATGGTGGACTCCAACACCATCATTGGCAAGCCCATCATCACCGAGGACGGCACCACCATCCTGCCGGTTTCCAAGGTGAGCTTTGGCTTTGCCTCCGGCGGCACCGACTTTGACGGCAAGAACGCCGCCAACAAGGACCTGTTCGGCGGCGGCTCCGGTGCGGGTGTGAACATCCAGCCGGTGGCCTTCCTCGTGGTAAAGGATGGCTGCGTGCGCACCATCCAGCTGTCGGACAACGCCGACACCATCAACCGTGCCCTGACCATGCTGCCGGAGCTGGTGGACAAGGTTGCCGCCCTCATCAAGAAGGACGAAAAGAAGGAAGAGCCTGCTGCTCCTGCGGAGCAGTAAGTGGAGGGCTTGGCACCGGACACTCCGTCCCGCCTGCGCTCGCCAGACCACCAGCGAAAGAAGCCCTCGCACTTCCCGACGGGCTTTTTTGTCGATTTTAGTCGCAGCCTGCACTTTAGACATGGCTTTGCGCATCTTGCCGGAGTATCCGATGCCGATCCCGGCAGGACGGCAGGGAGTTTCTCCAGCGAATGTCCTGGGGGTGGGGCCCCGGCGCGCAAGCGTTGGGGCAGGACTGGAGTCCTGCAACGGCAACGACCGCCGCCAGCGGCGGAAACAGGGAGTTGCCGTTGGGGCCGCGGCCAGCAAGACGCAAGCGATAGCGAAGCGGCTGCTGGGTGCCGCAACCCGTCGCTGTTCGCGGAGAAAGCTCCCTGCTGGCCTGCTAACTACTATCGCCGTAACTGTGAGCTTCCAACTCACAGTTTTGATACAGGCGCACCCGCACCCCAAAGCAGGGGAGAGGTGCGCGTTTTGAGCGCCGGGAGGCGCACAAGGAGTTTTATTATGGCAGAAGAACGTATTCAAAAGATCATGGCTGAACAGGGTCTGTGCTCCCGCCGTGCGGCAGAACAGATCATTGCCGAGGGCCGCGTGAAGGTCAATGGCCACCCCGTCAAGGTGGGCGACAAGATGGACCCCAACCGCGACGTGCTGCACGTGGACGACGAGCGCATCTATATCCGCAAGGATCAGCAGCTGTACTATCTGGCCCTGTACAAGCCCCGCGGCTATGTGACCACCGCCAGCGACGAGCTGGGCCGCAAGACCGTGATGGAGCTGGTGAGCGATATCCCCGCCCGCCTGTACCCGGTGGGCCGTCTGGATAAGGACAGCGAGGGCCTGCTGCTCATGACCAACGACGGCGCGTTTGCGCAGGCCGTCACCCATCCGTCGGGCGGCATCTCCAAGCTGTACCGCGTCACCGTGCAGCCCCGCGCCGATGAAAGCCAGATCCTGAAGCTGAGCAGCGGCGTTGTGCTGGACGATGGCACCAAGACCATGCCCTGCGCCATCAACGTTGTTACCGACGAGCCGGGCCGCACCGTGATGGAAATGACCCTGAAAGAGGGCAAAAACCGCGAGATCCGCCGCATGTGCGAGACCGTGGGCCTTGAGGTGGTGCGCCTGAAGCGCAACGCCGAGGGCGTGGTGAAGCTGGGAATGCTCAAGCCCGGCACCTACCGTGAGCTGACCAAGGCAGAGATCAACGGTCTGCGTGCCGCTGCCGCCAAGGGCCGCGCCCAGACCCGCAGCGCCGCAGTGCAGTCCAAGGCTGCCGAGCGCCGCCCCCGCGGCCCGGTGGGCAAGGGTACTGCCCCCAAAAAGCGGAAGTAAGCCTATATACCTATATAAACGAAAAGAAAGCACCTGTACAGCGGGTGCTTTCTTTATTGTAAAATGTTATTTTTTATGATATCATAAAGATGCCGCCCGAAAAGGCGGTGATTCGGTGCTGTCTGCAAGCGCAGGTGGTCATGCTTTCCTCCGGCAAGCGTCCGGGGGACGTAAAAGCTTATTGTTTGTTCCCCCGTTCGCAAACGCGGAAGGGGGGATGCATCATGGTGTTGAACGATGTTCTGCAGCTGTTCGTCATTGTTGGCGGTACAGTTGGGATTACATTTCAGATCGCATGGGCAATCTTCAAAGAGATCCATAACAATAAGAAATGACCGCCCCAGTCTCCAAACGGTGAGCGGTCATTCTTCTTATTGACCAATTAGCCGGAGGAAGCTGACCATTGCGGACAGCACCTTCTCTATTTGTAGTATAGTTTCTTTTTGCTGGTTTGTCAAGAGATGCTTCTCGGCTGCTATGCAAGGCATTTTTATATAAGTGAATAACTGTCAGCTCTTCACCTTTCAGGTGAGAAAAATTGCAGTCCGCCGCAAATACACCGAAAACGGACGCACCTGCAACGAAAATTGCGGTACGACCCTGCGGCAGGACGGGCTGTACACGCGGGAAAGACAAAGAATACTTTTGACAGCAAAAGTTCATCTCACTGAAGCGCCCCTGTTCTTCGACCAAATTTGTGCTATAATACAAAAGCAACGCTTCGCTCGGCCCCGCAAAGGGCAGGGCAGAGCAGAACGGAAAACAAGGAGTTTGGAATCATGGAAAGAGAAAAACTGAAGTCCCGGCTGGGCTTCATTCTGCTTTCGGCGGGCTGTGCCATCGGCATTGGCAACGTGTGGAAGTTCCCTTATATTGCAGGTCAAGGCGGCGGCGGCGCGTTCGTGCTGTTCTACCTGATCTTCCTCATCATTCTGGGCCTGCCCATCATGACCATGGAGTTTGCGGTGGGCCGCGCTTCCCGCAAAAGCCCGGTGCGGGCCTATCAGGCACTGGAAAAGCCGGGCCAGAAGTGGCACATCCACGGCTACCTCACCCTCATTGGCTGCTATCTGCTCATGATGTTCTACACCACCGTGGCAGGCTGGATGCTGCACTATTTCTACATGACCGCCACCGGTAAGCTGGCAGGCCTGAACGCCGATCAAGTGGCTGGCAAGTTTACCGAAATGCTGGCAGACCCCGGCGTGATGACCTTTTGGATGGTGTTCGTGGTGGCACTGGGCATCTTTGTATGCGCCAAGGGCCTGCAGAACGGCCTTGAGCGCGTGACCAAGGTCATGATGATCGCCCTGCTGGTGATCATGGTGGTGCTGGCCGTCAACAGCCTGTTCATGCCCGGCGCAAAGGAAGGCCTGAGCTTCTTCCTCGTGCCCGACTTCGGGCGTATGAAAGAGGTGGGCGTGGTCAACACGCTGGTGTCCGCCATGAATCAGGCCTTCTTCACCCTGAGCCTTGGCATTGGCGCAATGTCCATCTTTGGCAGCTACATCGGCAAGGAGCACTCCCTGCTGGGCGAGTCCGCCCGCATCGTGGTGCTGGATACCTTCGTGGCCATCACCGCCGGTCTCATCATCTTTCCGGCCTGCTTCACCTACGGTGTGGACCAGACCAGCGGCCCCAGCCTGATCTTCATTACCCTGCCCAACATCTTTGCCAACATGGCCATGGGCCGGTTGTGGGGCTCCCTGTTCTTCCTGTTCATGGCCTTTGCGGCGCTTTCCACCGTGCTGGCCGTGTTCGAGAACATCATCTGCTGCGGCATGGAGCTGACCGGCTGCAGCCGCAAGAAATCCAGTCTGGTGAACTTCGTGCTCATCACTCTGCTTTCGCTGCCCTGCGTGCTGGGCTACAACGTGTGGGCATGGGACGGCTTTGCCGTGTTCGGCGGCGCTGTGCTGGATTTGGAGGACTTCCTCGTGAGCAACCTGTTCCTGCCGCTGGGCAGCTTGGTGTACCTGCTGTTCTGCGTTACCAAGTACGGCTGGGGCTGGGACAACTATAAAAAGGAAGTCAACACCGGCAAGGGCCTCAAGATGCACGACTGGATGCGCGGCTACCTGACCTGCGTGCTGCCGGTGATCGTGCTGTTCATCTTTGCTTTTGGCATCTACGATAAATTTTTTGCGTAAATAAATAACTTCTACCTCTCTGTAATCTTCGGTGACAACTCACCCAAAGGGAGAAGACCGGACGGAAAGATGCACTTTGCATGGACTGCCAAGGGCTCCCACTTTGGGGGAGCTGGCAAACCCGAAAGGGTTTGACTGAGAGGGCAAGCAGGTTAACGACAGGCTCCTCCTATTCCATCAATAAGAGGGGCCTTTTGCGGCAGAAAGGAACCTTCCATGCATATCCTGATCTGTGACGACGATGCGGCGTTCGGCGCGCGCATGGCAGAATATGTCACCGTCTACTTTACCGCCCGCAGCGTGCAGGTGCACACCGCCGTCTGCACCAGCGCAGCCGAGGTGCTTGCAACGCCGGGGCTGGAGCTGTATCAGCTGGCGTTTCTGGATGTGGACATGCCCGGTGCAAACGGCATGGTGCTGGGCCGTCAGCTCAAGCAGAAGTGCCCCGGCCTGATGCTGGTGTATGTTTCGGCCTATCTGGAATTTGCGCTGGAAGGCTACACGGTGAACGCCTACCGCTACCTGCTCAAGCGGGACATTGCGCGCACCCTGCCCAAGTGTCTGGACGACCTGCTTGCCGCCCTGACCGACCAGCGCAAGACCCTGACGGTGCACCACAACCGCACCGAAACGGAAATTCCGCTGGATCAGATCTATTATCTGGAAAGCGACCTGCGCCAGATCAACGTCTACGGCGACATTGCCCGCCGGCCCATCTGCACCTACTACGGCAAAATCGCCGACCTGCCGCCCATGCTCTACGAGAACGGCTTTTTGCAGGTGAGCCGCAGCGATGTGGTGAACATGAAATATGTGCGCAGCATCCGCAGCTACCGCGCCCTGCTGAAAAACGGGGTGGAGCTGAGCGTGAGCCGCGCAGGCTATGCGGCCATCCAGAACGCATATCTGGAATGGAAGGGGCAGTATGTGGATGAGTGATGCATTTGCGGAAATGATGCTGGGGCATCTGGTGTGTCTGGTCCAGGGGAACGCCTTTATTCTGGTGGAGTGGGCCTATCTGGGCAGAGGAAAACTGCGCTGGCCGGTTCTGTGGGCAGAGCTGCTGTGTATGGGGCAGCTGGGCCTGTCACTCGCAACAGGAATGTCATTTTTCAATGTGCAGAGCGTCCTGCTCAATGTGCTGTACCTTTTTGTTACGGCGCAGCTGTTTGGCGGAACCTTTGCCGATAAGCTCACCGCCTGCCTGATCAACGGCACCATGTGCCTGCTGGTGGAGAACACGGTCAACTATACCTACTCCTGGTTCACCGGAGTGCGCACCGGCGAAGCATGGCAGCACACCGGCTGCCTGATCGCGCTGTGCGCCGCGAACCTTATCGTGGGTGCAGCAGTTGCGCATTCCCTGTACAGCTGGAACCAGAAGTGTGCTCTGCAGCCGCTGCAGGCGCTGGTGATGTCCTTTTTCCCCGGGGTGGCTGTGGTGCTGAACATCGTGCTGATGGTCACAGGGACCCAGCAGCCCGCTACCCGGATGACCATGCTGCTCACCTTTGGCATGAGCGTGGCGGTGCTGGTGCATATCGCCATCGTGCAGATGTTCAACGATCAGGTGGTGCAGCGGCAGAACTCCCGCTACCGTGCTCAGCTGGAACAGCAGCGTGCCGAAGCCCTGCTGGATTCCTACACGGAACAGCGCCGCCTGACCCACGAGTTCACCAACCACATGACAGCCCTTACCGCCCTGCTGGATCAGGGAGACCTGAAAGGCGCACAGGCCTACATTGCCAGCGTGAGCAAAACGGTGGCGGCGGGCACCACCATCATGGATACCCACAACCCGCTGCTGGATTCCATTCTGAGCAAAAAATACGAAGAAGCGGCAAAAGTTGGCGTGAACATTTACTTTGACCTGTGCGATCTCAAGCGGATGCCCTTCGACAGCATGGATATGGTCATCGTGCTCTCCAACCTTCTGGACAACGCCACCCGCGCCGCAGCGCAGGCCCTGCCGCCGGAGGTGCATGTGCGCATCCGCAAAACGCCGGAAGAATATCTGATCTCGGTGCGCAACCGCGTGCAGGAAGACCTGCTGCTGGAAGAGGGCAAGGTGCCCGGCACCACCAAAAAGGAGAGCGGCCACGGCATGGGCCTTGCCAACGTGCAGGACGTGCTGCGCAAGTACGGTGCCGAGTACACCGTGAGCTGCCGCGACCGGTGGTTTCGGTTTACCTGCGCCATCCCGTGCGCAGTTCATGACATGAGCACCGACAATTTATGACATGTTCTGTGCAACAGGCACGCAACAATGCTATACTAAGGCCAGTAAAGGTGACCTCCTGCCGGGGCAGGGCGGATTTGCGGCCAAAGGAAGACCTGGTGAAGCTTTGCCCCCTGTGCAGTGATCCGGGCAGCGGTGCGTGTTAAGCTGCTCTGTTTTCCCTTTGCTCTTCGCTGTGCAGTCCTCATGCGCTGCGCAGCTCATCTGGCGGGGCTTTCAACGGCGAACTTTGGGGTTTGCTGCTGATAAAGTCACTCGGTACGTCGCATTTCTGTCCGGCAGGTGCTGCTTGTGGGAATGGAGCATCTGCCGCACAGGGCATTTGCGTCGGTGAGAGTTCCGTCAGATTTTTTTATTGCAAAAAAAGAGCTGCTGTACGGCAAAATTGCCTGATACAGCAGCTCTTTTTCTGTGTCGTTATTCCGGCTTTACCTGCAGCTCCTGCTCGCAGTAGATGCAGCGGTATTTGCCGTTGGAGCTCAGCTCAAAGATCTGGTCGCACTCTTCCTCAATGGAGGAGATGCAGCGGGGGTTGCGGCATTTTACAATGTTCACAAGGCGCTTGGGGGGCATCGGCTTTTCCTTGCGCACGGCCTTGCCGTTTTCAATGATGGTCACGCTGATGCCCGGGTCAAGGTAGGCCAGCACATCCAGGTTCAGCCAGGAAGCATCGCCCTCCACCTTGATGATGTCCTTGCGGCCGCTGGCGGTCTTGTTGCTGCGTGCATTCTGGATCAGCGCCACGCTGGCGGTGCGGTTGCCCGCAATGCCCAGCAGGTCCATCAGGCCAATGGCGGTGCCTGCCTTGATGTGGTCGATCACGATTCCGTTCTGAATTTCATCGATGTTCAGCATATCAGTTCTCCTCCTTAGGTGCCTTGGGGTCGCGCAGGCCCAGCAGGGTCATGATCAGTGCCATACGCACATACACGCCGTTCTGCACCTGCTCAAAGTAGGCGGCGCGGGGATCGTCATCCACGTCCAGTGCGATCTCGTTGACGCGGGGCAGGGGATGCAGCACAGCCATATCCGGCTTTGCAAGGCTCATCTTTTCCTTGGTGAGGATGTAGCTGTTCTTCAGGCGGATGTAGTCCTCCTCGTTGAAGAAGCGCTCCTTCTGCACGCGGGTCATGTACAGGATGTCCAGCTCCGACATGGATTCCTCCAGACTGCGGGCCTCCTGGTAGGGGATGCCGTTGGCCTCCAGCACGTCCTTTACGATGTAGTCCGGCACGCGCAGCTCTTCCGGGCTGATGAGCACGAACCGGATGTTCTTGCAGCGGGCCATGGTCTTGATGAGGGAGTGCACGGTGCGGCCGAATTTCAGGTCGCCGCACAGGCCGATGGTCAGGTCATCCAGCCGTCCCATGCGGCGGCGGATGGTCATGAGGTCCGTCAGGGTCTGGGTGGGGTGCTGGTGGCCGCCGTCGCCCGCGTTGATCACCGGGATGCGGGAGTAGCGGGAAGCGCGCAGCGGTGCGCCCTCTTTGGGGTGGCGCATGGCCACGATGTCCGCATAGCAGGACACCACGCGGATGGTGTCGGCAACGCTTTCGCCCTTGCTTGCGCTGGACACGTTCTCACTGGGAAAGCCCAGCACATGGCCGCCAAGGTTCAGCATGGCTGCCTCAAAGGAGAGGCGGGTGCGGGTGGAAGGCTCGTAGAACAGGGTAGCCAGCTTTTTATGCCGGGCCACCTCCTGATACGCGGCCGGGTCGTCATGGATGCGGTCGGCCAGATCAAGCAGCGTGGAGATTTCCTGTTGGGTAAAATCCAACGGGTCGATCAGATGTCGCATGGGTGCATACCTCCGTCAGTTTTTTGGTTTAGAGCAGCTTGCGTAAAATGGAAAAATCAAAGAAGTTTGTGTAGTAGCTCAGCGAACGCATCACCGGGCGGCACAAACGATTGAAACACACTTCGTCCAGCAACAGCATGGCCTCGCCCGGAGCAAGGCGCATGGCGGAGCGGATGGCATCATCGCCGCAGCTTGCCTTCAGGTGGGCGACGTTGGAGGAGATCTGCTGGTGGCACTCCCGTTCCAGAATATCGAACACGCCGCCGGTCAGGTCGATGCGGGTGTAGTCTCTGGCACCGAACAGTGCTCTGGGCAGGTAGTCGATGGAGTAGATCACCGGGGTGGTATCGGCCAGAATGCGCTTTTTGATGCAGATCACGTCGTCGCCCGGCTCAATTTCCAGATCGCGGGCCAGCTCTTCACCGGCACGGATGGGAAATACCTGAATGCCATCGGCGTGGGGGTAGCTGCCAAAGCTGCGGATCAGCGGGTAGTATTCCAGCTTCTGGTCTAGCCGGCTGCGCAGGCTCAGCACTGTACGGTTCACCACCGTGCCAATGCCGCGCACGCGCTCCACATAGCCTGCGCGCTCCATCTCGCTCAAAGCATCGCGGATGACGGTGCGGCTCACGCCCAGCTCAGCGGCAAGATCTACCTCGGCGGGCAGACGGTCGGCCCGGGCATAGCGCCCGGTGCGCAGCTCTTCCAGCAGACTGGCAACGATGCGGTCGCTGATCACAGCACCGCCCAATCGGTTGGAAGAGGTAAGTGCAGATTCCTTCATGGTTCGGTTCCTCCGTTCACGGGCAGGGGATGCGCCCCGCCGGGACTTGAAGCCTGCGCCGCACGGCACCTTTGTGACCACGCCATACGCCGCAGACCCCTTTATACTTTATTATAACATAAATTGACATTTATAAAAGCGGCATTTATACTGGAAACAGCGAAAAAGTATGATTTTATTTTGGAGGGAAACGCAAGATGGAAGTTTTTCTGCACAAGATCTGCGGCCAGCCGGTGCAGCCGCCGGTGTCCATGCAGCTGCGCCGCTGCACGCCGGAGCAGGCCCCGGCGGTGTACGCCTTGCAAAACGAGGTGCGCGCCGCCATGCCGGACCCGGAGCAGTTCGTGCCGGACACGCTGGAAAACATCACGGCCTATGTCCGCAATGACCTGTGCATCGGCGCATGGCAGGGCAGCCGCCTTGGCGGGTATCTCATCGTGCGCTTCTGCGGGCGCAGCGCACACAACTATGCGGCCTTCATGGATGTGCCGCGCACCGAGTGGGAGCACTGGGCCAATGCGGACAGCGCCATTGTCCACGCAGACTTTCGCGGCAACGGCCTGCAACGGCTCATGCTGGAAGCAGCGCTGCCGCTTTTCCCGAAAAAAATCACCCATATCGGTGCTACCGTCAGCCCGCAGAACCAGTACAGCCTGCACAACGCCCTTGCGTCCGGTTTTGCCATCGTCTCCCGGCGGGAAATGTACGGCGGCCACGACCGCTACCTGCTGGCAAAGGAGCTGTAAAAAGTTGTAATTCGTCAAAAAGCATGTTAAACTAAAAACGCCACCCCGAAGGGTGGCGTTAAGGTGCTATCTGCAAGCGCAGGTGGTCATGCTTCCTGCCCGTTATCGCTGCTCTTTCTACATAGAACGAAGCAGAGGTTCCGGGAGTGGAACTTTTTTGCAAAATGAAACTTCCCGGAGCCTTGAAGGCGAAGGGAGGGATATCCGGTGACTCTGTTGGAAACCCTCGCACTGCTCACCTTCATTCTCACACTGTTGGGTCTGATCGTGGACGTGATCCGTCTGGCCGTTGAGGTCATGACAATGTTTTCCAAGCACAAAGCCGATGATAGCAAAAAAGACTGACCGCCCAGCTACCAACTCGTGCGGTCAATCTTTTCTTGACTAAACGGGCAAGGAGCTGACCATTGCGGACAGCGCCTTTTCTGTTTGTAGTATAGTGCTTTTTTCAGGGATTGTCAAGGGCGCAGGGCTTCTCTTTACGCCGCCTGTAGTGTCTGACCTCTCTGGCGCATCTTGTGCCGCACCACCAGCAGGCAGGCCAGATGCACGGCGGCCGTCAGCACCCAGCTGATGGGGTAGCTGATGTACAGCATGAACGGTGTGCGGTTCAGCTGGAAGATGGTGGCGATCCACACCAGCCGCAGCAGGCAGCTGCCCACAAGGCTCACCACCATGGGCAGCACGCTGTAGCCAAGGCCGCGCAGGCTGCTGGCCAGCGTATCCATGATGCCGCACAGCAGGTAGGTGCCGCAGATCACCCGCAGGCGCTCGTATCCGGCGGCGATCACCGCCGCATCCGAGGAGTAGAAGTGCAGCAGCTGGGTGCCTGCCAGCACCGCACCGCCGCCCAGCACCACGCCGGTCACGATGGCGCACAGCAGGCAGTTGAGGACAACACGGTTCAGGTTCTGGTACTTGCGCGCGCCCATGTTCTGGCTGGTAAAGGTGACGGCAGCCTGCGAAAAGGCGTTCATGGCGGTATAGACGAAGCCCTCCAGATTGGCGGAGGCCGAACTGCCTGCCACCACCGTGGAACCAAAGGAGTTGATGGCCGACTGGATGACCACGTTGGACAGGCTGAACACGGTGCTCTGCAGACCGGCAGGCAGGCCGATAAGCAAAATCTGCTTCAAGGCACCCATGTGGAAGCCCAGATGATGCAGATCCAGATGCAGCGCGCCCTCCTCCTTCATCAGCATCCGCGTCACCATGCAGGCGGAAACGGTCTGACTGATGATGGTAGCCAGCGCCACGCCTGCCACGCTCATGGAAAAGCCAATGACGAACACAAGGTTCAGCACCACGTTGATGAGACCGGCTGCTGCCAGACAGTACAGCGGGCGCTTGGTGTCGCCCACGGCGCGCAGCAGCGCACTGCTGAAGTTGTACAGCATGGTCATAGGCATCCCGATGAAATAAATTTTAAGGTACAGCGCAGAGAGGTCGATCACATCCTCCGGGCAGCTCATCAGCTCCAGCAGCCCCCGGGCTGCAAAGAACCCCACCACAGCCAGCAGCACGCCGCTGACAAGGCCCAGCGTCACCGAGGTCTGCACCGTGTCCTGTACGCCGCGGTCATCTTTTGCGCCAAAGCAGCGGGCCGCCACCACGTTTGCGCCCAGCGAAAGCCCTACGAACAGGTTCACCAGCAGGTTGATGAGGGAGCCGTTGGAGCCGACGGCGGCCAGTGCGGTGCTGCCCGCAAAGCGGCCCACGACCACTACGTCCGCAGCGTTGAACAGCAGCTGCAGAATGCTGGAAGCTGCCAGTGGGATGGAGAACAGGATGATCTTTTGGAGCATCGGGCCGCTGGTAAGGTCAGCGGAGCGGCTTGTCTGAGCCATGAGAAAAGTACCTCCTTTTTATCGTTTACGCGGAGAAGCCGTTTTCCGAAGCATTGCACACTGCTTAGGAGGACAGCATCTGAAATGTAAATTTTTCGTAAATAAAGGGAACCGAAGGCATATTATAACGCGCGGCGCAGAAAAATACAAGAGGCACCGCCGAAAAAATGCAAATTCCCGGCGGTGCCGCTTATAAAACGATCAAAAACATTTCTTGAAGCACGGCAGAAGAGTTTATTCTTCCTGCAAAGCGTCCCGGAACAAAACCCGCAGATAATCCCGCCCGCCGTAGAGGACGCGGTCAATATAAATATCGTTCCGAAAAGCATGATAAAAAATCAGATACTTTCCGCTGACGAGAAAGCGCTCATCCAAATAAAGTTCATGATCCAGCGGAGCTACGGAAGAAAGCAATGCACCGCTTTCCGGGAACAGCTTTAATTGTTCAGCAGCATCCATGATGCGGTTCAGAATGCGCTCTGCAGAAGGCAGATTTTGCAAGTCGAACGAGATATAATCCCAGATGTCGTCCAGGTCCTGACGGGAACGAGTTGTATAAATGAGGTTATTTTCCATTGGCTCTTGCGCGGAAATGCGCCCTCATTTCTTCCGGAGTGTAAAGCTTTTCCGTCTCACCAGAGCACCGTCCTTTTGCAATTTCATTCATAAGTCGGATGGTAGCCTGCGTTTTCTCATAATCTTCCATGTCCAGAATGGCATACTTTCCACGGCCGTTTTTGGTAAGAAAAACCGGCGATCCTGCTTCCACATCGCGAAGGACTTCGTTGTAATTCCGCAGGTCAGAAATAGGTTTGATGTTCGGCATAAGATCAACTCCCTTCATCTGTAGTATAACAAATGCTGCTGTGAAATTCAACGTAAAATTTGCAGCTAATAAAAAGTGAGATCCTACAAAAAACCGCCGTCCTGTCGGGCAGCGGTCTTCTGATAAAATAAGCTTACGCTTCCACCGTCTTCCAGTGCTCCGGTGCGGCAAAATCGCTCGTCTCGCCGTCATCGGTGTACATCCGGCAGCGGGCGCTGCCATTTTCGTCCGGGCAGGCCCACAGGGTCAGGCTGGTATCGTCCAGCTGGGCGGTGCAGCTGGCGGGTCTTGCCACCGGCACCGCATGGCCCGGGCGGATGAACAGTAGCACTTCGTCCAATGCGCAGCGGACGTAGTGGTGCCCGGCGGGCAGAAGCTCGGTGTCGTAGTCGTCCACACTGCGGATGCGGTAGAGCTTCATTGCTTCCGGCAGGTAGACATGCCGTCCGCTGGCGTTCTGGGTGTAGACAGGCGCTACCATCACACCCTCGCCCAGCAGCAGCTGGTCCTGCACCTCGCGGGCATCCGGGTCAGCGGGAAAATCAAAGCCCAAGGGCCGGAAGTAGCTGGTATTTTCCAATGCCGCCTTCATGAAGGTACTATAAAGGTAGGGCAGCAGGGCATACCGCAGCCGGAGCATCTTCCGCAGGGCAGGCAGCATATCCGCAAAGCGGTAGTATTCCTGCATCCGGGAGCCGTCGGTGGCGTGGTTGCGCATCAGCGGCGTGAACAGGCCGAACTCCAGCCAGCGCAGAGCCAGATCGGGCGTAGTATCGTAGGAAAAACCGCACAGGTCAGCACCGGTATAAAGAAAGCCGCACAGCTGCACGTTGGGCATCATCTGGATATTGGCCAGAAGCTGTGCCCATGTGGAAGCGTTGTCACCCAGCCAGATGCCGCCGTAGCGGTGGCTGCCGATGAAGCTGGAACGGCTGTAGAGCAGCGTGCGTCTGCCGGGCCGCAGGCGGGCAAAGGCTTCGCCTGCCGCACGGGTCATATTGCCGCCGTAGAGGTTGTGCACCCTGTCATGGCGCACCCGCTGGCCGTCCACATCGTGGTAGAAGCTGGCGTAGTCCTCCGGGGCGTTCATCAGGCCCAGCGCGCCGCCCACCACCTTGCCAAAGAACTCATCCTGCACGATGTTGTCCTTCCGGCTCAGTTCGTCCATGCTCTCAAAGAAAGCCTTGAGCCGCTCGGGTGAGTAAAACAGCGCAGGCTCGTTCATATCGTTCCAGAAGCCCTCGATGCCGCAGTCGGTCAGTGCCTTGTACTGCCGGCCGAACCACTCCCGCACCTCCGGGCGCAGGAAGTCCGCAAAGTAAGCCTTGCCGGGCCACACCGCCGCCACAAAGGGAGTGCCGTCGGCTTTGGTGCAGAAGGAACCGTTTGCAAGGCCCTCGGCACAGACGGGGTTTTCCGGGTCGATGCGCACACCCGCATCGATGATGGGCACCAGCCGGATGCCCTGTGCCTTCAGTTCGGCGCTCAGGGCGGCAAGGTCCGGGAAGCGCTGCTTGTTTACGGTAAAATCCGCGTAGTCCTGCATGTAATCGATGTCCATACAGATCATATCCAGCGGCAGATCGTTCTCTTTGTACTGGCGGGCCACCTCCCGCACGTCCTCAGCGGTCTTGTAGCCAAAGCGGCTCTGTGCAAGACCAAAGGCCCACTTGGGCGGGATATAGCTGCGGCCGATGAGCTGCCGGAACTGGCGGCTGATATCGTTCAGGTCGTTGCCGGTGATGATGTAAAGCTCATGATCCGGCTCTTCGGTGGCAAAGCGCAGGGCATCGTATTCGGTGTAGCCGATATCGTAACGCACTTTGCCCGGGAAATCGATGAACACACCAAAGCATTCACGGCCCACACCGCCGTCAATGAGCAGAAAATTGTGCGCACCATAGTAGGAAAGCTTATCCTCGCTGTGGCGGGCTTCATCGGTGTTGTTGGTCACGTAGTGCCAGCCGCGCTTGTTGATGCCGCGGGGCATTTCGCCCAGGCCGTACACGATGGCATCCGGAGCCATCCGGTAGGCCCAGCCGTCTTCTTCGGCTGTGAGAAAGGGCACCGGCCCGGCGGAAACGGGAATGTCCTGCACCACACTGTCGGTGGGCAGGGGCAGGCCAAAACGGAAACGCTGGATCATAGGAAACCTCCTTGTAGCATCCTTGCCCTCTCCGTCACGCCTTTCGGCGTGCCACCTCTCTCAAAGTGAGAGGTTTTGCCAAAGGCCCCATCTCCGAGGGGGCTGTCGAGCGAAAGCGAGACTGGGGGAGTGGACTTCTCATTTTCTTTATCTTACCCCGGGCCGCGCTGCAAAACAAGAGACAAAACCGGCACTTTTTTGCCACAAAACCGGCAAAACGCAGCCAAAGCATAAAAATATCGGCGGCAGACGGCGGATGCAATTGCAAATTCCGGCCCATACTGTTATACTGGAACTGCTACTTTGAATCGGAAAATGGAGGAAACCCATGTATCGCAATGGAATCAAGCGCCTGCTGGCGGTGGTGCTGTCGCTGTGCGGCATGATCTGCCTGTCCTGGCTTTTTCTCATTCTGGCCGTCGCCATCAAGCTGGACTCGCCCGGCCCGGTGTTCTTCAAACAGAAGCGTGTGGGCATTGGCAAAAAGCACTTTTACATTTTAAAGTTCCGCACCATGCGCATCGACACGCCCCACGATATGCCCACCCATCTGCTGCACGACCCGGACCAGTATATTACCCGCATGGGTCATTTCCTGCGCAAGACCAGTCTGGACGAGCTGCCCCAGCTGTGGAACATCTTTGTGGGCGATATGGCGGTCATCGGCCCGCGGCCTGCTTTGTGGAACCAGTATGATCTGCTGGCAGAGCGCGACAAGTACCATGCAAACGATGTGCGCCCGGGCCTGACCGGCTGGGCACAGATCCATGGCCGCGATGAGCTGGAAATTGCCGAGAAGGCCAAGCTGGACGGCTGGTATGTGGAGCATCTGAGCTTTGGGCTGGATGTGAAATGCTTCTTCGGCACCATTGCCGCGGTGCTTAAGCACGACGGCGTGGTGGAGGGCGGCACCGGCACTCTGCACGAAGAAACAGGCAAAGAGAACCATTAAACATAGCCGCCGCGTGCCGCAACCCGAATATTTTCAGCGGAAAAAGATTTTATGTTTGCAGTTCTGGAAAATCTGCGGATTTTCCAGAACTGTTTTTTCACGGAGGGGCTGTGACCAGAAACTGCATTTTTTGCTGATTTGTCCTGATTTGTGAAAAGGTGCTTGGAGCGGCCCGCAGGCCGCGACAAACACAAAATAAAAATAATTCTTCCGCAGAAGATGGCCAGAGCGCAGCGGAGGCCATTCTAAATCGCCATATCTCTTGATTTATCCCCGGAAAAGCGTATAATAAAACAGTACACAAGACGTCAAAGGAGGATTCCTGTATTATGGAACGCACCTATATCAACGAGGCTCAAAAGGCCATCGGCGGCACGGTCAAGGTGCAGGGCTTTATCGAGAACCTGCGCAACAGCAAGTATATGGCCTTTATCGTGCTGAAGGATATTACCGGCAAGCTGCAGATCACGGTGGAAAAGGAAGATCACCCCGATCTGGTGGATACCATCGATCAGCTCACCCCGGATTCCGTCATCACCGTCACCGGCAAGGTGGTGGAGAACGACTACGTCAAGATGGGCGGCGTGGAGATGATCCCCGAGAGCATCGAGATCGAGAGCATCGCCAACGCTCTGCCCATCGTCCGCAAGGAGATCGCAGCCACCAAGAAAAAGAAGGCTGTGGAGCGCTCCAGCATCGACCAGCGCATTGATTACCGCTGGATCGACCTGCGCACCGACGAGAACCAGCTCATGTTCAAGGCACAGAGCTGCTTTGTGAACGCCATGCGCAAGTTCCTGCTGGACCGTAACTTCATCGAGATCCACACCCCGAAGCTGATCGCTGCTGCCAGCGAGAGCGGCTCTGAGGTGTTCAAGGTGGACTACTTTGACCGCAACGCCTATCTGGCACAGAGCCCTCAGTTCTACAAGCAGATGGCCATGGCTGCAGGCTTTGAGCGCATCTTCGAGACCGGCCCTGTGTTCCGCGCCGAGAAGAGCTACACCAACAAGCACTCCACCGAGTTCTCCGGCTTCGATCTGGAGTTCAGCTACATCACTTCCTATAAAGACGTGATGAAGATGGAAGAAGAGCTGCTGACTGCCGGTCTGCAGGCCGTCAAGGACAACTACGGCGACCAGATCAAGGAGATGTTCGGGCAGGAAGTGATCGTTCCCACCACCCCGTTCCCGGTGGTCAAGCTGGCAGACCTGTACAAGGGTCTGGAAGAAGAGTTCGGCTACACCATCGATGAGAGCGAGAAGGGCGACCTGACCACTGAGGCCGAGCGCCTGAGCTATGAGTGGGTGAAGAAGCATTACGGCCACGAGTTCCTCTTTATCACCGATTACTCTGCCGAGAAGCGTGCGTTCTACCACATGCGGGACGAGAACGGCGTGCCCCAGGGCTACGACCTGATCTGGCGTGGTGTTGAGATCACCACCGGTGCCCAGCGCGAGCACCGCTACGAGGTGCTGAAGAAGCAGGCCGAAGAAAAGGGTCTGGCCGATGATGTCAAGTTCTATCTGGAGTTCTTCCAGTACGGCTGCCCGCCCCACGGCGGTTTCGGTCTGGGCATCGATCGCCTGACCATGCTGCTGTGCGGCCTGACCATCAAGGACGCCGAGTTCCTGTTCCGCGGCCCCAACCGTCTGACCCCGTAATTGTAAAAATGTTTGTAAAGGCTCCTGTGCTGCTGGCATGGGAGCCTTTTGTCATATCCGGCCTTTTCCCAACATACGATTACAACAAGCGGACCGGAATCCTGTCCGGTGCACAGCGCAAACGGGAAGGGGAGAGCAATTTGGCAAATCAGGAACAGAAGAGCATCTGCCGCGAGATCGGCGCACGCACCGGCGGAGATATCTACATTGGGGTGGTTGGCCCGGTGCGCAGCGGCAAATCCACCTTTATCAAGCGTTTCATGGAACAGCTGGTGCTGCCCGCCATCGGCCCGGCGGCTGCGCGGGAGCGTGCCCGGGACGAGCTGCCCCAGTCGGCAGCAGGCCGCACCATCATGACCACGGAACCAAAATTCATCCCGGAAACAGCCGTGCCCCTGCAGTTGGAGGGCGGCGGCGAGTGCCGGGTGCGGCTCATCGACTGCGTGGGTTACATGGTGGAGGGGGCTATGGGCCACGAGGAGAACGACAAGCCCCGCATGGTCAAAAGCCCGTGGTTCGACCATGAGGTGCCCTTCGACCTTGCCGCCGAGACCGGCACCCGCAAGGTGATCTGCGAACACTCCACCATCGGCATTGTGGTCACCACCGACGGCTCTGTGAGTGACATCCCGCGGGAGGGCTATGCCAGAACCGAGAAGCGCATCGTGGAAGAACTGGATGCGCTGGGCAAGCCCTACATCATCCTGCTCAACAGCACCCACCCGGATGCCCCGGAGACGAAGCAGCTGGCCGAGGGCATGGCACGGGACTACGACCACACCGTGCTGCCGGTGAGCTGCGTGGATCTGGACGCGGAGGCACTGGGCAGCATCCTGCGGCAGGTGCTGTACGAGTTCCCGGTGCAGGAGCTGGATTTTGCCCTGCCGCGCTGGGTCACGATGCTGGAAAACGGCCACTGGCTGCAAACGCAGGTGTACGATGCGGCCATGCAGCTGGCGGCAAAGGTCTCCCGCATGAAGGATGTGCCCTCCGGAACAGACGCACCTGCGCTGGAATGTGACGCAGTGCAGCGCTCGGCCATCAGCGGCATCGACCTTGCAAACGGCAGTGTGCGCATCACGGTGGAGCTGAAGCCGGAAATTTTCTATCAGGTGCTGAGCGAGCAGACCGGCCTTGCCATTGGCGACGAAGCGGGCCTGATGCCCTGCATTATGGAGCTGGCAAAGGCCAAACGGGAGTACGAGAAGGTGCGCAGCGCCCTTGAGCAGGTGGAAGCCACCGGCTATGGCATCGTGATGCCCACGGTCAGCGAGCTGAAACTGGAACAGCCCCAGATCGTGCGGCAGGGCACGAACTACGGCGTGCGGCTGGAAGCCTGCGCGCCCTCCATCCAGATGATGAAGGCCACCATCCACACCGAGATCAGCCCCATCGTGGGCACCGAAAAGCAGAGCGAGGACCTTGCCCGCAGCCTGCTGGCCGGCTTTGAGGACGACCCGGAAAAGCTGTGGGAATCCAACATCTTTGGCAAGAGTCTGCACGAGCTGGTGAACGAAGGGCTGCAGAACAAGCTGCTGCACATGCCGCAGGAGGCCCGCACCCGCCTGCAGGAAACGCTGGAACGGGTCATCAATGAGGGCTGCACCGGGCTCATCTGCATTCTGATCTGACCGCCACAAAACAGAAGAGGGAAGCGCCGCGCGGGTGCCTCCCTCTTTATTTGTTCACTTTTCTTCTTCGGTCAGCTTATTGATGAGCATTTGGTAGATCTCGTTGCCCTTGAGGATGAACTGCTTTTTTACCAGCTCGGCGGTCAGCCGGTCCGGTGTGCCGAGATCCAGACAGAACAGCTCACTGTCCAGCCCTTTCACCGTGCAGCGGATGGTGCAGTGGCCGTCCTCTTTTTCGGTAATGCTGGCACTGTACTTGGCTTCCTTGCGGGCCCATGTCTGGCAGCGCAGCACAGCGGCCACAGCGCGCTCCCGCACACTGCGGGGCAGGTCGTAGGCAAGCTCCTGCGCCACTTTGCGGCCCTTCTCGGTAATGGTATAGCTGCCCTTTGTCAGGGTGACGAGCTGCTGCTTGGTGATATCGTCCAGACACGAGCCGATCTCGAAATAGTTCACCAGCGCTTCTTCCATCAGGGCGTTTTCGATCTCCTGCCGGGTAATGGGTCCGGCATTTTTGACCAGATAGCACAGCAGCAGCCGGATCTCGGTGCTGCTGGTCAACCCGCCGGGACGTACACCGGCAGTAAAAGCATCATTGGCGGCCATCGTTCCATACATCCCCCTTGCATTCCTTTTCTTTTATAGTATAAAGGCTTTCACGCCGGATTGCAAGCCGCAGCGGCAAAATCTGTCTCAATGCGCTTGGGGCTTTCCGGCGTGGAGTACACCCAGTGGTCCAGATGGCCCTCGGTGATGAAATACTTCAGCTCGAACCGGTGGCGCTGGCTCAGGGCATGGTTTACGATCACCAGCTTGATCTTCATTTTTTCCGGCAGGATGTTCTTGATGTAGACGCTCACCGCCTGCCCGGGCACAAGGTCGGTGCAGCTCTCGGCAAGGCCCGCGAGGTTGGGCGCGATCTCGATAAAGGTGCCGTATTCCTCCACGCTGCGCACGATGCCCACCACGGTCTCACCCACGGTGAACCCGGCCGCATTTTCCTCCCATGTGCCCAGCAGTTCCCGGATGGTCAGCACAAAGCGGCCCTGTACATCCCGGTTCTTGACGGCGCACAAGATCTGCTGGCCCACGCTCACCCGGTCGGCGGGGGAGGAGATGCGGCTCACCGACATGCAGTCGATGGGCAGCAGGGCACTGATGCCGCAGCCCACATCACAGAACGCGCCAAACGGCTCGATATGGGTCACGGTGCAGGGCAGGATATCGCCGGGCTGCAGGGTGTCCAGATAGTCGGCCTTGCACATCTGCTGCGCCAGCGCGCGGGAGAGCCGGTAGAAGGGCTGACCGTTCTCGTCGGTGTCCAGCGCTTCGATCACAAAGCAGGTGGGGCGGCCCACCCTCGTCAGCACCGCAATGTCCCGCACGGTGCCGTTTGCGGCACCATCGGCGCACTGGGCAAAGGGCATCACGGCCCTTACCCCGCCGATCTCGAACCGCAGCTGGCGCTGGGTATCAAAGGCCAGAGCAGTGGCCTGCAGGATCTCGCGGTTTGCCATGGCGGCGCGCAGTTCAGCGGGGGACAGGCGCGCAGCAGAACGGTAGTTGCCTTCGGTACGGTAAGCTTGCATCATCTTTCATTCCTCTTTCTCTGCTTTTTAGGCCGTGCTTGGAACGGCAGCGGCCTTTCTGTTAAAACTTATGCATCCGCATGGGCGGATATTTGCATTTTGTGCGGCTTTGCATTATACTATATCTGTATGCGCAGCAAACCGGCACGCCGGGCTTTGCGCACACACCGCCTGCTGTTTTGGGCAGGCAGAAGGGAGAAGCAGAGCTATGGACATTGCTGTAGGCGATACCATCCTCACCCGCAAAAAGCACCCCTGCGGAGCGTCCAGCTTCGAGGTGCTGCGCGTCGGCATGGATTTTAAGATCCGGTGTACCGGCTGTGGGCGCGAGGTGATGCTGCCGCGTGCTAAAATTGAAAAGAACATCAAAAAGGTGGTAAAACCCGGGCAGGCCTAGCGCCCGGCGCAGCACGCATCCGGGGCGGAAAGGCCCCGGAGCCGTTCGGCTGCACGAACATGAATCTGAGTTTGTAAGGAGAACTGCCGGAATTATGCCGAACATGTTTACCCAGATGGATGCTGTCTGCCACCGCTTTGAAGAGCTTTCCATCCGCCTGAACCAGCCGGATACCGCCGCAGACCCTGCGCTTTTCCGCAGGCTGATGCGGGAGTACCACGATGCAGAACCTGTGGTGCAGGCCTACCGCGCGTGGCAGACCGCACAGGATCATCTGGCACAGGCCAAAGCTCTGCTGGAAGAACCGGGCGCACTTGACCCGGACTTCAAGCAGATGATACAGCAGGAAATCAGCGAAAAAAGTCAAGATGTGGAAAAGCTGGAAAATAATCTCAAAATTTTGCTGCTGCCCAAGGATGTGAACGATGGCAAAAATGTCATTGTGGAGATCCGCGGCGGCGCAGGAGGGGAGGAAGCTGCCCTGTTTGCCCACAGCCTGCTGCGCATGTACACCATGTATGTGCAAAGCAGGGGCTGGCAGCTGGAAATGCTCAACCTCAACGAGACGGAGCTTGGCGGCGTGAAGGAAGCCATCTTTTCGGTGGACGGTGCCGGGGCCTACAACCGCCTCAAGTACGAGAGCGGTGTACACCGTGTGCAGCGTGTGCCGGAGACCGAGACGCAGGGCCGCATCCACACCTCCACGGCCACGGTGGCTGTGATGCCGCAGGCCGAAGAGGTGGACTTTGCGCTGGACATGAAGGACCTGCGCATCGACACCTTCCGCTCCTCCGGCGCGGGCGGTCAGCACATCAACAAAACCTCCAGCGCTATCCGTGTGACACATCTCCCCACCGGCATGGTGGTAGAATGCCAGAACGAGCGCAGCCAGTTCCAGAACAAGGACAAGGCGCTGGAGATCCTGCGCAGCCGCCTGCTGGCCCAGAAGCAGAAACAGCAGCAGGATGCCATCAACGCCAGCCGTCAGGGGCAGGTGGGCACCGGCGACCGCAGCGAAAAGATCCGCACCTACAACTTCCCGCAGGACCGCTGCACCGACCACCGCATCGGCCTGACCGTGCACAATCTTTCCAAGATCATGGACGGCAATCTGGACGAGCTGATCGACGCACTGGCCACCCGCGAACAGGCCGAAAAGCTGCAAAAGCTCAACGAGCAGGGCTGAAATGCGGTTTTGAAAATAAAACGATATACTGTCGATAAATGCTGAAAAGCATAAATACTTTACAGATAGAAAGAACGATGATCCGTATGGAAATGAAAACTGAAATTTTGCCCGCATCGGACGAAAAGAGCATTGAAAAAGCCGCTGCCCTGCTGCAGAACGGTGAGCTGGTGGCCCTGCCCACCGAGACGGTTTACGGCATTGCAGCCGATGCCCGCAACGGCGAGGCTGTGAAGAAGATCTTTGTGGCCAAGGGCCGCCCGCAGGACAATCCCCTGATCGTCCACGTCACCGGACCGGAAATGCTGCCCGGCCTTGTCAGCGAGGTGCCGGAGCGCGCCCAGCTGCTGATGGCTGCGTTCTGCCCCGGCCCGCTCACCATCATCATGCCCCGCGGCCCGGAGGTGGCAGCGGAGTGCTGTGCCGGTCTGGACACCGTGGGCATCCGGATGCCCAGCCACCCGGTGGCCCGCGCCGTCATTGAAAAGAGCGGCTGCGCCTTTGCTGCCCCCAGCGCCAATCTTTCCGGCAAGCCCAGCCCCACCAACGCGCAGGATGTGTTCACCGATATGGACGGCCGCCTGCCGCTGATTTTGGACGGCGGCGAGTGCGACGTGGGCGTAGAAAGCACTGTGGTGTCGGTGGTGGGCGAAAAGCCCACCCTGTTCCGCCCGGGCCACATCACGCTGGAAGACCTCGAGCGTGCCCTCGGCGAAGAGGTGGAAGTGTCCAAAGCCATCCTCGAAAAGCTGCCGGAGGGTGCTGTGGTGCGCAGCCCCGGCATGAAGTACAAGCACTACGCACCCAAGGCGGATGTGACCTTGCTGGACGGCACCTTTGAACAGTTCAAAGCCTATGTGGATGCCCACGCCGAGCAGAATCCCAGCTGCCTGTGCTTTACCGGCGAGGCGGAAAAGCTGGGTGTGCCCTGCGTGGAGTATGGACGCGAGGGCGACGGTGCCGATCAGGCAAAGCACATCTTCCGCTGCCTGCGCGCGCTGGATGAGCAGGGCGATGCCGTGGTCTACGCCCGCTGCCCCAGAAAAGACGGCCTTTCTATGGCGGTGTACAACCGCCTGATCCGCGCTGCGGCCTTCCGGGTGATCAAGCTATGATCGCGCTTGGCATCACGGGCCGCAGCGGCTGCGGCAAATCCACGGTCACGGCGGTGTTTTCGGCCCACGGTGTGCCGCTGGCCGATGCCGACCAGATCAGCCGCGAGATTTTACTGCCCGGCTCGCCGCTGCTGCCCCGGCTGGCTCAGCGGTTCGGCGCAGACATTTTAAAAGCAGACGGCACATTGGACCGCCGCCTGCTGGCTGACCGCGCCTTTGCCACCCCGGAAGGCAAGGCGGCACTGGACAGCCTGACCCACCCGGAAATTGTGCGCCGCATCCGTGCGGCAAAGCAGGCAGCACAGGATGCCGGTGCACCGCTGTTCGTGCTGGATGGCGCGGTCATCGTGGGGACTGCGGCGCAGGCCGAGTGTGACCGCCTGTGCGTGGTCACGGCACCGTTTGAGACCAGTGTGGCCCGCATCGTGGCCCGGGACGGCATCTCGGCCGAGATGGCCGCCCGCCGCCTGAACGCCCAGACACCGGAAAGCACCCTCACCGCGCAGGCAGACTATGTGCTGCGCAACGATTCCAGCCTTGCACATCTGCAGGCTGCGGCAGAGCAGCTCTGCACAAAGCTTCTGGCAGAAGGAGGTGCGGGAAAAGAGCTTTGAACAAACGATATAACGAACAAGATCCTGCACCGCAGTACGACCCGGAGACGGCCCGCATCCGCCGCGCTCTCCGCGCCCAGAAGGCACGCCGCCGCAAAAAAATGCGCAGCCGCAGGCTGTTCCTGCTGGGCATGGCGCTGATCCTGCTGTTTGTGCTGGTGCCCAACTTGTGGGGCAGGGCAGAACGGCTTTTATACCCCCGCAAGTACGAAGTGCTGGTGGACCAGTGGGCGGAGACTTACGGCCTTGACCCGCTTCTGGTGGATGCCTTCATCCGCACCGAAAGCGGCTTTGACCCGCAGGCCACCTCCACTGTGGATGCCCGGGGCCTGATGCAGATGACCGAAGAGACCTTTATCTGGCTGCGCAGCAAGATTGCACCGGACGAAGGACTGCTCTTTGCAAATCTCTACGACCCGGAGACCAGCATCCGGTTCGGATGCTATTACCTGCACCTGTGCATGGAGCGCTACAACGGCGATGTTGCCACTGTCGCTGCCGCTTATCACAGCGGGTGGGGCACGGTAGATGCTCTTTTACAGATGGAAGAGCACTCCGCAGACGGCGAAACGCTGCAGGGCTTTCCCTATAACCAGATGAACCACTACGTAAAAAAGATCACTTCCTGCTATGCGCGGTATCAGCGTATCTATGCAGAAAGCTGAGAGGAGATAAGGAACATGAGCGAGAAACTTACCGCAAAGCAGGCTGCCGAACAGCTGCTTTACAAGCCGGAGTACGCCGCCGACAAGAGCGCCGACGTGAAGGAAAAGGCTGCAGCCTTTGCCGAAGGCTACAAAGCCTTCCTGAACGCTGCCAAGACCGAGCGCGAAGCTGCCGCCGCCAGCGAAAAGCTGCTGCTGGAGGCCGGTTACGAAAAGTTTGAGCCGAAAAAGACCTATGCCCCCGGCCAGAAGATCTACTTTGTGCAGGAGCACAAGGCGGTGGTGGCCGCTACCATCGGCCGGAAATCTTTTGAGGAGGGCTTCCGTCTGGTGATCGCCCACATCGACAGCCCTCGTCTGGACCTGCGCCCGAACCCGCTGTACGAAGCAGACCACCTCAGCTACTTCAAGACCCACTATTACGGCGGCATCCGCAAGTACCAGTGGGGCACCATGCCGCTGGCCATCCACGGCGTGTTCACCCGTGCCGATGGCTCCAGCGTGTCCTTTGCAGTGGGTGAGGACGAGAACGACCCCGTGTTCTGCATCACCGACCTGCTGCCCCATCTGGGTGCCGAGCAGAACGACCGCAAGCTCAGCGAGGGCATCAAGGCCGAAGAGCTGAACGTGCTCATCGGCTCCGACGCTGTGGAGGATGCCGACATCAAGGAGGCCGTCAAGCTGAACACCCTGATGCTGCTGCACGAAAAGTACGGCATCACCGAGCGGGACTTCACCCGCGCTGAGATCGAGGTGGTGCCCGCCCATAAGGCCCGGGACGTGGGCTTTGACCGCTCCATGGTGGGCAGCTACGGTCACGATGACCGTGTGGACGCATACCCCGCCCTTATGGCCGAGATCGAGACGAAAGATCCTGTGCACACCACTGTCTGCGTGCTGACCGATAAGGAAGAGATCGGCTCCGACGGCGTCACCGGCATGCAGAGCATGTATGTATTCCACTTTATGCAGCTGCTGTGCCGCGCCGCCGGTCAGGACGACATCCTTGCCTTCCAGAACAGCGTGTGTCTCTCCGCCGATGTGACCGCCGCCTACGACCCCTCCTGGGCAGGTGCCTTCGAGCCGCAGAACGGTACTTACGCAGGCCGCGGTGTGGCATTCTTCAAGTATACCGGCAGCCGCGGCAAGAGCTCTGCCAGCGATGCTTCCGCTGAGCTGGTAGGGGATATCACCCGCCTGCTGGATGCCAACGGCGTGGCATGGCAGATCGGTGAGCTGGGCCGTCTGGATCTTGGCGGCGGCGGCACCATTGCCAAGTACGTGGCCAACCGCGGCATCCCGGTGCTGGACATCGGCGTGCCGGTGCTGTCCATGCACTCGCCCTTCGAGGTCATCCATAAGACCGACCTGTACATGGCTTACCGCACCTTCTCGCTGTTCTGCCAGAACGCGGAATAAAGATTTAGCCCCGGATCGCCCGCAGCCGCGCGCATTCCGGGGCTTTTTTTGAAAAAAACTTGACCTTCAAGTGTCTTTAAGGTGTAATGTGAGTGCGGAGGTGAAGCAAATGAACATCAAACAGGCTTCGAAACAAAGCGGGGTGTCCGCCCCCAATATCCGCTTCTATGAAAAAGAGGGGCTTTTGGACCCTGCCCGGCTGCCTGGCAACGACTACCGTGATTACATGGAACAGGACATCCGCACTCTCCGGTTCATCCGGATGCTGCGGATGCTGGATGTGCCGCTTCCGGTCATCCGATCCGTGCTTGCAGGCGATGCATCGCTGGGGAGTGTCCTGCGGGAGCAAAAGACCGCACTGGAACAGCGCGCAAAGCAGCTGGAAGGGGCGGCGCGTTTTTGTGCAGAACTGGCCCGGCAGGACCCGTCTGTGGCATCACTGGATGTGGATGCCTGCCTGACCCGGATGGAAAAGCCTGCCGTACAGGGTGCGTTCTGTTCTGGCTGGCTGCAGGATTACCGCACGCTGGCACAGGTGCAGCACCAGAGGCATTTTTCCTTTATTCCGGAGGGCAGCATCAACACCCCGCAGGAGTTCACAGCGGCCCTGCAGACCTACGCAAAGGCCAACGGGATGCAGTTCAGCCTTGAAAAAGAGGGGATGTACCCGGAGTTTTCGCTGGATGGCATTCCGTATAAAGCTTACCGAAACCCGGGCAAGTACCGGGATGAAATCTGCTGCGATGCCGTGCATCCCGAGCAGCTTGACACCGGGCTTCCCTCCCGGCGGGAAAAGCTGCTGCGCATCGCGCGTATCGTGCTGCCGCCGGTG
Organism: Faecalibacterium sp. BIOML-A1; assembly: GCF_009679715.1. Taxonomy (NCBI): domain Bacteria; kingdom Bacillati; phylum Bacillota; class Clostridia; order Eubacteriales; family Oscillospiraceae; genus Faecalibacterium; species Faecalibacterium sp. BIOML-A1. Next base: position 410,373 of record NZ_WKZJ01000001.1, read on the forward strand.
TGCACCTTTGCCGCCATCATGGCGGCAGGGTGGGTAGTCACCGGCGGTGCAGGCTGGCTCTGGCTGGCGGCGCTGGCATCCGGCGGGGTGCTGCTGGGGCGCTGCATGGAAAAGTGGCTGTAAGGAGCATCACCCCAGCGGCAGCGCTTCGGCCACCGTCAGAAAGGTGTAGCCGTTGTCTGCATACCACCGGATAATGTCCGGCAGTGCTTCGGCAGTGGTGTGTGTGGAGGAAGAATCGTGCATCAATACGATGCAGTTCGTCTGCTGCCCGGTCTCGTGCACCACATTGCGGTAAATGGTGCCCGCGCTTGGGTGCCCGCCCACGGCATCCTCGGCGCACACGTTCCAGTCCACCCAATGCCAGCCTTTCTGCTCTACTTCGGCTTTCAGCTGCTTCATCAGGCCTTTGCCGCCGTAGCGCCGACTGACGGTGTTGGTGCTGCCGCCCGGAAACCGTAGATACCGGATGCTCTCGGCATCCACATAGGGCGCAATGCGCTCCTTTAAAAGGGCAATGTCCTCCCAATAAGCGTCGCTGCTGCGGTAGATATCGCTGTACTCGTGGGAAGCAGAGTGCAGCGCGATCTGGTGCCCGGCGCTGACCGCTTCGGTGAGCAGGGGCAGATACTTCTCGTTGTAACCGGTAGCCACCACAAAAAATGTGGCGTGCACTCCGGCCGCGTTCAGCGCGCTGAGCACATCCGGTGTGGTCTTGCTGGGGCCGTCGTCAAAGGTCAGGCAGACCCACTTTTCCGGCAGCGGCTGGGCAGCAGGCTCCTGCTGCTCCTGTGCCAGAGCCGAAACGGCGGGGGAGAGCATCGAAGTGTCCGGTGCCGGGGTAAGATCCTGCGCCTGACATCCGGTGACGACCGGCGGCGCAGCAGATACAAACCCCATAACGAGGGCGAACAGCATCACGGCCGCAACTCTGGCCCGCCTGCGCCGTGCGAGATATTCTGCAAGCTTCAAGAGCAAAACCTCCTTTGTCTGTTTGGTTTGCTCTTATCAGAATATGAACGACGGCGGATTCTATGAAAAAATCAGCCCACCCGCTGCCGTTTATCCAGCCGCATCTTATCAGCTATCATTGCGATGAACTCGCTGTTGGTGGGTTTTCCGCGCAGGTTATGGATGGTGTAGCCGAAGTAGCTGTTGAGGGTGTCCACGTCTCCCCGGTCCCATGCCACCTCGATGGCGTGGCGGATGGCGCGTTCCACCCGGCTGGCGGTGGTGCCGTTTTTCTTGGCGATTTCCGGGTACAGACGCTTGGTCACAGCGTTGATGTACTCCGGCTCGTTCATGGTGAGCAGGATGGCATCCCGCAGGAACTGGTAGCCCTTGATGTGGGCGGGAACGCCGATCTGATGCAGGATCTCGGTAACGGTCAGCTCATCGCTGTCCACACTGGTGTGCAGGATGTGCTTTTCCGGGCCAAGTGCCGCCTTGAGCACCCGTGCGGCAAGCACGGTCTCATCAAAGGGCTTTACAAAGTAGTAGGCAAAGCCTTCGTCCAGCAGCTCCTGTACCATCTCTTCGCTCTGGAAGGCACCGGTCACGAAGAAGGAGGTGTGCCGCTCACCGGCGGCATTGTAGCGCTGCTTTACCGCAAGGGCATCCAGACCGGGCATAAAAGCATCCAGCAGGACCACCTGCGGGCGCACGGTGAGCATTTTCTGCAGGACCTTGTTGCCGTCCTTTTCCACAACGGTCACGTCCACGCCCTTCTGCTCCAGCGCTTCGCGGCAGGCGGCAGTGAACGGGGCACCAGTATCCGACATCAAAAATCTAACTTTGTCCATGGTTGTTTCCTCCAATGTGTGCAGTTCCCTTAACACCATGGATTTTACCATAATTTTCCAGAACTTTCAACGGTTTATATTGGTAAATTTTGGCAAAGAAAATCGAAACCCGCAAATTATTTTGCGTTTTGGGTCTGCGTATGCGCTGTATCGCCTGTTTTTTCAACAGCGCGGGCCTGCTTGAGCATGGTCTGAGCAAAAATGCCGTAGCCCCGCGTGGGGTCGTTTACCAGCACATGGGTCACTGCACCCACCAGTCTGCCGTTCTGCAGGATGGGACTGCCGCTCATGCCCTGCACGATGCCGCCGGTTTTGGCAAGCAGCTGCCGGTCGGTCACGCGCAGGATCATGTTGCGGTGGGGGTCTGCGTCGTTTACCTTTTCAATGCGGATGCGGTATGCCTTGGGCACCTCGCCGTCCACGGTCGTCCAGATCTCGGCATCGCCCGGCACCACCTCCTGCGCAAAAGCCATCTCCAGCTCCGGGCCGGAAAATGCAGCCCGTGTTCTGCCATAGACCCCAGTCTTGCTGTTGATGCAGATGCTGCCAAGCGCATGGGTGCTCAGAAAGCGGCCCTTCAGCTCACCGGGGCTGCCCACGGTGCCGCTGGTACACCCCACGATCTGGCAGGGGACGATCTCGCCGCTGCGCAGGGCCACGCTCTCACCGGTGTCGCTGTCGCTGATGGGGTGGCCAAGCCCGGCAAACACCCCGGCAGCATTGTCCACAAATGTCATGGTGCCTACCCCGGCGGAAGAATCCCGCACCCACATCCCGGCGCGCCACTGCCCGGCGGTGCTGTCCCACACGGGGGTCAGCCGGGTCTGGAATTGCTCACCATTGCGGATATAGACCACCTGCACCGGTGCGCCTGCGGCCGTTTCCAGAGCATCGTGCACGGCATCGTTCGTCTCGGTCAGGGTGTCGTCCATGCGCACCACCCGGTCGCCCAGCCGCAGCCCGGCCTTCTTGGCGGGGTTCGCGGTGCCGTCCGGGGTGTTCAGGTCGGAAAAGCCCACAATGAGCGCACCCTCGGAGAACATCTTAACGCCGAAAGGTGTACCGCACACGGTTACCACCGGACGTGTTTCCACCAGAGCGCGCACAGTCTTGACGGGCAGCCACCCGCCAATGGACAAAGTGGCCTGATAGCTGCCCGCAGCCTGCGTGCTGGCCGCGTTGCGGGAGCCAGCGGTGCGCAGCGGCTGCACATAGGCAAAACGGGGCAGGGTAAGGGTCTGGCCGGGTTCCAGCAAAATTTCAGCAGGCAGACTGTGCCACAGCCAGCCCAGCACCGCCAGCGCGGCCACCAGAAGATAAGTTACCGCAATGCCGCCAGCGCGGCGTAGTTTTGATCTGCGCATCGGCAAAAAGCCCCTTTCCGCCATGGAAAATGATACGATCGTCCGGCGATAGTATGCGCTGTGAAGGGCGGAAATATCAGTGCAGTGATTGACTTTTGCCGCCGGAACTGATACTATATTAAGGCGGTTTGGCCGCAGCTGCAGAATAGAAGAATATGCGGGTATGGTGGAATTGGCAGACGCGCAGGATTTAGGTTCCTGTGCCGCAAGGCGTGTGGGTTCGACCCCCACTACCCGCATAAGAGAAAAAGCGCGATGAGTTCTCAGAATTCATCGCGCTTTCTTTTATATAATAAATAGTGTTGTTCGAGGTCCCCTCCCTCGCACAAAAAGAAACCGGTACAAAATGGGTACACCCCTGATAGACATTCCTATTGATTGGGACCCGCAGGCTAAGCAACAGCAACGGGTTGCGTTAGCTGATTTTTCCGCAGCCCCTTGGCAGGGCTTTGAAAAATCAGAACGCGGCCCCAACAACTCCTCCCTGTTTCAGCCGCAGGCTGCGGTCGTCGTTGTTGCACTGTGGCTTTGCTTGCGGCATAAATGCCGCCGCCTTGTTCGAGCCCCCTCCCTCGCACAAAAAGAAAAACCAGCACACAATGTGTACTGGTTTTTGGTGCGAGGGAGGGGACTCGAACCCCCAAGGATAAACCACACGCACCTCAAACGTGCGCGTCTGCCAGTTCCGCCACCCTCGCATACCGTATTGTTTTCGCAGCCCTGAAATCTCTGAGGTGAAAGACCGTGATGCGGACTGCTTGAATATATTACCACGTTCCTGGCAGATAGTCAAGCGCTTTTTCTCTTTTTAAATGAAATTTTCGGGCCGTCATTTCTCTTAAGAATATGTTGGTTGAAATGCATGGATGGGTGTGATATTATAAAACTAACTATCTCTGCTCAGTTGTTTTGGCAGCAGGGAAGAAGATGATAAGGATACGGCGGAAATGCATTTCTGCGCAGGGTGCAGACCGACCGGTTTTTTGAAAGGAATTTGAGTGGACGCAGGAATGAACGAGAAAAAAGAAAATGTTATTGTAAACGGTTTTTTCTGGCGCTTTGCAGAGCGGTGCGGTGTGCAGCTGATCTCAGCGGTGGTGTCCATCCTTCTGGCGCGCATCCTTACACCCGATGATTACGGCAAGGTGGCACTGGTGACGGTGTTCAACAATATCATGTATGTCCTGCTGGACTGCGGCATTGGCACCGCGCTGGTGCAGAAGAAGGAAGTGGACGAGCTGGATTACTCGTCGGCGTTCTTTTTCAGCATTGTGATCAGCTTTGTGCTGTATGGGGGAATGTTCGTGGCGGCACCGTATCTGGCTGCTTTCTACAATGACCCCAGCATGACCCCGATCTTTCGCGGCATCAGCCTGACAGTGGCGGTCTGCGGCATCAAAACGATCCAGCAGGCGCATGTGACCCGGAACATGAAGTTCCAGTATTTTTTCTATTCCGCCTTTGCGGGCGCGATCGTATCCACGGTCCTGGGCCTGGGCCTTGCCTATATGGGCTTTGGAGTCTGGGCGCTGGTGGTGCAGCAGGTATCCAATATCACGGTGGACACGCTGGTGCTGTGGAAGCTGTCCTCCTGGCGGCCTAAGATGGAGTTTTCGTGGCAGCACCTGAAAGGGCTGCTCTCTTATGGCTGGAAGCTGCTGGCCTCGTCGCTGAGCAGCGTCATCTACAACAACCTGCGCAGCCTGATCATCGGCAAGATGTACACCTCGGCGGATCTGGCGTATTACAATCAGGGCGATAACCTGACTTATAATATCGCGTCAAGCGTGGATACTTCCATTGAGAGCGTTTTGTTCCCGGTCATGTCCTCACTGCAGGATGACCGTGCGCAGGTCAAGAACATGACCCGCCGCTCCATCAAGACCTGTACCTATATTATTGCGCCGGTGATGATGAGCACTGCGTTCTGTGCCGAACCGCTGGTGCGCCTGATCCTCACCGAGAAGTGGCTGCCCTGTGTGCTGTTCCTCAGGGTGTTCTGTCTGGGGTATGTGTGCTGGCCGATCATCACGGCAAACCTGAATGCAGCCAAGGCGGTGGGCCGCAGCGATCTTTACCTGAAATGTCAGCTTTTGAACGAAGGGGTGTGCATCCTTCTTCTGCTGGCAACATTCCGTGTCAGCGTCGAGGCCATTGCATATGGTATGCTGATCACGAATATTGTGACCCAGATCCTGGATGCACAGCTCAACAAAAAGCTGATCGGCTATGGCTATCTGGAACAGATGCGTGATATCCTGCCGACCCTGCTGCTGGCAGCGGGCGCGGGCCTGTGCATGTATCTGATCATTTTCCTGCACCTGCCGGATCTGCTGACGGTGATCATTCAGGTGGTGGTTGGTCTGGGCATTTATCTGACAGGCTCTGCCATTCTGGAATTGGACACCTTTGAATATTTCAAGGATGTGCTGGCTCCGTCCATCCGGCAGAAGCTGAAACGCTGAAACCGGCATTTTGAATCGTGTAAAAATCCGTCGGGCGGGTGATGTCCGACGGATTTTTGTTCTTTTTGTCTAAAGTATACAAGAAGAAACATTAAAAACCGGCAAAGCGACCATTGAAAAAACGCAACTGATATACTAGAATATAAGTACAAGAGCGCGGCACACGGCTGCGCGGAAAATGCAAAGCAGAAAATATAAAACAGGAGGATTTTCCTATGCCTATGAAAATGGGTTGGCGCTGGTATGGCGAGGGCAACGATCCCATCAGCCTGAGCGACATCAAGCAGATCCCCGGCGTGACCAGCATCGTCTGGGCGTTGCACGACAAGATGCCCGGCGAGATCTGGGAGATCGACGAGATCCAGAAGGTAGCCGATCAGATCCACGCCTACGGCTTTGACATGGACGTGGTCGAGTCGGTCAATGTCCACGATGACATCAAGATCGGCCTGCCCACCCGCGACAAGTACATCGAGAACTACAAGCAGTGCATCCGCAATCTGTCCAAGTTCGGTGTCAAGGTCATCTGCTACAACTTCATGCCGGTGTTCGACTGGACCCGTACCGATCTGTTCCACCCCGTGGGCGACGGCTCCACTGCACTGTTCTATGAGAAGGACAAGATCAAGGGCGATTACAAGGCTATGGCTGAGTACATCATGTCCTTCACTGAGAAGTATAACATGACCTTCCCCGGCTGGGAGCCGGAGCGCATGGCAAAGCTGGACGAGCTGTTCAAGGCTTACGCCCCTGTCACCAAGGAAAAGCTGTGGGAAAACCTGAAGTACTTCCTGGAAGCACTGATGCCCACCTGCCATGAGTGCGGCATCAAAATGGCTATCCATCAGGATGATCCCCCTTGGGATATCTTCGGCCTGCCCCGTCTGCTGGTGGATGCTGAGAGCATCGACCGCTTCCTGAGCATGGTGGATGATCCGTACAACTGCCTGACCCTGTGCACCGGCAGCCTGAACGCAAACCCCAACAACAACTGTGCCGAGATCGTGCGCAAGCACTGCGACCGCATTGCCTTTGGTCACATCCGCAACATCCATCACTTCCCCAACGGCGACTTCTCCGAGGCTGCTCACCGCGACTGCTGCGGCGAGACCGGCATCATCGAGGTGCTGCGTGCTTACCATGACTGCGGCTTTGAGGGCTACATCCGTCCCGACCACGGCCGTCAGCTGTGGGAGGAAGGCCCCGGCAACTGCCGCCCCGGTTACGGCAAGTATGACCGTGCTCTGGGCGTTCAGTACATGCTGGGTGTCTGGGATCTGCTGGATCGTCTGGATGAAGAGAAAAAGAAGGGCTGATAAATATGAAGCTGTCTGAGATCAAAAACGGCAATCTGTCCACCGAGTGGGCAGAGAAGGGTTATGAGCTGCCCAAATTCGATATCGAGGCTGTCAAGGCCAAGACCCACGCCGAACCCACCTGGGTGCACTTCGGCGCAGGCAATATCTTCCGTGCATTCCCGGCTGCCATCCTGAACGATGCGCTGAACACCGGCAAGTATGACCGCGGTGTCATCGTGGCCGAGAGCTTTGACTACGAGATCATCGACAAGGCTTATCGTCCCTACGACAATATGAGCCTGCTGGTCTGCCTGAAGTCCACCGGCGAGATCGAGAAGAAGGTGGTGGCTTCCGTTACCGAGAGCCTGAAGGCTGACTACTCCTTCGGCGAGGACTGGGCACGTCTGGTGGAGATCTTCCAGAACCCCAGCCTGCAGATGATCTCCTTCACCATCACTGAGAAGGGCTACGGCGTTGCTCCTGCTGATTTGGAGCGCGGCCTGACCCCCGTGCTGGCCATGGGCAAGGTCACTGCTCTGCTGTACGAGCGCTTCAAGGCCGGCAAGCTGCCCCTGACCGTCCAGAGCATGGATAACTGCTCCCACAACGGCGATAAGGTCAAGAACGCTGTCCACGCCTATGCTGCCAAGTGGGTGGAGCAGGGTCTGGTGCCCGCCGAGTTCCTGGCCTATGTGCAGGACGAGAGCAAGATCACCTTCCCGTGGAGCATGATCGACAAGATCACTCCGCGCCCGGATGCCAAGGTCCAGCAGATGCTGGCCGACGACGGCTTTGAGGACAACTACACCATCGTCACCGAGAAGCACACCTTTACCGCTCCCTTCGTCAACGCCGAAGAGACCCAGTACCTGTGCATCGAGGATCACTACACCAATGGCCGTCCTCCGCTGGAGCTGGGCGGTGTGCTGTACTGCGACCGCGAGACCGTGGACAAGATCGAGAAGATGAAGGTGTGCACCTGCCTGAACCCGCTGCACACTGCCATGTCCATCTATGGCTGCATGCTGGGTTACACCCTCATCTCCGCCGAGATGGCCGATGAAGACCTGCGTGCCTTCATCCAGAAGATCGGCTACATCGAGGCAATGCCCGTCGTGGTCGATCCCGGCGTGCTGAACCCCTACGAGTTCATCGGCGCTGTCATCAACCGCCGCCTGCCCAACCCCTTCATGCCGGATGCTCCGCAGCGTATCGCAACTGATACCTCCCAGAAGCTGGCCATCCGCTTTGGTGAGACCATCAAGGCCTACGAGGCACGCGGTCTGGACAAGAGCAACCTGATCCTGATCCCGCTGGTGCTGGCAGGCTACGCCCGCTACCTGAAGGGCATCGATGACAACGGTCAGGCTTTTGAGCCTTCCACCGATCCGCTGCTGGCTGAGCTGCAGGCCATCGTTGCTCCGCTGGAGGTCAAGGAAGGCGAGCAGGACTTCAGCTGCCTGAAGAAGCTGTACAGCCGTGTTGACGTGTTCGGCGTGGATCTGTATGCCGTTGGTCTGGGCGAGAAGATCGAGGCAATGGCCAAGGAGCTGTTTGCAGGCCCCGGCGCTGTGCGCAAGACCCTGCACAAGTATACGCTTGCCCGCTGATCGGCTGACGCAATAACATAAGCTATCTTCGCACCCACGCTGCGCTTTGCTTTGCCGCAGCGTGGGTCTTTATAAAAGAAAAGAACTGCTGAACGAAATGTCAGCAGTTCTTTTTTGCGTGTGCATGTTTTTTGGGTTTAGCCTTTTCTGCAGTCGTGCAGCTTTTCTTTGGGCAGGATGCCGGCCAAAAACTTCCACACCACTTCCATGCGGTCGTTCAGTAAGTAAGCTTTCTCTTTTTCTACGTAGAGGTACACCGCATTGTCTGTGCGGTAGGCGCAGTAAAAGCTGTCCCATGCGTGGCGGCTGGTGGGTTCGGGCTTGTCCTGCTGGCCGTACATCCACACAGCAATGCCGGTGTCGGCCAGCTCCACACGGTAGAAGGCACGCGGCAGGTGCATCTGTTTGATCTGCCGGGAAACGCTGCGGAAGAACGAGTAAAAGTAGCTCACCGGCAGGCCGATGCCCACAATGGCAAGCACAGCAGCCAGCAGCCCGGCACCCGGGCGCTTGCCCAGCTGCGAAAGGCAGACGGCGGCAAAAGCCAGCATGATGGCGGCAAAAACAGCGGGACGCAGCCATGCTTTGCGGTGATGGAATGCATCGAACACGGCAAAATCGCGGAAGCCCTGCTCACCCATGGTGGTGGAAACGGAGATGGTCTGGGACATAAAGTCGCCTCCTTTGTATTTACAGGCATCGTACCACAATTGCGCGGTTTAGGCAAGAGAAAAACATGCAAACCTTGCCAATCCGGCCCAAAGCGTGGTACAATAAATCGTTACCAAACGAAAGGAGGCGGCAGGCTTTGCAGCACCGCAAGCGGCAGATCACCCTCAAGCAGCGCATGGGCTTGTGTCTGGCAGCATTTTTTGCGGCCTTTGCCATGCAGCTCACGCTCAATGGCTACCAGTCCAGAGCAGTGCAGGCAGTACAGGACGCGCAGATGGGCTGCTTCAACGCCATCAGCCGCTTTCAGGGCGGTGTGGAAAGCTCTATTTCCGTGCTGGAGAACTACCGCTGGGAGAACAGCGAGCCGGAGGAGATCATTGACCGGCTGCAGTCGGCATCTTCCACCTGCAACGCATGGCTCTGGCGCATCGGTACCAGCCTGAACAGTCTGGAAAGCGTCAGCGATGAGCAGCGGGTGCTCTACAGCGCAGTGGATACGGTCTATCAGACCTACACCGGCCTGCTGGATGAGCTGGAAAACGACCTGCTCAGCGGCAACGATGCCGCAGCTTCCCAGCTGTATTATGCAAAGGTGGTGCCCTGCGGCGATTACCTGAGCCAGTACACCCTGCAATTGCTGGAAACCGCCATTCAGGATTCCCAGACCACCTACACCACCATCTCGGCCCTGAACGAGCGCATCACCATGCTGCAGACGGTGGTGGTGGCGCTGTGCGTGGCGCTGGGCTGCGTTACCGGTTTGATGGTCATGCGTCTGCTCACGCCGGTGCAGCAGATGATCGCTGCCTCCCGCGCCATTGGCAAAAGTGAGTTCGACACCCCGGACATCCCGCTGCCCAAGCAGCCGGAGATCGCTCAGCTGGCCGAGTCCTTCAACATCATGAAGCACTCCATGGCCCAGCAGGTGACCACTCTGCAGGAGAAAAACGAGATCGAGCGGGAGCTGCACCGCCAGAAGACCGAAGCACTGGAGCTGCAGAACCGCATGGAGCGCAGCCGGCTGCAGCAGCTGCGCAGCCAGATCGACCCGCACTTTCTGTTCAACACCCTGAATGTGATCCAGCAGACCGCCGGCACCGAGACGGCCTACCGTACGCAGGCGCTCATCATGGCGCTTTCGCACCTGCTGCGCTACAGCCTGATGAGCAACGATGAACAGGTGCCGCTCTCCCGTGAGGTGCGCATCGTGGATGAATATTACTCCATCTACCATGTCCGCTTTGGTGAGCGGGTGCGTATGGAGTGGCGCATTTCCGATTCGCTGGATCTTACCGAGACCATGGTACCGTCCTTTATTTTACAGCCCATCGTGGAAAATGCCTTCAAGCACGGCATCTGCCCCAAAGAGGAGGGCGGTGTGGTGCGCATCCGCGTGAACCCTCTGCGGGAGAAGGGACTGCTGTGCATCCGCGTGGTGGATAACGGCGTGGGCATCCAGCTGGATCAATTACGACAGCTGCGCGGGGCGCTCAGCCAGCCCGGTGAGCGCTGGGAGCATATTGGCATTTATAATGTTGCGGCCCGCCTGCGTCTGCTGGATCGGAACAGCCGCTTTGTGATACGGTCCCATCCGGGACGCGGTACGGCGGTGGTGCTGTATCTGCCATTGGTGGAGAATGAGGAGGAGTTTGAGGAATGATTCGTCTGTTGATCGCGGATGATGAAGCACTGGAACGGGAAACGCTGGCGGACATCGTGGCCCGCCGCTTTGAGCACGAAGTGACCATCGAGACTGCCGAGAACGGCCGCAAGGCAGCGGATACGGCGGTGCTGTGGGGCGCAGACCTGATCCTGATGGACATTGAGATGCCCGGTATGAACGGTCTGGATGCGGCCCGCGCCGTGCTGGAACAGCGCCCGGAGTGCAAGGTGATCTTTGTTACGGCCTACAGTCTGTTCCAGTACGCCCACGAGGCCATGCATCTGGGTGCCTGCGATTATCTGCTCAAGCCGGTGAACCCGGACGAAGTGGAAGCTTCCATCCGTAAGGCCATCCGTCAGATCGAGGCGGGCCGCCGCCTTGCAGAGCTGGCTCCGGTGGAACCGGAGCCGGAAGCGGATCCGGAGAGCGATGCCGCCGAAGCAGGGGAGAACGACCGCAATGCACTGGTCATGGCCCATGTGCGCAAGTATATGGAGGATAACTATATGTTCGACCTCTCGCTGGACAGTGTGAGCGAGATCCTGCATATCAGCCCGGCGTATCTCTCGGCACAGTTCAAGAAGTACCAGAAGATGAACTTTCTGGACTGCCTGACCGAGCTGCGGATCAACGCTGCCAAGGAGCTGCTCACCGACCCGTTCCGTTCGGCAGCAGAGGTGGCTTCCATGGTGGGCTACGAGGATTCCAGCTATTTTGCTCGCACCTTTAAAAAACGCACCGGCATGACGCCTACCCAGTACCGCAGGGAAGCGGCCAAGGCTGCACGGGAGGCCCGCCTGTGACCCGCCGTCAGATGCTGACCGCCCTGTTTGGCGCGGCCGTGCTGGCACTGCCGGTGGTGGGCTGCGGCCATCAGCCGGTGCAGGAGCAACAGGGGGCGGAATTGATCCTGCGCTATGCGGAGAACCAGCCGGAGGATTATCCTACTACGCAGGCGGCGCTGGCCTTTGCGGATCTTGTGGCCCAGCGCACCGATGGCCGCGTGAAAGTGCTGGTGTACAGCGGGGGAGAGCTGGGTGCGGAACAGAGCGTGATCCAGCAGATGCAGTTTGGCGGCATTGATTTCTCCCGCGTGTCCCTCAGCCAGCTGGCAGAGTACGAGCCGGCGCTGAGCGTATTGCAGCTGCCGTACCTTTACACCGACGCTGACCAGATGTGGCGCGTGCTGGATGGGACCATCGGCGACGAGTTCCTCTCCACGCTGGAGTCGCTGGAGCTGACGGGACTGTCATGGTTCGATGCCGGTGTGCGCAGCATCTACACCCGGCAGAAGGTGACAGGCCTTGCGGATCTGCAGGGCCTGACCATCCGCGTGCAGGAATCGGACATGATGAGCGAAATGATCACCGACCTCGGCGCAAAGCCGGTAAAGGTAGTGTACAGCAAGGTGTATGCCGCCCTGCACAACGGTGAGATCGATGGCGCAGAGAACAACTGGCCCAGCTACGAAGCCATGGGTCACTACGAGGTGGCACCTTACTTTTTAAAGGATGAGCACACCCGCGTGCCGGAGGTGCAGCTGGCAAGCCCTGCTGTGATGGAAAAGCTGGCCGCACTGGACGAGCGCTACCCGGAGATCATCCGCCTGTGTGCCCGGGAGAGCGCCAAGGTGGAGCGCAGGCTCTGGGCGCAGCAGGAGGCGGAATCGGAAAGTGATCTGCGTGCAGCAGGCATTGAGGTGACAGAGCTGGACGAAGAAGAAAAGGCAAGGTTCCGTGCTGCTGTGCAGCCGATGTATGATCGGTTCGCCCAGCAGGGCGAATTGATCGCCCGCATCCGGCAGGCATAAGCCCTACAGCAAAGCCCGGAAAAGATGGGCAAAGAAATCAGGAAAACAGAATAAAGAACCGGCAAAGCGCTGTGTGCTCTGAACCCCAAAGGGAAGGGCATCCAGCGCTTTGCTTCTATCTGGAATACAGAAATGTATCCATCTGTTAGGCGAAGGTGCACAAACAAAAAGTAAAGCACTTGGCATTTTTCACAAAAGAAATTCTGACATTCTTTCAAAAAGCAGGACATTTTTTGAAAGCCCTTGTTTCGTTTAAAAAAATTTGCTAAAGTGTGTACAGTAAATGAACGGTATGCGGGTCCTGTGCAGACCGGGCCGTTCGGGAGATTTAAGGAGGACGATTTATTATGAAAAAGATCACTCGTCGCAGCTTTCTGGCAGCAGCCGGTGTTTCCGCCGCTGCTCTGGCTCTGACCGCATGTGGTGGCTCCAGCAATTCTGCTGCTTCCACCTCTACCGCAGCTTCTTCCACCGCAGCTTCTGCTGCTGGTGATGCTACTGCTGCTGCAAACGATCCCAAGGTGACTCTGGTCTACGCCGAGGTCAACCCGCTGGATACCATCGTTGGCCAGACCGCTACCCACTTCAAGGAGAAGGTCGAGGAGCTGACCGGCGGCTCCGTCGTCATCGACGTGCAGGCTTCCGGCGTTCTGGGTTCTGAGAACGACGTTCTGGATGCAATTCTGGGCGGTTCTACCTCCATCGATATGAGCCGTATCTCCGCTTTCGCACTGACCAGCTACGGCTGCAACAAGTCCAAGCTGCTGTCCATCCCCTTCACCTTCGAGAACCGCGCACACTTCTGGAACTTCGCCAACAGCGATCTGGCACCTGAGTTCCTGAACGAGCCTCAGGAGCTGGGCCTGCCCGTTCGTGGTGTCTTCTACGGCGAAGAGGGCTTCCGTCACTTCTTCACGGTCAACCCTGTTTCCGGCATTGATGATTTCAAGGGCCTGAAGCTGCGCGTGTCCAACGACCCCGTCATGAACGGCCTGGTCGAGGGTCTGGGCGCTAACCCCACCGTCGTTTCCTTCGGTGAGCTGTACAGCGCACTGCAGACCGGCGTTGTGGATGGTGCTGAGCAGCCCATCGCAAACTACAAGTCCAATGCATTCCCCGAGGTTGCCAACAACCTGATCCTGGACGGCCACACTCTGGGCGCTGTTCAGGCTGTTATCACTGATAACGCATGGGGCAAGCTGACCGAGAACCAGCAGGCTGCCATCATGGAGGCCGGTGCTGATACGCAGGCCTTCAATGCAGACCTGTCCGAGACCGCTGAGAACAAGGTTCTGGATGAGCTGAAGAGCTCCGGCTGCAATGTCGTGGATGTTCCCGATAAGGCACCTTGGCAGGAAGCTTGCCAGAAGGTCATCAGCGAGAACACCTCCGATCAGGCTGAGCTGTATCAGCAGCTGCTGGACATGAAGGCATAATTGAAAAAGCCTTTCCTGTTCTGAGATAGTATATAGCCCGGCGGGGGACTACGGGATACGCCCGCAGACCTGCCGGGCTTTTTATATGGAGGAATTCATATGCCGAAAATCTTTACCACTTTGGATAAGATCAAGCCGGTGTACGACATCACCTACAAAGTGGTCCTGTTTATCTGCAAGCTGCTGCTGATCGCAGATATCCTCATCACTACCATGTCGGTCATCGGTCGTTACGTCTCGTTCATCCCGGACCCGGCATGGTCGGAAGAGGTTGTGCTGACCTGTATGAGCTACATGGCCGTGCTGAGTGCTGCTCTGGCCATCCGCCGCGGTGCCCATATCCGCATGACTGCGTTTGACGTGTATCTGCCCAAAATCGCCGTCAAGGTGCTGGATATTCTGGCCGATCTTGCCGTGTGCATTCTGGGTGTCATCATGATGGTGGTCGGCTGGAACTATGCCACCACTCTGGGCGGCCGCGGCTTCTACGTGTCCATGCCCTGGCTGAGCCGCTTCTGGATGTACTTCCCGGTGCCGCTGGCCGGTGTTGCCATGATCATCTTCGAGATCGAGGCACTGTACAACCACATCAAGAGCATTTTTGTAAAGGAGGAAGTGTAATATGACAGTTCAGACACTGGCAATCATTGTCCTTCTTGTCAGCTTCTTTGTAATGATCTTCCTGCGTTTCCCCATTGCATACGCCGTTGGTCTTTCCAGCGTGCTGTGCATGATGGTGCAGGGTCAGGCACTGACCGATGTCTGCCGTCTGATGGTCAAGGGCATCTCTTCCTTCAGCCTGATGGCCGTGCCGTTCTTCATCACCATGGGCGTACTCATGGGCTCCGGCGGCATTTCTGAAAAGCTGATCGCTCTGGCTGATGCCTGCGTGGGCTGGATGCGCGGCGGCATGGCAATGGTCAACATCGTTGCTTCCTACTTCTTCGGCGGTATTTCCGGTTCTGCATCTGCAGATACCGCTTCCATCGGCTCCATCATGATCCCCATGATGGTCGATCAGGGCTACGATGCCGACTTCTCCACTGCTGTTACCATCACCTCCTCCTGCGAGGGTCTGCTGGTTCCTCCGAGCCACAACATGGTCATTTATGCCACCACTGCCGGCGGCATCTCGGTCGGCAGCCTGTTCCTGGCAGGTTATCTGCCCGGTGCTCTGCTGGCCATCGTCCTGATGATCGGTTCCTACATCATCTCGGTCAAGGAGAATTACCCCAAGGGCTCTCCGTTCAGCATCAAGGGCTTCGTTAAGCAGCTGGGCACCTCTATCTGGGCACTGGCCGCTGTTATTATCGTTGTGTTCGGCGTTGTTGGCGGTGTGTTCACCGCTACCGAGTCTGCAGCTATTGCAGTTATCTACTCTCTGTTCGTGTCGGTGTTCGTCTACAAGGGTCTGGACTGGAAGGGTGTCTGGCATGCACTGGATGAGTGCGTGAACACTCTGTCCATCGTGCTGATCCTGATCGCCACCTCTGCAGTCTTCGGCAACTGCCTGACCATGCTGCATGTGCCGGATCTGGCTGCAAATGCCATCACCAGCGTCACCGATAACCCCTACATCATCGCTCTGCTGATCGACCTGATCATCTTGGTTCTGGGCTGCATCATGGATATGGCTCCCATCATCCTGATCGCTACTCCCATCCTGCTGCCCATCGCAACCTCCATCGGCATCGATCCCATCCAGTTCGGTATCATCGTGGTTCTGAACTGCGGCATCGGCCTGCTGACTCCTCCTGTCGGCGCTGTGCTGTTCATCGGCTCTGCCGTTGCAAAGCGCCCGATGGAAAAGGTCGTCAAGGCGACCCTGCCGTTCTACCTGTGCATGTTCGTTGCACTGCTGCTGCTGACCTTCATCCCCGACATCAGCCTGGCGATCCCCAAGCTGCTGGGCGGCTACGTCAGCCCCATCACCAACCCGCTGGGTCCTGTGTTCATCCACTGATGGCCTGACGGCATAAGGTAAAACCGAAAAAGTCCTCTGCATGAAAGTGCAGGGGACTTTTTTTGTATGCTAAAAACTTTATTTTCCCTCTTGCATTCTTTCAAAATAGTGCTATAATAGTAAGGCAATCGTTTCCAAGGCCGCTCGACGGGGTAGCCGATATTGAAGGTTGTGATGGGCACATACATTTATAATATGGCCCCAATAAGTCAGAACCAGAAATGAGGTGAAAAGAATGAAACAGGGTATCCATCCGAACTACGTTGACTGCACCATCACCTGCGCATGCGGCAACGTCATTAAGACTCGTTCCACCAAGCCTGAGATCCACGTCGAAGTTTGCTCCAAGTGCCATCCTTTCTACACTGGCAAGCAGAAGCTGGTTGACTCCGGCGGACGTGTTGAGCGCTTCAACAAGCGTTTCGGCCGTAAGTAATTATGGTTTTCTGAGCACCGTTTCCTTTGGGAGACGGTGCTTTTTTGCTGCCTTTTTGGCATATGAAAGGGCGGCCTTAATCATTCTTAAGAATTCTTTTTGCATCCCGCCACAGGATTGTCTTAATTTTTACACATTTTCGGTCTAAAATATACCAGCATTGAACTAGATGAAAAAGGAGCGTTTGCTGTGATCGAAGTATCGCATCTGAGCAAAAAGTATGGCACGCACCCTGCCATTGAAGATTTGTCCTTTACGGTGGGCGACGGCCAGATCTTCGGCCTGCTCGGCCCAAACGGCGCGGGCAAGTCCACGATCATGAATATCCTCACCGGCTACCTTGCCCCCACCTCCGGTGAAGTGAAGGTGGCGGGCTTCAGCCTGCCGGAGCAGGCCCAGCAGGCCAAGGCCTGTGTGGGCTATCTGCCCGAGCAGCCGCCGCTCTACCCGGAAATGACGGTGCAGGAATATCTGGATTTTGCTGCAGAGCTGAAAGGCATCAAAAAGAAGGCCGACCGCAAAGAACAGGTGCGCAAAGCTGCCCGCCGCACCGGGCTGGAAGAGGTGCTGCCCCGGCTCATCCGCAGTCTGTCCAAGGGCTACCGCCAGCGCGTGGGCATTGCGCAGGCACTGCTGGGCGCGCCGCAGCTCATCATTCTGGACGAGCCTACCGTGGGCCTTGACCCTGCACAGGTCATCGAGATCCGCAGACTGATCCGGGAGCTGGGGAAAAGCCACACGGTCATCCTGTCCAGCCACATCCTCAGCGAGGTGCAGGCGGTGTGCAGTCAGGTACTGATCCTTTCCAAGGGGCATCTGGTGGCGGTGGGTGCGCCGGAACAGCTGGCCGAAAAGCTGAACCCCGGCAGTCGTCTGCGCGCTACCGCTCTGGGCGGGGGGAAGACCGTGCTGAAAGCAGTCGGCTCCATTCCGGGCATCCGCAAGGTGGAGATCGAATCCGAGGCCGACGGACAGGTGACCTTTACCGCAGAAAGTGCCGATGCTTCTGACCGCCGCGCCGAGGTGTCCCGCGCCCTTTCGCAGGCCGGATGCACGGTGCTGGCGCTGGCAGCGGAAAACAGGACGCTGGAGGAAGTGTTCCTTGCACTGACCGAAAACGAGTCTGAAACACCATCGGATGAAGGGGAGGAGAAAACGGAATGACCGCCATTTTAAAACGCGAAGTCCGCAGCAGCTTTCATGGCATGATCGGCTACGTGCTCACCGCCTTTATGCTGGCGGCAACGGCCATCTATTTTGTTGCCCTGAATCTGGGCTACGGCCTGACGGATTTTGGCTATTACACGCTTTACCGCACCACGTTTGTGCTGCTTTTGTATATCCCGGTGCTCACCATGCGCTCCTTTGCAGAGGAACGCCGTACCCGCACCGATCAGCTGCTGCTTACCAGCCCGGTGTCTGTGTGGGAGATCGTGCTGGGCAAATTCTTTGCCCTGTGCGTCATCTTTGCACTGCCGTGCCTTGCCGATGCGGTCATGATCCTTGTACTGGCCGCACTGGGTGCCACCGGCACGGCCACGCTGGCAAACTTGGCCGCTCTGCTGTGCTATTATCTCATGGGCTGCGCCGCCATTGCCATTGGCGTGTTCCTTTCCAGCCTGACCGAGAATCAGATCATTGCTGCGGTGGCAGGTGTTGCCGCACTGCTGCTGGCCTACATGATGCCCAACCTGCGCAGCATGTTCACCGCAGGCAGCGCAGTGGCGCTGGCCCTGTTTACCGCCATTGCGGCAGTGCTCAGTGTGGTGGCAGGCCTGCGTACCCGCAGCTTTACGCTGGGCTGCCTGACCTTTGCGGGCTGCTGTGTGGTGCTGACGGCACTGTTCCTGCTGCAGAGCAGCTGGCTGACCGAAGCGTTCAGCGCGGTGCTCAGCGGGCTGTGCCTGTTCACGCCGTTTGAAGAGTTTGTCAACAACAGCTTTTCCATCCCGACGCTGGTGTACTACCTGACCGTGACCATGCTGTTTTTGTTCTTCACGGCGCAGGGGCTGGAAAAGCGCCGCTGGAACTGAGGGGAGGGGAACAACATGAAAAATTTCAAAGTTTCTTCCTCCGCAAACGGCAAGGTGTTCCGCAATGGGCTGTACTCCACGGCCATTCTGGCAGCAGCCATCGTGTTGGCCGTGCTGATCAATCTGCTGGTGGGAGCCATCCCGAAAAAATACACCGAGTTCGACCTCTCTGCCGCCAAAATGTACACGCTGGGCGACAGCTCCAGGCAGCTGATGCAGAGCCTGGATCAGGACGTGACCGTTTATTATCTCTGTGAGACCGGCAGTGAGGATGCCATTATCACCAAGCTGCTGGATCACTACGCCGACGAGAGCGGTCACTTCCACTGGGAGCAGAAGGACCCGGCGCTTTACCCGACCTTTGCAGCGCAGTACGGCGCAGAGAATGCATCCACCGGCAGTCTGATCGTGGTCAGCGGTGAGAACAGCGAAGTGCTGAACGCCGCCGAACTTTACGAGTACGATTACTCCGATTACTACACCACCGGCGCTGCCAACGTGACCTTTGGCGGCGAAAAGCAGATCAGCTCTGCCATCTACAAGCTGACTGCCGCAGCAGAAAGTCATGCCTACTACACCACCAACCACGGCGAGCAGGCGCTTACCTCCTCGCTGACCGAGGCGCTCAAGGCGCAGAATATCGATGCCCAGCCGCTGGATCTGCTCACCGGCACCATCCCGGAGGACTGTGATCTGCTCATCATCAGCGACCCCGCTTCGGATTTTGCAGCGGACGGCCTTGTGGATGAGATCGCGCAGCTGCAGGCCTATCTGGAAAACGGCGGCAAGGTGCTGCTGACCACCAGCGGTTATACCGAAACGCCCAATCTGGATGCAGTGATGGCACAGTTCGGCCTTGCGCGTGAGCCGGGCCTTGTGGTGGAGGGCGATGCGGGCCACGCGCTGTACGGCTACCCGTACTCGCTGTTCCCGGACTATGCGGCCGCCGACGAAAGCACCGCGCTGGACGGCGTGAATCAGAGCACCCATGTGATGCTCTCGGTGGCACAGGGCATCACCATTACCGAGACAGACGATGTGACGGCGGAACCGCTGCTGTATACCACCGAGGATGCCTACAGCAAGCAGGACTTTGATGCCAGCTCTTCTTCCGCAAAGGAAGCCGGCGATACCGACGGCCCGTTCTCGCTGGCCGTATGGGCGCGCAATGATTCCACCGGTGCCGAGGTGATCTGGATCGGCTGCCCCAACATGGACAACGAGCAGGTGTACCAGTCCATCCCGGGCAACCTGACCTTCCTGCAGGGCTGTGCCGCTTCGCTGGTAGGGCAGAGCCTGCTCATCGACACCAAAGCACTGGAAGCCGCACCCATCACGGTCCCGGCTTCCGCATCCATGACGCTGGGCATGGTGTTCGTATTCGTGCTGCCCGCAGCAGTGCTCATTGCAGGTGCTGTGGAGGTGCTGCTGCGCCGCCGCAGGTAAGGGGGCACTGCCATGAAAACAAAACAGCGCACCCTTGCGGTGCTTCTGGTGCTGGTACTTGTGCTGGGCGGGCTGCTGTGGTTTGTCAGCCGCAGCAATGCCGCAGAAGAGGCTGCTTCCAGCGCCGCCGCAGAGGGCAGCATCCTGCTTTCTTCTTTTGCGGCAGGCGATGTGACCAGCATCCGGTATGCCTATGGCGGCGAAACGCTTACCCTAAATTACGATTCCGGCAGCTGGACGCTGGCGGATGACCCGGACTATCATCTGGATGCATCTGCCTGCAATACCATGGTCACGGCGCTGGCATCCCTGAACGCCAAACGTCAGCTCACGGCGCAGCCCGGCGAGGACTACGGCCTTGCCGACCCGGCTGTTACGGTCACGGTGACGGCGGCAGGCGAGACGAACACCTTTGCCTTTGGCACCGAGAACCCGGTCACAGGAGATCTGTATGTGCAGAAGGCAGGGGACGATGCCGTGTACACCGTTTCTGGCAACAAGGCGGCCTGCTTTGAGCTGACCAAAGCGGACCTTTTTGGCGCGTTCAACCCGGCGGGACTGACAGCCTCCGCGCTGGAAAGTGTTTCCATTACGACGGGCAGCGGCACCCTTGCACTGAATGCAGTCTCTGAGCCTGCGGAAGCGGAGAGCGATTCCTCGGAAAGTGCGGCCGATTCCACCACCTATCAGACCGTGTGGCGGCTGGCCGATGAACCCTCTGCCGATCTGGACGACAGCAAGGTGCAGAGCATCCTCTCTGCTCTGGCAGGCTATGTGACCGCACAAATCACGGATGCCGACCCTTCGGCCTATGGCTTTGCTGCACCGCTTGCAACGGTGCGGGCCGCCTCTGCCGATGGGACCGTGACCCTCCACTACGCCGAAAATGCAGACGGCTGCTGGATGATGGTGGCGGGGGACAGTTCTGTCTATGCGGTTGACCTTGACACTGTGCAGGCCCTTCTGATAACGGCCGCTGCCTTAAAAGCGGAATAAAAACCTTTGTGCGCCGTATGCGGAAAGCCCGCTGCGGCGCATGTTTTTTTGTTGCGGCGTGTAAAGCTTCGGCAAACATTGGCAGAGTGATTGACATTTCAGCAAAGATTGATTAAGATAGACGAGACAGGGCAGAATAACTGCGCAATATAAGAGCCTGCTTTTGCAGGTTCTCCGGTCGTCATGGATGTTGTGCGGGGCTGGGTCGCCCTGGTACGAGGGATGGGGCATGGCCCTGTCTTTTTTCGTATCTGAGTTACAAGGAGGATAAAGTAAAAAATGGACAACTCGGTGATCGTTTCACTGCGGGATATCGTAGTGGAATTTGACGGTCAGCGCATTCTGGATGGGCTGAACCTCGACATCCATGACAAAGAGTTCGTAACGCTGCTGGGCCCTTCCGGCTGCGGCAAAACCACCACCCTGCGTCTGATCGCAGGTTTTCTGGAACCCAATTCCGGCAAAGTGCTGCTGAAAGGTGAGAACATTACCGGCGTGCCGCCTTATAAGCGCCCGGTGAACACCGTTTTTCAGAAATACGCACTGTTCCCGCACCTGAACGTGTTCGAGAACGTGGCCTTCGGTCTGCGGCTCAAAAAGATGGACGAAGAGACCATCCGCCGCAAGGTGCGCAACATGCTGGAAGTTGTTGGCCTGAAAGGCTTCGAGCGCCGCAGCATCAGCCAGATGTCCGGCGGCCAGCAGCAGCGCGTGGCCATCGCCCGCAGTCTGGTGAACGAGCCGGAGATCCTTCTGCTGGATGAACCCCTTGGCGCACTGGACCTCAAGCTGCGCAAGGAGATGCAGCTGGAGCTGAAGCGCCTGCAGCGCGAAATGAACATTACCTTTATTTATGTTACCCACGATCAGGAGGAAGCCCTTACCATGTCCGATACCGTCGTGGTCATGAACGGCGGCAAGGTGCAGCAGATCGGCACGCCGGAGGATATTTACAATGAGCCGAAGAATGCCTTTGTTGCAGACTTCATTGGCGATTCCAACATTGTGGACGGCGTGATGCACCGGGATTTTCTGGTGTCCTTCTCCGGCGTGGACTTCCCCTGTGTGGACCGCGGCTTTGCCCGTGAGCAGAGCGTGCAGGTAGTGGTGCGCCCCGAGGATATCGAGGTGGTCTCTCCTGTGGAAGGCCAGCTTGTCGGCGTTGTGAACGATGTCATCTTCAAGGGCGTCCACTTTGAGATGCATGTGGAGTGCGAGGGCCGCGAATGGCTGATCCATTCCACCCGCGCCTGCACCCCCGGTGAGACCATTGGTATGCGCATCGGCCCCAACGAGATCCACATTATGGCGCGTTCAGAGGGGTGAGCCGCAATGATGAAGATTTACGATAAAAAGCTGGCCTATCCGTACTTTGTATGGATGACGCTGTTCACAGTGGTGCCTTTGATCATCGTGGTGTACTATGCATTTACGGATGCAAACGGAGCTTTCACGCTGGATAACCTCACCTCCATCAGCGGCTACGGCTCGGTGTTTGCCCGCAGCCTGCTGCTGGCCCTCATTGCCACGGTCATTTGTCTGGTCATTGCGTTCCCGGTGGGCTATTTTCTTTCCCGCCTGCGGGTGAACAAGCAGCACATCATGCTCATGCTGGTCATGCTGCCCATGTGGATGAACTTTCTGCTGCGCACCTACGCATGGATGGGTCTGCTCAGCATCAACGGCCCGGTGAACGCCGTTCTGGGCGTGTTCGGCCTTGGCCCCTTCAATATGCTCAACACCTCCGGTGCGGTGGTGCTGGGCATGGTGTATAACTATGTGCCCTATATGATCCTGCCGCTGTACACCAGCATGACCAAGATCGACCAGAGCCTAGTGGAAGCTGCGCAGGATCTGGGCGCTTCCACCACCAAGACCCTTCTCCGGGTGCTCATTCCCATGAGCGTGCCCGGCATCAGCACCGGCATCACCATGGTGTTCGTCCCGGCGGTGTCCACCTTTGTTATCAGCCGTATGCTGGGCGGCGGCTCCAACCTGCTCATTGGCGATCTGATCGAGATGCAGTTCCTTGGCAACAGCTACAACCTGAACGTGGGTTCTGCCATGAGCCTTGTGCTGATGATCATTGTGCTGCTGTGCATGAGCTTCACCTCCAGCTTTGATGAAGATGAAATGGAGGGCGTGTCCTGATGAAAACGAAACATCTGCGCCTGATGCAGCGCGTCTATATCGTGCTGTTTTTCTGCTTCATGTATCTGCCCATTGCATACATGATCGTATTCAGCTTCAACCAGTCCAAGGGCTATTCGCTCTTCACCGGCTTTACCCTCAAGTGGTACTCCAGCCTGCTGCACAACTCCTCCATCCTGCATGCGCTGCTGGTCTCGCTGGAAGTGGCTCTGATCTCTGCGGTCATTGCCACTGTGCTGGGCACGGCGGCAAGCCTTGGTATTGCGTCCATGGGCCGCGGGAGCCGCCTTGTCGTCACCAACATCACCTATATCCCGGTGGTCAACCCGGAGATCATCACCGGCATCTCGCTCATGCTGCTGTTCGTGGCCTACCAGCGCTTTGCCGGGGGTGCCTCCTGGCTGCCGGATACCATCATGGGCTTCCCGACGCTGCTCATTGCGCATATCGCGTTCAATGTGCCATATGTCATCTTCAACGTCACGCCCAAGCTCAAGCAATTGGATATCAAGCTGTATGAGGCAGCGCTCGACCTTGGCTGCGACCCCAAGCAGGCCTTCTTCAAGGTCATCCTGCCGGAGATCAGCCCGGCCATCCTGTCGGCATTCCTCATCTGCCTGACCTATTCCATCGACGACTTCATGATCTCCTATTTCAACTGCGGCACGGTGGAAACGCTGCCCATCGCCATCTACTCCATGACCCGTAAAAAGGTCAGCCCGGAGATCTATGCGCTGTCCACCATCATGTTCGTGGTCATTCTGTGCATCATTCTGATTTCCAATGCAATGGAGAGCCGCAGCTACCGCCGCGACCAGAAGGCGCTGAGAGGGGAGGGCGTGTGATGAAACGTTTTGCTGTGTTGCTGCTGGCGCTGGCAATGACGGTCTGCTGTGCAATGCCCGCCTTTGCCGCCGGCACCATCGAAGTCACCGAGGATGTCTCGGTATCGGACGATTACGACTGGACCCGCTTCAAGGGCCAGAACGTGGCCATCAATGTCTATAACTGGGGCGAGTACATCTCCAACGGCTCGGACGACAGCGTGGACGTGGTGGCGGCCTTTGAAAAGCTCACCGGCATCAAGGTGAACTACACCACCTTCGACTCCAACGAGTCCATGTACGCAAAGCTCAAGTCCGGTGCAGCCAACTACGATGTGGTCATTCCGTCGGATTACATGGTGGCAAAAATGATCGCCGAGGGGATGCTCAAGCCTCTGAACTACGACAATATCCCGAACTTCAAAAAGATCAATCAGGAATACGTGGATCCGGATTACGATCCGCAGAATGCCTACACCGTGCCCTACATGCTCTGCACCACCGGCATCATTTATAACACCACCATGGTGGACAAAGCGCCCACCAGCTGGGCCGACCTGTGGGACGAGCAGTACGCAGGCAATATCCTGATGTTCAACAACAGCCGCGATGCCTACGCCATTGCTGCTTTTAAGAGCGGCCACGATATCAACCCGCAGTCCACCGAAGAGGTGGATGAGGTGGTGGAAGAGCTGAAGGCTCAGAAACCGCTGGTGCAGGCCTACGTCATGGATGAGATCTTTGATAAGATGATCGGCGGCGAGGCAGCCGTCGGTGTGTACTACTCCGGCGATGCCATCACCATGATCGACGATAATCCCGACCTTGCATGGGTGTTCCCGGAGGAAGGCAGCGTGCTTTCCGTGGACTGCATGACCATTCCTGCTGCCAGCGAACATCAGGAAGCTGCGGAAATGTTCATTAACTTCATGTGTGAGACGGACATCGGCAAGGCAAACGCCGAGTACATCGGCTACACCACCCCCATGCAGGATGTGTGGGAGGTGCTGGACGAGGATCTGAAGGAGAGCGAGATCGCTTATCCGTCCGAAGAGAAAGCCGCCAAGGAAAAGGTGTTCACTGCCCTGAGCGACGATGTGAACAGCGAGCTGGACGTGAAGTGGAGCGAAATGAAGAGCTACGACGAGGGTGGCAGCAGTCTGCTGTTCCTTGCGCTGCTGGCAGCCATGGTGGCGCTGGCCTGCTTCAACATCTGGCGCAAGGTCCGCAGGCGCAACCGCAATCAGTATTAAACGCAAAGGAGGCTGCTGCACAGAACAACGTGCAGTGGTCTCTTTTTATAGAAAGGAAAAACCATGGAACAGTTCTTTTACACCGAGACCATGACAGTCATGAACGCAGATGCCGACTTCCGCAGCCTGCTCAAGCCCAGCGCCCTGCTGCGCTATGTGGAGCAGATTTCGACAGACCATGCCCGCGCCTTTGGTATGGATGACCAGTTCTTCAAAGATCGCGGTGTGACCTTTCTGGTGGGCAAGCAGGCCCTGAAATTTGACCGCGTGCCCCAGCGTGCCGAAACGCTGACCCTTACCTCCCGGGCGCAGGTCAGCAAACACGGTTCGGTCAAACGCATTACCACCCTGACCGATGCCGAGGGCAAAGAGGTGGCTATGGTGGACTGCCGCTGGATCGTGGCAAGCCTTGCCGAGGGCCGTATCCTGCGGGAGCCGGGCTGGACGGTGGAGAATTTCTGGAACGATACGGTGGAGGACGAGCTGCCTTTGCAGCTGCACAAGTGCAAGGATGGTCTGACCAGCGCAGGGGAGTGGACGGCGCATTATTCCCAGTGCGATCTGAACGGCCATTTGAACAACGCATTCTATCTGGACCTTGTCTGCGATGCGCTGCCGCTGGAAGTGATGCGCAAAGGCCCCGTGACATTTGCGTCTATCAACTACCACCGCGAGATCCCGATGGGAGAAACGGCAGAGGTGTTTTATGCTCCTTCGGCGGATGGCTGGTATGTGGTCGGAAAGCACAACGGCCAGACCAGCTTTGAGTGCTATCTGGAGGTGGGAAAGACAAACGTGTAAATCGTTGATTTCTCAAGAGAACCGCTGCGCCGCTTTTAGCTGAAAATAAGCGAGCAATGCAAAAAAAGCGTCACCCGTGCAGAAAAAACCGGCGCATTTTGAGAATTGCATCCTCTGAGGAACAGGGAGTACTCTTTTATTAGAAGAATCTTCTGATTGTCCAAAGGAGGATAAAACAAATGAAAAAACATCTCCGAGTCCTTGCGGCCGTTCTGGTACTGTGCTTCAGTCTGCTGTGCCCGGCGGCATCTGCCGCCAGTGTACAGACAGCGGCCTGCAAGCCGTCCACTGCAGCCGTTCAGACCATTTCTGCCGGCAAAAAGACGGAGCAGATGGTCTGGGTCCCAACGCACGGCGGCAAAAAATATCACAGCAAGTCTACCTGCAGCAATATGAAAGACCCGGAAAAGGTTACATTATCGAAAGCAAAAGCGGAAGGCTTCACTGCTTGCAAAAAGTGCTATTAAGAAAATAAAGAATGATCTGCAAGGCCCTTGCCGGAAATTTTCTGGCAGGGGTTTTATATTTGTCTACAAAAAGTTAACAAAAGAAATTACAGAAAAATTACAAAACCCTATTGCAAAATGGTTTCAAAAGAGTTACAATATGGTTACAGCAAGGGCACAAGCCCTGCTGAGTGTGAAATCTTTTTCTTCTTGTTTTTTGGGGATATCGGGCACAGGTTCTCCTCCTCCGGCTGTTCTCCTTCACAGTCGTGATCCATGTGCCGCACAGGCGGTATCCCGCTTCGTGTGCAAAAAAGCTCGTCCGTTCTGGACGAGCTTTTTTGCATCCACAAATCACGCAAAAACCGGCTTCTCATGCGGGAAAGTATGACCTTACGCCATTTTGGTGGGCAATTTGCCTGTTTTTCTGCAAAGGACATTTACAAAGTTTGGCGCGGCGGGGGTTTGTATTCCGGCTGGCTTTGTGGTACAGTATATACAATCAATTTATAGGTTGCAAACATGAATCCGATTGATGTTGATGCGTTAAGAGAAAAGGAGTTTGAACATGGCTTATTTCTATAAAGAACCTTCCCGCACTTTCGGTGAATATCTGCTGATCCCCGGCTATTCCTCTGCAGAGAATATCCCCACGGCTGTCAGCCTCAAGACCCCGCTGGTCAAGTACCGCAAGGGCGAGGAGGAGTGCCCCCTGCAGATGAATATTCCCATGATCAGCGCTATCATGCAGGCGGTCTCTGGCGATAAGCTGGCCATTGCACTGGCCCGTCAGGGCGGCGTGTCCTTCATCTACGGCTCTCAGAGCATTGAGAACGAGGCCGCCATGGTGCGCCGCGTCAAGAGCTTCAAGGCCGGTTATGTCGTGTCCGATTCCAATCTGGCCCCCACTGCCACCCTGCACGATGTGCTGGAGCTGAAGGCGCGCACCGGCCACTCCACCATTGCCATCACTGCCGATGGCACTCCGAGCGGCAAGCTGCTGGGCATTGTTGCATCTCGTGACTACCGCATCAACCACACCCCGGATGATGCCCCTGTCACCACCTTCATGACCCCGCTTGAAAAGCTGGTCACTGCACCGGAGAACACCTCCCTGCACGATTGCAACAACATCATCTGGGATAACAAGATCAACACCCTGCCTCTGGTGGATGCCGAGGGCAACCTGAAGTACATGGTGTTCCGTAAGGACTACGACTCCCACAAGAAGAACGCCAACGAACTGCTGGATAAGAACAAGAGCTATGTGGTGGGCGCCGGCATCAACACCCGCGATTACGCTGAGCGCGTGCCCGCACTGGTGGATGCCGGTGTGGATGTGCTGTGCATCGACTCTTCCGAGGGTTACTCCGAGTGGCAGAGCCGCACCATCGGCTGGATCCGTGAGCACTACGGCGATACCGTCAAGGTGGGCGCAGGCAACGTTGTGGATGCCGAGGGCTTCCGCTTCCTGGCCGAGGCTGGTGCAGACTTCGTGAAGATCGGCATTGGCGGCGGTTCTATCTGCATCACCCGCGAGACCAAGGGCATTGGCCGTGGTCAGGCTACCGCTGTCATCGAGGTGGCAAAGGCCCGCGATGAGTACTATAAGGAGACCGGCATCTACGTGCCCATCTGCTCCGACGGCGGCATCGTCCACGATTACCACATCACGCTGGCACTGGCCATGGGTGCGGATTTTGTGATGCTGGGCCGCTACTTTGCCCGCTTTGACGAAAGCCCCACGAATAAGGTGCGCATCAACGGCCAGTATATGAAGGAATACTGGGGCGAAGGCTCCAACCGTGCCCGCAACTGGCAGCGCTACGATCTGGGCGGTTCCAGCAAGCTGAGCTTTGAGGAAGGCGTGGACAGCTACGTGCCCTATGCCGGTCCTCTGGCTGACGGTGTGCAGACCACTCTGTACAAGGTCAAGAGCACCATGTGCAACTGCGGCGCTCTGTCCATCCCGGAGCTGCAGCAGAAAGCAAAGCTGACCGTGGTTTCCTCTACCTCCATCGTTGAGGGCGGCAGCCACGACGTTGTGCTGAAGAATGCTACTCCCAATATCATCAACGGTTAACACGTTTGTTCTGAAAGCCGCCCATGCTGTTTGTGTATGGGCGGCTTTTTCTTACCGGAAATTGACCGGGATTTTCCAAAAATGCTTGCACCGCTCTGCGTTTGGTGATATCATGATAGAAACGCACTGTCAAGACAGGCAGGCGCGCAAACCTTCCCACAGGTCAGAACGGCAGGGGACAGCAAGGAGCCTTTGCCGGGTGTAAAGAAGAGAGGATACTATTCATGGACGAAATCAAGGTTGTGCCTTATATTCCAGATGAGGACTACGACAACCCCGCAATGGTCGTGGATTTTTATGAATTTACAATGGCAAACTGCCTGTTCCTGCACGGATTCAAGGACACCACGCTGGTGTTTGATATGTTCTTCCGCAAGAACCCGGATAATCAGGGTTACTCCATCAGTGCCGGCCAGCGCAAGCTGACCCGCTTCCTGCTGAACTACCAC
This sequence comes from Faecalibacterium sp. BIOML-A1, assembly GCF_009679715.1. NCBI lineage: Bacteria > Bacillati > Bacillota > Clostridia > Eubacteriales > Oscillospiraceae > Faecalibacterium > Faecalibacterium sp. BIOML-A1. The sequence goes on from NZ_WKZJ01000001.1 coordinate 439,374, forward strand.
TTCAATGCACAGGATATCTGGTGGCTGCGCACCAAGGGCATGAGTGAGGAATTCTGCGAGTATCTGCGCACCTATCAGTGGAAGGGCGACATGTACGCTCTGCCCGAGGGCACGGTGGCATACCCGCATGTGCAGATGGTGCGCATCGAGTGCGACCTCGTGGGCGCAATTCTGATCGAGACCTACCTGCTGCAGACCATGAACTTCCACAGTCTGATCGCCACCAAGGCTACCCGCGTCACCGGCCTGAACACCCACACGCCCCGCAGCGTGATGGAATTCGGCACCCGCCGTGCGCAGGGCGAAAGCGCTGGCAACGATGGTGCATATGCTGCTGTTCTGGGCGGCTGCGTGGGCACTGCCAACTGTTTGGCCGAGATGAAGTTCGGCGCGGAGGTCAAGGCTGTGGGCACCGTAGCGCACAGCTTCATCGAGTTCTTCCCCACGGAGTTTGATGCCTTCAAGGCCTTTGCCGATACCTACCCGGATTCGGTCAGTCTGCTGCTGGACACCTATAATATCATGGAGAGCGGTCTGCCCAACCTCATTAAACTGGACGATTACCTCATCGAAAAATACCCCAACGACCCGAACCGCCGCGTCAAGAGCGCCCGTATCGACTCCGGCGACCTGGCCCGCGGCTCCAAGCGTCTGCGCAAGGCACTGGATGCGGCCGGTAAGCCTTACATCAAGCTGGTGGCTTCCAATGGTCTGGACGAAAAGAAGATCGCCAACATGGAGCTGTATGAGCACGCTCATTTTGACTCCTACGGCGTGGGCGAAAACCTGATCACCTCTGCTTCCGACCCCGTGTTCGGCGGAGTGTACAAGCTGGTGGCGGTCAAGCAGCCGGACGGCAGCTACACTCCCAAGATGAAGTGCTCGGATTCCGCCAGCAAGGCCATCATTCCGGGCAAGAAGATGCCGTGGCGCCTCTACGATGAAAATGGTCAGGCCCAGTGTGACCTGATCGCCATGGATGATGAAGTCATCGAGGCGGGCAAGCCCGTCACGATGGTCAATCTGGACTCCGATGCCATCGAGCGCACCGTCACCATTACCCCCACCAAGGTCAAAAAGCTGCTGGTGCCGCATGTGCTGAATGGTCAGCTGGCCATTGAGCTGCCTTCGATCGCAGAGAAGAAGGCCTACATTGCAAAGCAGCTCACCGAGGAGACCTGGGAGAGCGAACTGCGTCTGGAGTGCCCGCATAAGCACTATGTGAACATGACCCCGGCTGTGGCCGAGTGCCGTTCCAAGATGTATGCAGAGCTGCACGGCGGCAAGGTGTAAAATAAGCAAAATAAAAAGCCCCTCAAGCGTAAGCTTGGGGGGTCTTTTTATGCCGCCGACGGGGGTCGAACCCGTACTCTGTCTCCAGAAAGGGATTTTAAGTCCCTCGTGTCTGCCAATTTCACCACAGCGGCATACAACGCTAATAATAATACAATAGAATGGCTTCTTTGTCAAGAAAAAGCACGGAGCCCGTCTCTTCATCCTCCATTCACGATTCATTTGTAAAAAGTGCTTTTTCTTTCCGTGGTTTCATGGTATAATAACCTTCAGATACGGTTTTCCGGGCCGTAGCCGCGTGCTTTGGCAGCGCGGCAGAAGAGGGCAGAGCGGGCAGCGTACCGCTCTGCTGGGGCAGTGCCCGCAAGATAGGGCGGGCGGGAAATACAAAAAGAGAGGCGAATCGAGATGTTGGATATGATCAAGTGCAGCACCGGCGGCGCATACTATGCCCGCGGTGAATGGGTGCCTGCAGACGGCGAAGCAAGCGCCGCACTGGCAGCAAAGGGCTTTGATGCCGCAGCCATCGAGAACGCAAAGACCGGCACCATGGCCTACAGCATTCTGCAGGCCCACAACACCAGCGGCGATGCCGAAAACCTGAAGATCAAGTTCGATGCCATGGCCAGCCATGACATCACCTTTGTGGGCATCATCCAGACGGCCCGTGCGTCCGGTCTGGAGAAATTCCCCATTCCGTATGTGCTCACCAACTGCCACAACAGCCTTTGCGCCGTGGGCGGCACCATCAATGAGGACGACCACCGCTTCGGCCTGTCCGCCGCCAAAAAATACGGCGGCATTTTTGTGCCCCCGCATCTGGCGGTCATCCACCAGTACATGCGCGAAAAGTTTGCGGGCTGCGGCAAGATGATCCTTGGCTCGGACTCCCACACCCGCTACGGTGCTCTGGGCACCATGGCCATTGGTGAGGGCGGCGGCGAGCTGGCAAAGCAGCTGCTGGGCCGCACCTACGATGTGGCCCGTCCGGGTGTTGTTGCAATTTATCTCACCGGCTCTCTGCCTGCAGGCTGCGGCCCGCACGATGTGGCCATTGCGCTGGTGGGCAAGCTGTTCAAGAGCGGCTATGTCAAAAACAAGGTGATGGAGTTTGTCGGCCCCGGCGTTGCGTCCCTGCGTCAGGATACCCGCAACGCCATCGATGCCATGACCACCGAGACCACCTGCCTGTCCTCCATCTGGGAAACTGACGAAACGACGCAGAAATTCCTTGCGGTGCATGGCCGTGCCGCCGACTATAAGAAGCTGGCTCCGGCCGACCTTGCTTATTACGACGGTGTGGTAGAGGTAGACCTTTCTGCCATCCGTCCCATGATCGCACTGCCCATGCATCCCTCCAATGCATTTACCATTGAAGAGCTGAACGCAAACCTTGAGGATATTCTCCATGCCTGCGAGCAGGATGTGCAGAAGCTGATCGGCCGTAAGGATGTCAGCCTTGACCTGTGCAGCAAGATCGAGAACGGTAAACTGCGTGTGGATCAGGGCGTGATCGCAGGCTGCGCAGGCGGTCTGTACGACAGCATTTATGAAGCTGCCTCCATCCTCAAAGGCCACACCGGCGGCTGCGGTGACTACGCCCTGAGCGTGTATCCCGGCAGCCAGCCCATCATGATGGAACTGGTGCGCACCGGAGTCATCCACGACCTGATGGCCAGCGGTGCCACCGTCCGCACTGCGTTCTGCGGCCCCTGCTTCGGCGCAGGCGACGTGCCTGCCAACGGCGCGCTGTCTATCCGCCATACCACCCGTAACTTCCCCAGCCGCGAAGGCTCCAAGCCCGGCAACGGCCAGCTTTCCGGTGTGGCACTGATGGATGCCCGCAGCATTGCGGCCACCACGGCCAACGGCGGCATTCTGACCCCAGCTACCGATATCGACTATGATCCCACTGTGCCGGAGTATCAGTACGATCCTTCCAGCTACGATACCCGCGTGTATCAGGGCTTTGGCAAGGGCGATTACGATGCCCTGCTCAAGCTTGGCCCCAACATCAAGGACTGGCCCGAAATTGCACCGCTGGGCGATAACCTGCTGCTGAAGGTGGCATCTTACATCACCGACCCTGTCACCACCACCGATGAGCTGATCCCCTCCGGTGAGACTTCGTCTTACCGTTCCAATCCTCTGGGCTTGGCCGAGTTCACCCTCAGCCGCAAGGACCCGGAGTATGTGGGCCGTGCCAAGGCCGTGCAGGCCGAAGAAAAGGCCCGCCGTGCAGGCGAGGGCAGCGCCGAGGTGCTGGCCCAGCTGCACAAGGTGCCCGGCTGCGAAAACCTGACTTGGAACGATGTGCAGATCGCATCCACCATCTTTGCCGTCAAGCCCGGCGATGGTTCTGCCCGTGAGCAGGCGGCCAGCTGCCAGCGTGTGCTGGGGGCCGGTGCCAACATCGTTACCGAGTACGCCACCAAGCGCTACCGCTCCAACCTCATCAACTGGGGCATGCTGCCGCTGCAGCTGGTGGGCGCAACGCCCTTCGGTCTGGGCGATTATGTGTTCATCCCCAACGTCCGCGAGGCCCTCAAGGGCGACCTGCAGAACATCAAGGCCTATGTGCTGGGCGACACCGCAAAAGAGTTCAGCCTGTACATGGCTCCGCTGACCGCCGACGAGCGCAAGATCCTGGCCGACGGCTGCCTGATCAATTTCTATAAGCACTGATATGATAGAAGGCTTCCTCTTTTGGGGAAGCCTTTCTCTGGTTTTCTTGGGAGGTTCATTTTCCATGCCCGGCGATCTTCACAACCATTCCACCTGTTCCGATGGCTCTGTGCCCATCCACCGCCTGCCGCTCATGGCGGCGCGGGCGGGGCTGGACACCATGGCCATTTCCGACCACGACACCCTGCTCAGCGTAAACTACTGCTATGAGCACCCTGTGCAGGACGGCGTGCGCCTGCTCCCGGCCACCGAGCTGACCGGCTATGACCATGAGCATAAGCATCGCGTGCACCTGCTGTGCTACTTCCCGGACCCGGAAAGCCGGGAACTGAAGGAGCACTGCGACATCCTGCGACAGCGCCGCAACGAGTGCGGCCTGCAAAGCGCAAAGGAGATCGAAGCGCTGTACCCGCAGTTCCGCACGGAACAGGCGCTGGAATACGCAAAGGACAGCGGTGTGCTGTTCAAAAGCGGCATTATGGAAGCGCTGCACCAGCTGGGGCTGTGCGATGCTGTGTACGGCAAGCTGTACAGTTATCTCTTTGGCTGGGAGCCGCGCGGTGTGGTGCTGCATCAGGTAAAGTATCCCTCGGTGCAGGAAGTGATCGCCACGGCGAAAGCTGCCGGTGCGGTGCTGGTATTTGCACACCCGACCGTTTACAAGAGCATGCCGCTGGTGCGTCAGCTTGCCAAAGAGGGCATCATCGACGGCATTGAGGTGGAGCACCCCCGCAACAGCCCGGAGGACAGGGCCGAGTGTGCTGCTCTGTGTGAGCAGTATGGGCTGATCCATACCGGCGGTACGGACTTCCACGGTGCAAACCATAAGGTGCCGCACCCGGTGGGTACCTGTACCACGGCAGACGATCAGGTGGCCCGCATTCTGGAGCTGGCCCACAAGCGCCGCGGTATTGATGTGTGACCCGGTCACATTGACATTCCGGCACGCTGCTCTATAATAGAAGCAGACGATCTTCGTCGGGATTTCTGTCAAAAAGAGAGGATTTTGAACTATGAGCAAGGAATTCAGCTTCCCGAACAGCGGCACCTGTTCCAAGCAGACCAACTTTGTGCTGAACGATGACCACACCATTGCGTCCATGGAGGTCATTGGCGGCTGCAACGGCAACCTGAAGGGCATCTGCCGTCTGGTCAAGGGTATGAAGGCCGAAGATGTGATCGACCGCATGGAGGGCACGCTCTGCGGTTTCCGCAATACCAGCTGCCCGGATCAGATCGCCAAGAACCTGAAAAAGGCTCTGGCCGAAATGGACTGAAAAATCAAACAGCGAAGGGGAGATGCCTGCGGGTATCTCCTTTTTGTTTTCCCATCCCGACAGAAAGAGATGTTTTTTTTTTGTGCTTCGGGGCTATACTTCTTGTGAAAACGAATTTCATCAGCAAGGAGCGGGCAAATGAGTATTTGGGAAAAACTTGGCTTTGGCGGGTACAAGGGCTTTTCGCACGAGTCGGATCAGCTGCTGCGCAGTGCGGTGGAGCTTGCCGGGAACCTTGGCTGCGAAAAAGCCGATACCGGCCACCTGCTGCTGGCGATCCTGCAGCAGGATCACGGGGCGGCAGCACGGTTTCTGGAGGGTAAGCAGATCCGGGAACCGGAGGTGCGCCGTCAGCTGGCCGAGAGCCGCCGCGCACCGGCTTTGCATCTGGATCGCTACGCTCTTGCGCCGGACCTCAAGCGCACCATGGATTACGCCATCATCGGGGCACAGAACGCGCACCTGAACCGGGCCGAGCCGGAACATCTGCTCTGCGCCATGCTGGAGGATGACGGCTGCACAGCAGGCATCCTGCTGGCATCCATGGGCGTGCAGCTCACAGATGCCGTGCGGGAATGCCGCCAGCTGTCCGGGCAGTTCGTACTGCCGTATCAGATGCGGACCACGGTCAGTGCGCCGCGCGGCAGCCGCGCCAGTGATAAGTACTGCCGGGATCTGACCCGCCGTGCTGCGGAACGGGAACTGGACCCGGTGTTCTGCCGGGAAGCAGAGCTGGACCGCATGGTGGAGATCTTATGCCGCCGTCAGAAGAACAACCCCTGCCTTGTGGGGGAGCCGGGCGTGGGCAAGACCGCCCTTGCCGAAGGACTGGCCCAGCGCATTGCCACGGATCGTGTGCCCCGTGCGCTCAAGGGCCGCCGTCTGCTGGCACTGGATATGGCCAGCCTTGTGGCGGGCACCAAATACCGCGGTGACTTTGAGGAGCGGTTCAAGAACCTGCTGGAAGAGCTGGTGCGGGACGGCAACTCCATCCTGTTCGTAGACGAGTTCCACACCATCGTGGGTGCCGGTGCGGCGGAGGGCGCCATCGATGCAGCCAGCATCTTAAAACCGGTGCTGGCCCGGGGCGAGATACAAATTATCGGCGCTACCACTACCGAAGAGTTCCGCACCCACATCCAGAAGGATGCCGCACTGGAACGCCGTTTCGGCAAGGTGCAGGTAGAGGAGCCTACGCCTGCGCAGGCGCTGGATATCCTCAACGGGCTTGCGCCGCGCTATGAGCGCTACCACAATGTCTGCCTTCCGCCGGAAGCGCTGCAGGCTGCGGTGGAGCTTTCGGTGCGGTATCTGCCGGGGCGCTTTCTGCCGGATAAGGCCATCGACCTTGTGGACGAAGCCTGTGCGGCGGCACGCATCCGGGCCGAGCAGGCAAAGCAGTCAAAGCCCACGCTGATGCCGGACGATATCGCCCATGTGGTGGCGCAGGCCAGCGGTGTGCCGGTGGAGCGGGTAGGTGAGCAGGAGCGGGAACGACTGGACAAGCTGGAAGAACGTCTCAACGCCGAGATCGTGGGCCAGAGCCGGGCTGTGGCTGCGGTGGCAGGTGCCATCCGGCGCAGCCGCACCGGTCTTGGCGAGCCGGGCCGGCCCATGGGTGCCATGCTGTTTCTTGGCCCCACGGGAGTGGGCAAAACGGCTCTTGCCCGGGCGCTGGCGGTCAGCTGGTTCGGCAGCGAAAAGGCCCTGCTCAAATTTGATATGTCGGAGTATCAGGAGCAGCACACCGCTGCCCGGCTGCTGGGTGCGCCGCCGGGCTATCTGGGCCATGACGAGGGCGGACAGCTGACCGAAGCAGTGCGCCGCCGCCCTTACAGTGTGGTGCTGTTTGACGAGATCGAAAAGGCACACCCGGACATTCAAAACATCCTTTTGCAGATACTGGAAGATGGCCAGCTGACCGATGCCATGGGCCGCAAGGCGGATTTCCGCAACACCATCGTACTGCTCACCTCAAACCTCGGCGCACGTTTTTTGGCGGGTCAGAGCACGCCGCTGGGCTTTGCGGCGGGCAGCGAAGCCGTATTTGAAAAGCAGTCTGCGCAGGCCATTGAGGAGGCAAAAAAGTGGTTCCGGCCAGAGCTGGCAGGCCGTCTGGACGAGATGATCGTATTCCGTCCGCTGGCCGACGACAGCCTGTGCGCCATTGCCGAAAAAATGCTGTGCCAGCTGGAGCAGCGTGCCGCCCGCAGCGGCTACCAGCTGCATCACACACCGCGGGTAGGGCAGGCGCTGGCAGCAAAGGCCCGCTCTGCCTACGGGGCCAGAGAACTGCGCCGCGCAGTGGACAGGGCAGTGGAGCAGGCACTTGCGGATCAGATCGCATCCGGCACGGCCTGCGTGGGCCAGCACTGGACAGCGGACTGTTCAGCGGATGGTGCTATCGTCCTGCGGGAGGACGAAACCGCAACACTGTAAAGCATCTGAAGCTCAAAAGGACCGCCCTGAGTTACAAGACCCGGGGCGGTATTTTTTTGTCTGCAGGGGGGAGCGGAGACATCCGCTCCTTTTTTGTGCGTACGGGGCAGGGACATTGTGAGATTGGCTCTTGCATCCTTTTGGTTTTCTGTTATCATAGAAGCAATAGAATTGCAGGAGGAAGTCCATGCGCACATTGTTTCTTTTGAACCCAACTGCCGGTAAGGCCGATTGCACCCGTACGCTGCCGCAGCAGATCAATGCTGCCGCCGCGCGTGCAGGGCTTGCGCCGGAAGAATATACCATTCAGGTCACAAATCACGCCGGTCATGCCCGGGAGCTGGCCAATGCCGCTGCGCAGCAGGCCCGGCAGAGCGGGGAAGAACTGCGGGTCTTCACTGCCGGCGGCGACGGCACCTTCAACGAAGCGCTCACCGGGATCTATGGCTATGCAAATGCAGCCGTGGGCTGTCTGCCCTTTGGCAGCGGCAACGATTTTCTGCGCACCTTTGGTACAAAGGAAGAGTTTCTGGATCTGGATGCCCAGCTGGCCGGTGGGCCGGTGAGCATCGATCTGATGCAGACCAGCCTTGGCCTTTCGGCCACTATCTGCGCTGCCGGTCTGGATGCGCAGGTTGCCTACGGCATCCCGAAGTTCCGGCGCATCCCGCTGTGCGGCGGCGAGATGGCCTATGTGCTTTCCATTGTGGAACAGCTGTGCGGACACATCGGCCGCAGGGTGGAGTACACCATCGATGGTGAAACGCTGGATGTGGACTGCCTGATGTGTGCCATCTGCAATGGCCGCACCTATGGCGGCGGTTTCTGTGCAGCGCCGGAAGCACAGCCCGACGACGGCTGGCTGGATGTATATATCATCCGCAAGGTGAGCCGCGTGACCATTGCAAAGCTGCTGGGAATGTACAAGAGCGGCAAGCACTTCCAGAACGGTCAGCTCGTCAGGGCTGCAGAGCCGTATTTCATTTACCGCCGCGCAAAGCAGGTGAGCCTGCACGCTGCGGATGGCCGCGGGCCGATCGTTGCCACGGCAGACGGTGAATGCGCACCCAAGGAGCAGATCACTGTACAGGTACAGCCGCTGGCAGGGCGCATCCTTCTGCCAAAGCCTGCTTTTGAGCGCTTTGCAGCGCAGAGGACGGCACAGAGTGCAGACCGAACATGAAAAACCAGAAGAAGAGACAGCTTTTTTGTCCAAGAAGAAAGCTGTCTCTTTTTCGCTGTACGGCTGATTTTTTCATCTGTCATAAATTCTTAACAAAAAGAAGCAAAAAAGGTCTTGATTTTTTGGGTCAAGATGAGTACAATACACTTAGCACTCAGAGAAATGGAGTGCTAAAGAACCAAAGGGCCGACATGAGGCCCTTTGGACACAGCAAAGTTTTAAATTATATTTTTACTATAGGAGGGCAAGAACTATGAAGATCATTCCTCTTGCAGACCGTGTTGTCATTAAGGCTGTTGAGGTTGAGGAGACCACCAAGGGCGGTCTGATCCTGACCGGAAGTGCTAAGGAAAAGCCCCAGGTGGCTGAGGTCATCGCTGTCGGCCCCGGCGGCGTTGTGGACGGCAAGGAAGTCAAGATGACTGTGAAGGTCGGCGACAAGGTCCTCACCAGCAAGTACTCCGGTACCGAGGTCAAGGTGGACGGCGAAGAGTGCACCATCGTCCGTCAGGGCGATATCTTGGCAGTCGTTGAGGACTGAGCAGTTTCCCCTCTGATATTTGAAAATTGAGCTTTAAAGGAGCGATTTGATTATGGCTAAGCAGATCAAGCAGGGCGAGGATGCCCGCAAGGCACTGTGTGCCGGTATCGATACCCTGGCAAACACCGTTAAGATCACCCTGGGCCCCAAGGGCCGCAATGTGGTGCTGGGCAAAAAGTTCGGTGCACCGGTCATCACCAACGATGGCGTGACCATTGCCAAGGAGATCGAGCTGAAGGACGAGTTCGAGAACATGGGCGCACAGCTGGTGCGTGAAGTCGCTACCAAGACCAACGACGCAGCAGGCGACGGTACCACCACCGCAACCGTTCTGGCACAGGCCATGGTCACCGAGGGCATGAAGAATGTCACCGCCGGTGCAAACCCCATGGATATCCGCCGCGGCATGAGCAAGGCTGTTGCCAAGGCTGTTGAGACCATCAAGGCTCACAGCCAGAAGGTGAAGGACAGCAACGATATCGCCCGCGTCGGCACTATTTCTGCAGGCGACCCCGAGATCGGCCGTCTGATCGCCGAGGCTATGGAGAAGGTCACCTCCGATGGTGTTATCACCATTGAGGAGAACAAGACCACCGCTGAGACCTACAACGAGATCGTGGAAGGCATGCAGTTCGACCGCGGCTACCTCACCCCGTATATGGTCACCGATACCGACAAGATGGTGGCTGACCTGGACAACGCCGCTATCCTGATCACCGATAAGAAGATCAGCGTGATTCAGGATCTGGTCCCTCTGCTGGAGCAGGTCATGCAGAATGGTATGAAGCTGCTGATCGTGGCTGAGGATATCGAGGGCGAGGCTCTGTCCACTCTGATCGTCAACCGCCTGCGCGGCACCCTGAACGTCTGCGCTGTCAAGGCTCCCGGCTTTGGCGACCGCCGCAAGGAAATGCTGCAGGATATCGCAACCCTGACCGGCGGCACCGTGATCTCCTCCGATCTGGGCTATGAGCTGAAGGATGCTACCGTCCAGATGCTGGGCCATGCCCGTCAGGTGAAGGTCTCCAAGGAGAACACCACCATCGTTGGCGGTGCAGGCGATAAGGATGCCATCGCAGCCCGCATCGCTCAGATCCGCAGCCAGATCGAGGCCGCTACCAGCGATTTCGACCGTGAAAAGCTGCAGGAGCGTCTGGCAAAGCTGGCTGGCGGCGTGGCCGTCATCAAGGTCGGCGCTGCTACCGAAGTTGAGATGAAGGACAAGAAGCTGCGCATTGAGGATGCTTTGAACGCAACCAAGGCTGCTGTTCAGGAAGGTGTTGTTGCTGGCGGCGGCACTGCTCCTATCAATGCGATTCCCGCTGTGCGCGAGCTGTGCGACACGCTGGAAGGCGACGAGCGCACCGGTGCCAAGATCGTTCTGAAAGCTCTGGAAGCTCCTCTGCGCCAGATCGCTAAGAATGCCGGTCTGGAAGGCAGCGTCATCATCGACAAGATCATCTCTGCCAACAAGCCCAACTACGGCTTTGATGCTCAGAATGAGGTCTTTGTGGACGATATGATCGCTGCTGGCATCGTTGACCCCACCAAGGTCACCCGTTCCGCTCTGGAGAACGCAGCCTCCGTCGCTGAGATGGTGCTGACCACCGAAAGCCTGGTCGCTGATCTGCCGGAACCCCCTGCTGCACCCGCTGCTGCAGGCGGTGACATGGGCGGTATGTACTAATAACTGCCTAAAAACCGCATGAATCCTTGATTTTTGGAGCGCGCAAAAGCGGATTTACGCCAAACTTACGCCACTTACGCCAAAAATCAAAGCGCACTATAGGGTAACAAAATCGGCACTCGCTGAAAAGCGGGTGCCGATTTTTTGTGTCTAGGGGATTTGAAGACTCATGAAACCCACTGATGGATTCTGCGAGCGGCAGACTGTCAGCGGCTTTATTGTTGACGAAAAACAAAGGTAGGGATACAATAATAAAAAAGAATGTAAAACCGGAAGGGAGCGTGCCGCCATGGAAAATCAGAGGGATTTCTGCACAGAATGCCGCAGAGAAACAAACTACACCTTGAAGAAAATCAAAATCAACCAGACTATTCGGGGTAAAGAGTATACTTTTGAGATCACAGCTGTTTTCTGCAACGAATGCGGCGGCGAAATGGGGATTCCCGGCCTGATGGACTACAACATGAAGGAAATCGACGAGCAGTATCGTAGCTTTCGAGCACTGGATGGATAGTGGGAGTATATCGAATTGATGATATAAAGTGATAGATACTAGGAAAGTGGCAGCAAAGGACAACTATAATGAAGGATACGCTTAACTTAGGCAAAATTAACCCGAATGAGCAAAGAAACAAAGTCCCAAAACATATTCCATCTAAGGTTCATCCAGATATATTGTTTACATTTATGCCTAAATTGGAATATCTTTTGAACTGTTTGCAGTATAAAATGGTATCGCCGAGATATTGCGAAGAAGATATAGGTTATTTGAAAATTAAGGGAGTGAAATCTTTAGCTTATCCAATGAAATGTTTTTGCGACATTAACCTACAGAAACTTAATCTGCATATGGATTGGTATGGTGACTACGGAATTGCATTTCGTAAAAAATGGGGGATGGATCACAATATCCAACCAATACATTACCTGAACGAGACATCTGATCTCCGAAAGGATATCAGCACAGTTTTTGAAAGTGTGTTGAACGAGGAAAAATCAGAATCAAAAACTCATGAGATGTTAAAAAACTATCTTTTACATGAACTGATGTACTATAAACCATATCAAGGGAAAATAAGAAACAGAAAAAGTGGAAAAATGTCAAAAAAATGCTTTATGGATGAGTGCGAATGGCGGTATATTCCAGATGTTGAGCCACTTGAACTTGCTCAGGTAATATTGAATCCAGATATAAACAATGCAAATTTTATGCAACTGGCCAGTGAATCAATGAATTTTAGAAGAGAAGTTTCACTTGTCTTTGAATATTCGGATATAAAACATATTGTGATTCAAACAATAGACGAGTACCGAGAATTAAGTCGAGCAATTGACTTATGGGGAATTGAAGATAAATCTGAAATTCTGTCGAAAGTAATTGTGTGGTCTCAAAAACGGGAGGACTTTTAATGATTCCAAATTTTAATAAGGTTTTCAAAACAGAACCTAAAGCTGAGAAGAAGGTGCCAAAGGGAGTAATAGAATATTTGAATTCGACCGTTCCGAAAGGAACGAAATATATTCCGGGCAAAGACGGAAGCGTAATATTGAGTGCTGATGGAAAGCCAGTGACAATGGGGGGATTCAGCATCGAAATCCCTAAGTCAATAAAAAAACAGGTTGAAAATCTTAACGGGGATGAGTTTTACCAGTTTATTTATAATGCTCAGATGAAACTAAATGTTAAATTGGATAAAGAGGGGTATGTTATAGTCAATGGTCAGGAAATGCCAGTAGAAAACTTCTATAAGAACATATATAATCCAATCAAGAAAAAAAATATGAAATTTTTTCTAGTTCCAGAACCTTTTCCGGAACCACATGACATTAAGATTGCATCTGATAAATACGCTTACACGTTGAAACTGAAGCAGCAACCGTATGCTAGTTTGACGGAAATACACTTTGAAAGTGAAAATGAAAAACCATTAAAACTGAAAATCTCGTTGGATGAGGAGAAGGAGAGTAGCCATGTACAATTAACCTATAATTTAAGCTACGCTAAATCTGTTCGTGAGATTGTAGAAGTTGTGGAAATTTTCAATGCATTTATAGATGGCAATGGATATTTAATGGGCGAAAGGATACCCTCTAACGTAATACCGGATGAGCCAAAAGACAAATTTGATAAACATACTTTGGATTTTTGGAAAAAGGTATTGCAAGTGGAAACTGCATTAGGATTGGCATTTAGTCCAATAAAGAATGCCCCCGAATTGGAAACCATATATAATATTGAAAAGTTATACCAAACAATTATTTTGAAAAAACCTATACGAGAGGAGCATAAAATAACCTCTATATCATCCGAATGGAATGCAGAGAGTACAAACCGAATAAAAGATTCTATTGGAAAACCGATGTATTTTCAATACACAGGAGATCTGAAATTTAATATTATGGGACAAGAGTTTAAGTGTCCCTCTATTTTTGGTATGTTTAACTGCAAGCTAGCGGATGTAAAGGTAGCGGATGGCACAACTACATTGTTTTTTGCCGATGAATCAGATGATAAAACGGGGTACACATCGGTGCTATCATTTGCGACTGAGAAAGAGCTAGATGCATATGGACATGTGGAAAAATATAATCATGCAAACGACTTGAAAGATGCACAGACGATTCAGACCATTTTAAGTAAAAACTGATAACGATATAGCAAAAATAACCGCCCAGCGACCTTACGGTCTCGCTGGGCGGCTTATTTTTTGCGTTTCCACAACAGATATTCTTCGTAGCGGTGCATCTCGTTCTGTTCTTCTTCGGTCAGGCGCTGGCGCTGGATGCGGGCTTTGTCGGAGGGATCGTAATCGGACAAACCTAACAGAAAATCAGAAGAAGTATGATAGCGTCTGCAAATTGCAACCAGTGTTGAATGGTCAGGAGAACTTTTGTCGTGCTCCCAACTGCGGACAGTAGAAACCGAAACACTAAGAGCTTTTGCTAACACTTGTTGCTTTTCACCATTCAGCTTTCGTAATTCTGCCAGCCGCTCACCAATCATCTAGCGCACCACCCTTCTTTGCTTTCAAGTATAGAGAATCTTATTACTTTTGGCAAAAAACGCCGAAATTCTTGTGAATTGACTGTAAAAGTGATAAGATACTTGTTAGTATAGGCTGAAAGTGCTAAGAACATTATCACTTCCGCCGCAACGCTAAGGCAAAGCGAGGGAATCCCCGTTGGAACAACTGATCGACTTTCACGCACCGGAAGTGCAGGCGGTGCTGGATATACTTCTAAAAGACCACTCCACCGGTAAAAACATCATCTGGGCCACCGATCCGCCGGAGGAACTGCAAACGGTGATGTACGAACCGGTGACGGATAGATCGCAGATCACCACCCAGCAGCTCGGGCTGACCCACTACGAGGTGGTGCTGCCCCGGATGATGAAGCAGACCGACACCCAGCAGCAGCGCACCCGCAAAAAAGGCGAGGTGTTCAGCCCCGCATGGGTCTGCAACAAGATGAACAACGCACTGGATGCTGACTGGTTCCGTGGGCTGGGGGCAGAGGAGAGCGCCGGGCAGTTCACGGTGGAGCTGCCCCAAGGCTGGCAGACGGTGGAAACGCCGGTGCAGTTCCCGGCTTGCGGGGGCAGGACCCCGGCATGGGTGCAGTATGTGCAGAGCCGCCGCTTGGAGGTGACCTGCGGCGAAGCCCCCTTTCTGGCGTCCCGGTACGATGCCGCCACCGGCGAGATGATTCCGGTAGCCCGGCGCATTGGCATTCTGGACCGCAAGTTGCGGGTGGTAAGCGAGAACGCCGCCACAGAGGACGAATGGCGCAAATATGCCACCCATGCGGTGCAGTCCACCTACGGCTACGAGTATCAGGGAGATAATCTTTTGCTGGCACGGGTCAACCTGCTGCTGACCTATGCAGAGCATCTGCAAGCCCGGTGGCAGCGCAAACCCACAAAAGAAGAGTTACAACCTATCGCCAACATCATCAGCTGGAACCTGTGGCAGATGGACGGCCTGCACCTGTCTGTGCCCGGCGGCAAGCCCCAGCCGGAGACAGAACAGCTTGACCTCTTTTCCATGTTCGGGGCGACAGAGCCGCAGCCGCCCACGGTATCCTGTAAAGTGAAAAACTGGCGCAAGGGCAGCCATGGAACCGCCCAGAACTTTGAAACCATTCAGGAAGGGAGTACCAGCATGAAGTTTGATTATGTCATCGGAAACCCGCCGTATCAGGATGAAACCCTTGGCGATAACAAAGGCTTTGCACCGCCAGTATATAACAAATTTCTGGATGCGTCTTATGAAATTGCAGATAAGGTGGAAATGATTCACCCTGCACGTTTTTTGTTCAATGCTGGCTCTACGCCAAAAGCATGGAATGAGAAAATGCTGAGTGACCCGCACTTTAAGGTTTTGCACTATGAAGCTGATGCAAGCTCGATTTTCCCGAATACTGACATTAAAGGAGGAGTGGTTGTTTCATATAGGGATAGCTGTTCGGATTTTGGCGCAATCGGAGTGTTTACTAAATATGCAAAACTGAATGCGATTCTCCATAAGGTCACAGAAACGGCTGATTTTATTTCGTTAAGCAATATTGTGGTGACGAGAACAGCATATAGATTGACCGACAAAATGCACGAGGATCATCCAGAAGCAATTGGTCAGTTGAGTAAGGGTCATGCTTACGATATGGCAACAAATATATTTGACCGATTGCCACAAATATTTTTTGATGCGAAGCCAACAGATGGAAACGATTATATCCGAATATTAGGACGAACAAACAATGAACGTGCATATAAGTATGTGAGAAGGGATTATGTCAACAAGGTGAAAAACCTTGATAAATTCAAGCTGTTTATTCCGAAAGCAAATGGAATAGGTGCGTTTGGAGAAGTAATATCGTCACCAATCACGGCAACACCCGGAGTTGGTTCAACTGAAACATTTCTGAGCATTGGTATCCTAGACTCCGAGTATGAGATGGATGCAGCATTAAAATACATAAAAACAAAATTTGCACGGGCATTATTAGGTGTTTTGAAAACTACACAAGATATTACACCAGACAAATGGAAATACGTTCCCCTTCAAGACTTTACCGCCCATTCCGACATTGATTGGAGCAAGTCGGTGGCGGAAATCGACCGGCAGCTTTACCGCGAATATGACCTGACCGCTGACGAGATCGAATTTATCGAGACCCATGTAAAGGAGATGGCATAATGGCTGGCATAACCCTGCGCACTGCCCGGCAGGTGGTGCCCATGATCTACGCCTATACCACCCCGGAAATTGCCCGGCACAACGGCTGGACGAAGATCGGCTACACCGAGCAGTCGGTGGACAAACGTCTGAAACAGCAGACCCACACCGCCGATGTGCTGTTCCATGAGGAGTGGCGGGGCAATGCCGTCTACGATGACGGCAGCGGCGAGGTGTTCACCGACCACGATTTCCACGCTTACCTCCGCAAGCTGAACGTGGAGAACGACCGCAAAAACGAGTGGTTCCATCTGGATGGGCAGCAGTCCCGGCGGTATTTTCAGGATTTCCGCATGAACCGGGGGCGCGTGCAGCTGGATGCCGCCATCGCCTACACCCTGCGGGAAGAACAGGCAAGGGCTGTCCATGACACCAAGACCTATTACCTGAACCACCCCGGCGGGGAATACCTCTGGAACGCCAAGCCCCGCTTTGGCAAGACCCTCTCCGTCTACGACTTCTGCAAGCAGGTCGATGCACAGACGGTGCTTATCGTCACCAACCGCCCAGCCATCGTCAATAGCTGGTACAGCGACTATGTGCGCTTTCTGGGCAGGGAGTCCGGCTATCTGTTCGTCAGCCATGTGGATGCCCTTGCCGGGCAGCCCCATGTGCTGGACGAGCAGGGCTATCTGGATGCCGCCGCACAGGGCGAGAAACTGTATAAGCGCATTGAGTTCGTCAGCCTGCAGGACATGAAAGGCTCAAAGTATTTCGGCGGCGAGTACGACAAGCTGCAACACCTGACCGAGCTGAACTGGGATGTGCTGGTCATCGACGAAGCCCACGAGGGCGTGGACACCTACAAGACCGACCTTGCCTTTGACCACATCCGCCGCCGCTTCACGCTGCACCTGTCCGGCACGCCCTTCAAGGCGCTGGCGAACGACAAGTTTGCCGGGGATGCCATCTTTAACTGGACCTACGCCGACGAGCAAGCAGCCAAGCGGAACTGGCAGGGCGCACCGGGGCAGCAGAACCCCTACGCAAACCTCCCCATGCTCAACCTCTACACCTACCAGATGTCCGAGATCATCCGGGACGAGATCCAGCAGGGGGTAGAGATCGACGGCGAAACGCAGGAATTTGCCTTTGACCTGAACGAGTTCTTCAAGGTAAAGCCCAGCGGCAGCTTTGAGCACGAAGCCGAGGTGGACCGCTTTCTGGATGCCATGACCACCCAGAACAAATTTCCGTTTTCCACCCCGGAGCTGCGTGCCGAACTGAAGCACACCTTCTGGCTGCTGAACCGGGTGGACAGCGCCAGAGCGCTGGCGAAAAAGCTGCAGGCGCACCCGGTATTCCGGGACTATGAGGTGATCCTTGCTGCCGGTGACGGCAAGCTGGACGACACGGACGAGAACCAGAAGAGCTTTGACCGGGTAAAAGCCGCCATCGCCCACCACGAAAAGACCATCACCCTGTCGGTGGGGCAGCTCACCACCGGTGTCACCATCCCGGAGTGGTCGGCGGTGCTGATGCTCTCCAACCTGAAAAGCCCGGCACTGTATATGCAGGCGGCGTTCCGTGCCCAGAACCCCTGCCTTTTCCACGAAAACGGCACCTTCCGCCGCAAAGAGAACGCCTATGTGTTCGATTTTGACCCCGCTCGCACCCTGCTGATCTACGAGCAGTTCGCCAACGACCTTTCACAGGACACCGCCAGCGGCAAGGGCGACACCGAGGAGCGCAAGGCGCACATTCAGAATCTGCTCAACTTCTTCCCGGTCATCGGCGAGGACGAGGAAGGGGAGATGATCCCGCTGGATGCAGAAAAAGTCCTCAGCATCCCCCGGAAAATCAAGTCCAAAGAAGTGGTGCGGATGGGCTTCCAGAGCAACTTCCTGTTCCAGAACATTTCCAACGTATTCAGTGCCCCGCAGGAGGTGCTGGACATTCTGCAAAACTTCCAGCCCATCAGCGAGGCAAAGGCAAAGCCCATCCAGATCACCCCGGAGACCGGCGCAGACCTCTCCCTGAACGACAAGGGCGAGGTGGATTTGGATGAGGGCTACGTCATCGGCAAGGCGGCGGATGTGTTCGGGGCAAAAATTTACGAAAGCACTCCGGCACTGGACACCGCCCTGCAAGACCTCACCGATGCCCCGGCTCCTGCCAAAGAAGAGCATCTGGAACCTCTGAAAAAGAGCATCACCAAGGAGATCATCACCCCCATGGTGGAGCAGGCAAAGCAGGAGTATGGCCGCGACCTGAAGCTGTCCGACCAGAAGCGGTTTGAGAGCGCCGCCAAGGCCAAAATGGACGTAGCGGTGAACAAGGTAGTGGACAACTACCGCATCGATCAGAGCCAGTTGGAGACCCAGCGCACCCGGCTGCTGCAAAGCTGCACCACTGCCCAGCAGCGCCAGCAGGTGAACCGGGAGTTTGACGCAAAGCAGCAGCAGAGCACCGCCGCCCTGATGGAGACGCTGCAATCCACCATCCAGCAGACGGCGCAGGAGATGCAGCAGACCATCGTGCGCACCGTGGAGACCAACCAGAAGGAGCAGGAGAAAAAAGGCTACGAGGACACCGTCCGTGACCATCTGCGGGGCTTCTCCCGCACCATCCCGTCCTTCCTCATGGCGTATGGCGACGAGACCGTGACACTGGCGAATTTTGACCAGATCATCCCGGACAAGGTCTTTCAGGAGGTCACCAGCATCACGTTGGAACAGTTCCGCTTTTTGCGGGACGGCGGGCCGTACATCAACCAAGCCACCGGACAGGAGGAGCACTTTGCAGGCCACCTGTTCGACCCGGTGGTGTTTGACGATTCGGTGAAGGAATTCCTGAACCTGAAGGTCAAGCTGGCGGATTACTTTGACGAGAGCCGCACCGAGGATATCTTCGATTACATCCCGCCCCAGAAAACCAACCAGATCTTTACCCCCAAATGGGTGGTGAAAAAGATGGTGGACCTGCTGGAGCAGGAAAACCCCGGCTGCTTCGATGACCCCGGCAAGACCTTCCTGGACCCCTACATGAAGTCCGGCCTGTACATTACGGAAATCGTCAAGCGCCTTTACCGCAGCGAGAAGATGCGGCAAATCTTCCCGGACGATAACGCCCGGCTGGAACATATCTTTGCTAAGCAGGTCTATGGCCTTGCTCCGACCGAGATCATCTACCGTATTGCCATCAGCTACATTCTGGGTTTTGCAAAGAATCACGGCATCACCGCCCACCATATCCGTCAGGCGGATACGCTGGAATTTGCCAAGGCGGGCACCATGGAAAGGGAACTGGATAAGATTTTCAGAGACTGAGAAATAGAATACGGCATAAAACCAAAGGCGGCTGTCTGCATGGGTGCAGATGGCCGCCTTTTTGTGCTATACGATTACGAAAACGGACGAATTTGTCAGTTCTCGTTACATCGGAGCCGGACGAGCTGTTTTTCTGGACAGCTTGCCCGGAGCAAGAGTGCAGAGGTGCGGGTCGCCAGTGGCGACCTCAAAAGGCCGCAGGTATTTTGAAGCACCGACCGAGCCGACAGGCGAGACCGCAGCCCTTTGAAGGGAGTCAAGGGGGAACGCCTTGCCCAGTGATATGACGCTGTGCGTCATATCCTACTGGGTATTATCTGGCGCAAAATGGCGGCAGATCCAGCAGCTCCGCTGCTGCGCACTCTCCCGGCAAGCTGTTGAAATGAAAGAAGCTCCTGCTAAACCTTATACCAAAATCAGGAAAAAGTAATCAAAACGGGTTCACTTAGGGGGACAATAATAGGCCTACGAAGCCCACGACTTTTGCAATTTCAGGTGCTATGATAATTACAGAGATGCAGCATCTTAATGATTCCCCGCAAAGAAAGAATAGGGATGCAACAAGAAATGGGAACGATGCTTCCTACTTTCACCGAAAATTAGGAACTCTCAGTTCCTGTTCGATTCCAAGTTTCTCTGTTATACTTTTCTTGCAGAGCGAAAGCAAACTCTTCTAAGCGGAAAGCGACAAACGCCATGATCTCCCACTGAGGGAAGGAGCGATAGGTCACTTTCTTTGCAGTATGACAACCACATAAATCCTTTTTTGAAAGGACTACCTCTCGATTCCGAAAGAAGATTTCAAGACTTGATCTTGAAATGCATGACCCTTTGCTTGGAAGAATTGTATTACTCTTGTGATCTAATAGCATGAGTGACCGTACACAAAAATACAGGAAAAGAGGGATGTCTATCTGAAATTAACACGACACAATGGACGAGCCGGAACCCACGGCACCTATAACCCCAAGCACAATGACCGCAGTTTCAACCTTTCCAACAGCGAGCACATTGACCCGGAACGAGCTAAAGGTAACATCTACTGGGACTGCTATCATGGCATCCGTTCGGCATCCGACAAGGATAAACAGACTGCCGCATTCAGCGATGTGGAGAAGATGTTCTATGAAATCCATTACGCTCACTTTGTGGAGAACCAGAACGCTCGCAATGCAAAGATTCGTCATACCGAGCGCAACCGAACCATAGAGGACTTGCTTGCCGGAAAGAAAACCTGCCCGGAAGGAACCATCTACCAGTTCGGAACGTTGGACGGCCTCGCTCTGGTGGAAGGCAAAGTAAACGAGAGCAAGAAGGCGAAGATCGCCCGGCCGGAGCAGGCCCCCACAGACTATACGGCCTACTGGGTCGTCCGCCCGGGGGACAAAGCGGAGCCATCGATGCAGATCCCCGGTGCGATCATCGGCAGCGAGGAGGAAGCCCGCCTCTTTGAGGGCTGGTTCCTCGAAGACGGCACCCGCTTGGAGGATAGCCCCTACTACATGGGCCCGGGCGCGGACCATGTGGGCAACCTCGACCGGGACGTGACCTTCTATGGCCATTGGCGCACCGCCGAGAGCGACGAGGGCGGCGGAGACGGCGGAGACGGCGGAGACGGCTTCGGCACCCTTCTTGCGGTCGGCGCAGTCGTGGGCGTGGCGGGCGTCGTGGCCTATCAGGTGGGCACGGAGCTCATCCTTGACCAGCTCCTGCCTGCAGGAGTGGCCGTGCCCCATACCCGCGCCGAGCTGGCAATGCTCCTCTGGAACACCGCAGGCCGCCCGGCCCCGGCCACTCTGCCCGCCTTTGCGGACGTAGCCGACCCGGAGCTGGCCCAAGCCGCCCAGTGGGCCATCGAGCAGGGCTACCTGAAAGCCCGCGCCGACGGCAGCTTTAAGCCGGACAAGGGCGTTGCCAAGTGGCGCGTCATCCGCGGCTACCGGGCAGTGACCGAACCATGACCGTGCAGGTAAAATAGCCCCACAGCACAAGGCCCCGCAGACTTTGAAAAAGGTCTGCGGGGCCGCTGTTTGTTT
>NZ_WKZJ01000020.1:0-328 GCF_009679715.1 Faecalibacterium sp. BIOML-A1
GCCTTCTGGTTCTCAATGGACAGGCTTTCGCCGAGCCGTGCGTCCTCTTGCGACAGTCGGCAGTAAAGTGCGGTGATCTTATTCGTTGCTCCAGACATTGTTGTGTCCTCCTTACTCTGTGGAGCAACTGTCAGTACAGGATTGGTTAACGGGTCAAGTATAGCAGAATTGGGCGCAGTTGTCATTCGTCTGCACCCTCATCTTCAAATTTTTGCTGGGCGTTCTTGGCAACAATGCGCTCCAGCTTCTTCAAAAAGGATTCCTTGCCCTCATAGCTGCCGGTCACGGTGTAGGTGGTGTGACCGACTTTCTCCGTGGTGGTCAGTTC